>CAZXPM010000029.1:12307-14470 GCA_964643155.1 uncultured Planctomycetales bacterium | reverse complement strand
ACTGATAACAGCTCCAACGAACTCGGCAGAGAATCCTTGGACATAGGGCGCCCAACGGTGAATCGGCTCCTCGACGTTAGCGGAGAACTGGATATTCAACGGCCAAGGAAGCAGGTCGGTATTGAGATCGCGCAGATAGGGTCTGGAATCCTCGTCCGAGCATCCACCGACCTTTGGCGACCTTGCGATGTTACGTTTGCGCGCGTCGAGAAAGCGATCGTCAAATGCTAGTTGACCAGTACCCCCACCGCTGTCCATTGTCACCACACTCTAACCGAAGAAACAACACAGGTCAAGCATACCGGATGACCCTATTCTAGCGGCTGCCTAAACACCTGTCAAGCCCCTACAGCGGGACGTTCCCGTGCTTGCGGATGGGGCGGGGCTCCACCTTGGTGCGCAGCATCTCCAGGCCGGCGATGAGCTTCAGGCGCGTGTCGCGCGGGTCAATCACGTCGTCCACATAGCCGCGCTCGGCGGCGATGTAGGGGTGCATGAACTGGCGGCGGTAATCGTCTATCAGCTCCTGGCGCTTCTTCTCCACGGCGGCGGCGGCCTTCTTCGGGTCCTTGATGCCCTCGGCGGCGGCGGCCAGCTCGCGGCGCATGGTCACGTTCACCGCGCCCTGCGCGCCCATCACCGCGATCTCGGCGGTGGGCCACGCGAGGTTGTAGTCGCCGTGCACGTGGCGGCTGCTCATCACGCAGTAGGCGCCGCCGTAGCTCTTGCGGGTGATGACCAGGAGCTTCGGCACCGTGGCCTCGCAGTAGGCGTAAAGCAGCTTGGCGCCGTGCTTGATGACGCCGTCCCACTCCTGGTTGGTGCCGGGCAGGAAGCCGGGCACGTCCTCAAAGGTGACGAGCGGGATGTTGAAGCAGTCGCAGAAGCGGATGAAGCGGGCGCCCTTCATGGACGAGTTGATGTCCAGGCAGCCGGCCAGCTCCCGCGGCTGGTTCGCCACCAGGCCCACCACGTGGCCGTTCAGCCGGGCGAAGCCGACGATAAGGTGCGGCGCGTACATCGCCTGCACTTCGTAGAAGCTGTCCAGGTCCACCACCAGGCGGATGATGTCGCGCACGTCGTAGGGCTTGTTGGGATCGTCGGGGATGATCTCGGCGAGCCGCTCCTCGCGGCGCTCGGGCGAGTCCAGCGGCTTCACATACGGCGGGTCTTCCGCGCTGTTGCCGGGCAGGTAGCTCAGCAGCCGCCGCATCTGGCGCAGGCAGTCCAGCTCGTTTTCCGCGGCGAAGTGCGCCACGCCGGAGCGCTGGTTGTGGGTCAGCGCGCCGCCCAGCTCCTCAAAGGTCACATCCTCGTTGAGCACCGCCTTGATGACGTCGGGGCCGGTGAGGAACATGAAGCTGGTGTTGCGCACCATGAAGATGAAGTCGCTGAGCGCGGGCGAATACACCGCGCCGCCGGCGCAGGGGCCCATGATGGCCGAAATCTGCGGCACCACGCCGCTCGCCTGCACGTTGCGCCAGAAAATATCGGCGTAGCCCGCAAGGCTGAAGACACCCTCCTGGATGCGCGCGCCGCCGGAGTCGTTGAGGCCGATCATGGGCACGCCGACCTTCACCGAGAGGTCCAGCATCTTGCAGATCTTGGCTGCGTGGCGCTCGCCCAGGCTGCCGCCCATCACCGTGAAGTCCTGGGCGAACAGCGCAACGCGCCGCCCTTCCACTTCGCCGAAGCCGGTGACCACGCCGTCGCCGTAGACTTTGGCGCCGGGGCTGGCGACGAACATGTCCACTTCCTGGAAAGTGCCCTCGTCCACCAGCAGGTCAATGCGCTCGCGCGCGGTCAGCTTGCCCTTCTCGTGCTGCTTGTCAATGGCCGCGGGGCCGCCGCCCTGCACCGCCTGCGCGCGCAGCTCCTTGAGGAGCTGGATGCGCCCGATGGTGGACTTGGCGGTGACGTCCTTGATAACTGCGCGCTTGGCGCCCCCGCGTTTCTTGCCGTGGTCCTTCTTATCCGTCATGGGATGGCTCCAGTAGTTGCTTGAATTCGGTGAGCACCCCGCACGCGTCCCTGGGGTGCACGAAGAAATAGGCGTAGCCGCGCACCCGCCGCACCGAATCGGTGAGCGTGCGCACGCCGCGTCCACGCAGTGCGGTGAACAGCGCTTCGGCGTCCTCCACGCGGTAGCAGACATGGTGGATG
>CAZXPM010000029.1:4121-12297 GCA_964643155.1 uncultured Planctomycetales bacterium | reverse complement strand
GCCGCGCTTGTCCAGGAAGCCGCTGATGGGCGAATCCTCCGCCAGCGGCTCCATCAGCTCAATCTCCACGTTCCCCAGCCGCAGCTCGGCGATGCGCACCTTCTCCTGAGGGACTTCAGCCGTGTGGACGCCCGCCGGGTCAACGCCCAGCAGCGCGGCGTAGGCCCGGACGCTCTCCGCCAGATTACGCACCGCAATACCGATATGGTCGAGATTCATCGCCCTGGAAGTGCACGAATCTTAGCACACCCTCGCTGATGGGCGCACCTTCCGCGTCCGGAGGATAAGGCTGCCGTTCTCGAGTCACAGAAATTGGGAAGAACATACCGCTGAAGTCCTGCGCCTATACCCCTGATGCGGTATGCTGACATTGCAGAGGGGAGCTACGGAACCTGTGTAACCTGGGAGGAGAGGCCGATGGGAGTTGACCGAAGACATCTTAGCACGCTCATAGCGGCTGGCGCGCTGGCGCAACATTTCCAGGAGACCTCGCGGGCGGGCGAAGAAGATTCGCTTGCCGCCGTGACTGACGGCAGCGGTGACAGTTGGATATCTGAGTACTGTCACGACCCTCTTCCCAGTTCACAAGAAGCTGTTCATTCTGTCTTCGTCGGTGACCAGTGGGGCGTGTTATCCACTGCAATCGCACATGTAGGCCACCTACCATTCAAAGAAGCCTGCTATGCTGGGCTGTAAGCATGCTCCCCCCGCTATAATACCCCCACCTGATGGCGCAGGCGAAAGACAACGGGGCGGCGCACGGCAAGGGCGCGACTGAAGGGGCTGCGGCAGACGGCGCAAGCGGCTTCCTGCCGCTGCCGGCGCAGAAGCTCACGCCGCTCTTCAAGCAGTACCTCTCCATCAAGGAGCAGCACCCGGACGCCATCCTGCTCTACCGGCTGGGCGACTTCTACGAGATGTTCGGGCCCGACGCCGAGCGCGCCGCGCCCATCCTCGGAGTGGTGCTCACCGCGCGCGAGGCCGCCCGGGGGGTAAAGGTGCCGATGTGCGGCGTGCCCCACCACGCGCTGATGCGCTACGTCAAGAAGCTGGTGGAGGCCGGCGAGAAGGTCGCGCTGTGCGACCAGTTAGAGGAGCCCGCGCCGGGCAAGAAGCTGGTGCACCGCGGCGTCACCCGCGTCATCACCGCCGGCACGCTGGTGGAAGACGAGTTCCTGAGCGACGATAGCGGCGTGTTCCTGCTGGTGCTGAGCGAACACCGGGGGAAGGCCGGCTTCTGCCTGCTGGAGGCTGCCGGCGGGCGCGTGGCGCACACCGAGCTTGACCTGAAAAGCAGCCGCAGCCGCCTTATCGCCGAGATTGAGCGCGTCCACCCGCAAGAGATGCTGCTGGACCCGGCGATTGCGAAGCTGCCGGAGTTCGCGGAGTTCAAGCAGCGCCATCCCTTCGCGGTCATCCACACCTTTGACGCGCAGGTCTCGCTGAAGGACGCGGAGTTCTTCGCCCGAAAGTTTCTGCGCACCGAGCACCTGGAGAGCTTCGGCCTGCAGGCGGATTCCGCCGTGCTGCTGTCGCTGTTTCATCTCGTGCGCTACCTGCGCGAGGTGTTCAAGGTAGAAGAGCCCAAGTTGTTCTTGCAGCGCATCTCGCTGAGCGAGCGGATGCAACTGGACGGGCGGGCGGTGCGCCACCTGGAGCTGGAGCGGCTGGAAGACGGCAACGGCCCGCGTGAAGTGGCAGCGGGGCTGCTGGGCGTGCTCAACTGCGCGCGCACGCCGATGGGCAAGCGACTGCTGACCGGCCGGCTGAAGGCGCCGTTTACCGACCCGGACACCATCAACTCGTACCTGGAGGCGGTAGAGGAGCTGGTGGAGGCGGAAGACGCGGCCTCGGCGCTGGGCGCGGCACTCGGCGGCGTGTCTGACCTGGAACGGATCCTCAACCGCGTCAATCTGGGCCGCACCAATCCGCCGGAGTTGGTGAAGCTGCGCGAATCGCTGGCGCGGCTCCCCGAGATTGCGCGGGCGCTCGGCTCGCGGAACGCGCCATTGCTGGCAAGGCTGGCCAAGGAACTCCCGCTTTGCCAAAAGCCGCTGGCACAACTGGCGGCGCTGGACGGGGAGCCGCCGGCGAAGGTGGAGGACGGCGGAGTGTTCCGCCAGGGCTGCGACGCCGAACTTGACCGCCTGCGCGCGCTGATGGACCAGGGCGAAGCGTGGTTCAACACATACGAAGAACAACTGCGCGGGCAGACCGGCATCCGCTCGCTCAAGGTCAAGCGCACTCCCGCCTTCGGCTGGTTCATTGAGGTGACCAAGGCCAACCTGCATCTGGTGCTGCCGGAGCACGGTTTTGAGCGCAAGCAGACGCTGGTGGGCTCCGAGCGCTTCGTGACCACCGAGCTGACTACCCGCGAGCGGGAGCTGGCTGAAGCCGAGAGCAGAGCGCTGGAGCTGGAGCGCCGGATGTGGGAAGACCTGCTCGTTTCCTTGCGCTCACAGGCCGACGAGCTGCACAGCGCGGCGGACATCCTGGCCGAAGCCGACTACGTTCTTGCGCTGGCCGACACCGCGCGGCGCGAAGGCTGGGCCCGCCCGGTGGTGAACGACTCCCCCGTGATTGAGATAAAGGACGGAGTGCATCCGCTGGTGCAGCGCATGGTGGGCCGCCAGCGCTTTGTCCCCAACGACGTTTACCTGGACGCCGACACTGTCCAGATTAACCTCATCACCGGCCCGAACATGGGCGGCAAATCCACCTACATGCGCATGGCCGCGCTGGTCGTCATCCTGGCGCAGATGGGCGGCTTCGTGCCAGCGGAGCACGCGCACATCGGTGTGGTTGACCGCATCTTCACCCGAATGGGGGTGATGGACGCGGTGGTGCTGGGGAAATCCACCTTCATGGTGGAGATGGTGGAAACCGCGGAGATACTCAACAACGCTACCGAGCGCTCGCTTGTCATCATGGACGAGATCGGGCGCGGCACCAGCACCTACGACGGTATCAGCATCGCCCGGGCCGTGGTGGAGTTCCTGCACAGCGGCAAGCGCGCGCATCCCAAAACGCTGTTCGCCACCCACTACTTTGAACTGACAGAGCTGGCAGAGCTGCTGCCACGCGTGCGCAACCTCAAGGTTGAAGTCCGGCAGAGCGGCGGCGAGCTTGTGTTCCTCTACAAGGTTGCCCCCGGCTTCGTGGACGAATCCTACGGCGTTGAGGTGGCGCGGCTGGCGGGGCTGCCGCCGGAGGTGATTGACCGGGCGCGGGCGGTGCTGGAGGAGCTGGAGGAGGTCAAGCGCGAGTCCCTCACGAAGAGCCGCCGGCTAATGCAACTGGGTTTGTTCGGAGAGAAACAGTGAAGGCCGGGGCACGGGCCGATGATGATTAGCCACGAGCTTCCGCCGCGACTGCTGATGCACACGATGCGCACCAGGGAGCTCGCCACCAAGCTGGCCCGCGGCTACGGGTTGGACGAGGAAGAGGTTCATCGGGTAGAGCTGGGGGCGCTGCTGCACGACAACTGCCGTCACTGGCCACCGGAGCGCTTGCTCTCCGCCGCCCGGGAGTTTGGCTACACTCCGGACGAAGTGGAGGCCGCCTCGCCGGTGCTGCTCCACGCACGCGTCGGCGCTTTCCGCCTGAGAACAGAGTATTCCCTCAGCGATGAAGTGGTATATTCTTGCGTCTTCCACCATACGGTCGGCGGACCCGGTATGAGCGACGCGGCGAAAATCGTGTACTGCGCGGATAAGATAGAGCCCGGAAGGGACTACCCCGGGGCCGACCGGCTCAGGCGCTTGGCGCCGGAAGGGCTGAAGCCCCTCTGCCGGGGAATCGTCTCCAGCACTATAGAGTACTTGAGCTCACTGGACCGCCCCGTGCACCCGGCAACGGTGGCGTTCCTGCAGGAGCTGAAGGGGGACGAAAGCTAGGTGGAAAAGCGCAAGGAGAGCCTGTCCGAGCGCATCCTCGCCAAAGCGCGCAGAGATGCTCTCTCCGTCAGCAAGGCGGGCAAGGCCAACCGCACCACCCGGCAGTATTCCTCCCGCCCGGAGTTGGACGACCGCATCCGCCGGCGCGTCTCCGACCACCGCCGCCGCAAGACCAGCCTCCTGCTCGCAGTCTTCCTGCCACTGGGAATCCTCGTGCTGACGTTGTTGCTTTACCTGATGTTCCGTCCCATTGAGACCGCCTCGGGCGGGAGGACAACCCTGGCGCATGTGCTTCAGCGGGCGATGACCTCCAGCCCACTGCCCAGCTACTTTGATGGCAACGAGGACATCTACGTCCTCTTCGTCGGGCTGGACCACGACCCGCCGCACCGCAGCGACACCGTGATGATTGCGCACGTTGATCTCAAGACCCTCCAGTCGCGGGTGCTTTCGGTGCCGCGCGACCTGCGGGTGAAGCTGCCCAATGGCAGCTGGGACAAGCTGGCGCACTCCTATGTGTACGGCCGCCAGCGCGAGAACGACGGCGTGGAGTGGGTGCGCGAGAGCGTCCACGGGCTTTTGGGCATCAACCCGACCTACTACTTCGTCATTAAATTTGACGGCTTCGTCAAGCTGGTGGACGCCATCGGCGGGGTGGACATAGAGGTGGAGAAGGCGCTCAGCTACCGCGACCGCGCCCAGGGCCTGGTGATTGACATTCCGGCCGGCCCGCAGCACATGGACGGCGAGCAACTGCTGAAGTACGTCCGGTTCCGCCACGACCTCCTGGGGGACATCGGCCGGATGCAGCGGCAGCAGAAGGCCATGCACGCTATCATCCGCGCGCTGAAGCGCGGACGGGCTTACAGCCGCATTCCGGCCATAGTTGGCGCGATGAGCGACGCGTTTGAGAGCAATCTGCGGATTGACCAGATAACCGCCCTCGCCCGCACGGTGCCGGACATTCAAGACGAGTTCATCCAGTCGAAGACCTTGTTCTCTGACTCCACGATGATAGACGGCGTCAGCTACCAGGTAACCGATGACAAGTCGGTAACGGAAGCCATGGAGTTTCTGGAAGATCTGTCTCCGCCTGCTGCAACCGAATCGGAAAACGGGGAGTCTAACGGGACTGAGGCGGCCGTAAACCCGTAGCGGGCTGCCCGTTCTGGTTGTGCGGTTTCCAGTTGTGGGCGAATTGAACACTGACCAATGAACATGAACGTGCCGGAGAAAACCAGTGACACCGGCGACAAGCCAGTATCCAGGCGCAAGGCCCGGCGCAAAGTGCTGGAGATCCTCTTTGAGTACTTCCAGCGCCCCAGCTGTGAAATCCACGACCTGCTCCACCGCACCTTTGAAGAGCACCTCTTCGGCCCGCAGGACGCGGAGGAAGGCCTGGTAATCGGCGAGATCCTCGGCGCCAATCGGGAGTTTATCGAGAACATCGCGCTGATTGTGGCGGAGCGCTGCGAGCAGATTGACCAGATACTGGCGGCCTATCCCCACGAGTGGAAGTTTGAGCGCATGGGAATGCCCGAGAAGACGATCCTACGGATTGCGCTGTGCGAGCTTCTGTTCACCGACACGCCCTTCAAGATAGTCATCAACGAGGCGCTGGACCTGGCCAAGATCTACGGTGAGGTAGAGAGTAATCGTTTCCTGAACGGTATTCTTGGTAGTATTATCCGCGACATTGACCAACTCAAGGAAAAACACGGTATCGCTTCTTAGCTCCACCGCCATCCTGCTGGCGGCGGCGTTGGCGCTTACCTCCTGCCCCGCCAGAACCGGCTCGGGCCCTTCCGGCAGCGAGACGACCACGCTCTACTCCGATCTGCTGGGCATCCGCCTGACCTACGACCCCGCTACCTTCCCTGAAGTTGTCCACAGCCCCGGCCGGGAGTTCCCCCTGGAGCTGAAAGCCGGCCGATTCTCGCTGGCAGTGAAGAGGATACGCGGCGCGGGGGTGCTGCTTTCCAAGGACCCGCAGGCGGATTTCTTCCAGTTCTTCGGCCAGCAGGTGCGTTACAACCTCATTGATGACCTGGGACTGAAACCCCTGGAACGCGAAGTGGATGAGGAGTTCACCGCTCAGGGGCGGCCGGGTCTGCGCCAGACACTCCACTTCCAGGTGCCGGAGAAGCCCGTCCCGGGATTGAAGCAGTTTGAGGCCGTGCCCGGCGGCGAGCTCTACCTCTACTACCACCACTTCTACGTCAAACCCGATTACTACTACTTCGTGCTGATAGCCGATCACGCACTGCCGCCGGAGACGCTTCAACTGGCCGTCAGCCTGATTGAGGCCACGCAGTTCAACGCCGAACCAGCGCCGGAGGATGCCGGCGGGGAAACCACCGGGTAGCTCGCCGGCACTCCGCCCGGTATAATCGCTCCCATGGCCTACGAGACCAGACCGTACATCAACGGCGAGTTTGTTGACTGCACGCAGTCGTTCCCCGTCCTCAACCCCTTCAACGGCGAGACCGTCGCGGAAGCGAGGCTGGCGGACGAAAGCCACCTCCAATCGGCACTCAACGCGGCGCAGAACGTATCCGGCGCTTTGCGCGAGATGGCGCCTTTTGCCCGTGCGGAATTGCTGCTGCGCCTCTCCGGCCTCATCGCTGAGCGCAAGGAAGAGCTCGCCCGGCTCATCACGCTGGAAGCGGGCAAGCCCATCTCCCTTTCCCGCGGCGAAGTTGACCGCGCGGTGGGCACCTTCCGCATCGCCGCCGAGGAAGCGCGGCGCTATGCCGGCGAGCTGCACCTGCAGGAGGCCTACGGCCGCTCCGGCGGCAAGTACGCCATCATTGGCCGCTTTCCGCTCTCGCCAGTGCTCGCCATCACGCCGTTCAACTTCCCGCTGAACCTGGTGGCACACAAGGTCGCGCCCGCGCTGGCCGTCGGCGCCGCCGTCATCCACAAGCCCGCGCGCTACACCCCGCTCACCGCGCTGATGCTGGCGCAGATATACCGGGACGCTGGCGTCCCCCCCGGTGCCTACAACGTGCTCCCGGCCGCGCCCGCCGCGCTGGAGAGCCTCATCGCTTCCGAGCGCGTGCGCAAGATCTCCTTCACCGGCAGCGCCGAAGTCGGCTGGGGGCTCAAGGCCGACTGCGGGAAGAAGCGCATCACGCTGGAGCTGGGCGGCAACGCCGCCGCGGTGGTGGAAGACGCCGCTGACCTGCCCAGGCTGGCCGCCCATCTGGCGCGCGGCGCCTTCGCCTACGCCGGGCAGGTTTGCATCAGCGTCCAGCGCATCTTCGTGCGCAAGAAGCTCTACGCCGATTTCACCGCCGCGCTGGTGAAGTTCACCGAGGAGGAAATCCACTCCGGCGACCCCTTTGACAAAGACGTCCTCAACGGCCCGCTCATCTCGCCGAACGATGTAAAGCGCGTGGCTGAGTGGGTGGCTGAGGCCAGGCAAGCCGGCGCGCGCGTGCTCTGCGGCGGCACCGCGGAGGGCAATGTCTTCGCCCCCACCGTCATTGAGAACGCTCCCCGGCAGGCGCGTGTGTATGCCGAGGAGGCCTTCGCGCCCCTCGTGGTGGTCGCGCCTTACGGCGATTTCGCCGAGGCAGTGGAGCTGGTCAACGACTCGCGCTTCGGGCTGCAGGCGGGCTACTTCACCCGCGATTTGGACAAGGCTAACTACGCCTTTGAGCACACGGGGTGCGGCGCGGTGCTGATAAACGAGTCGCCCATCGCGCGGCTGGACCACCTGCCCTACGGCGGCGTGAAGGATTCGGGCTTCGGCCGCGAGGGCCTGCGCTGGGCCATGGACGAACTCACCGAGCCCCGCCTGTTCGTGGTCAAGCCGGGCTGGTAACTCCCGCTACTTCGCGGGATTCAGCAACGCCTCAACTTCCGCCGCGCGCAGCAGCGGCTTCATCTCGTGGTAGAAGTAGTGGTAGTGCCAGCCCTCGTCGCGGGCGCGCTGGAGCAGGTTGCGCTTGGTCTCCGCCGCCTCCATCGGGTGCGTGTCCAGCGCCGCCCCCCACGCCGGATGCAGGTGCACCGTCATCGGCATCAGGTCGCCCCAGAAAGCCAGGTGTTGCCCCTCGCTCTGCACCAGGATGGAGAAGTGGTGCGCGGTGTGACCGGGGGTGTGCAGCGCGGTGAAGCCCGGCAGCAGCACTCCCTCCTCGCGGATGGCGCGCAGCTTCCCGCTGGCCACAATCGGCTCAATGAAGTCTTCGCGGTAGGAGCCGCGGGTGCGCGGATGCCGCTTCCGCGCCGCATCAAATTCGCCCGGCGAGTTGTAGTAAACGGCGTTAGGG
>CAZXPM010000029.1:0-4111 GCA_964643155.1 uncultured Planctomycetales bacterium | reverse complement strand
GCGGCACACCCTCCTCGTTTTCATAGGTCGCCCCGCCGCAGTGGTCAAAGTGCAGGTGGGTGAAGATGACGTCGGTGACGTCCTCCGGCCGGTAGCCCGCGCCCTGCAGGCTCTGGACGAGTTGGCGCGGCTCCCGCTGAATCCTGTAGATCTTCTCAAACTTCGCGCCCGCGCGGTCGCCAATGCCGGCCTCAAGCAGCACGCGGCGCTCGCCGGTGTCCACCAGCAGCGGCCGCAGGTAGAGCGGCACCAGGTTGTCCTCGTCCGGTGGATGGCGCTGCTCCCACATCTTCTTGGGCACAATGCCGAAGATCTGGCCGCCGTCCAGGTAGAACGCGCCGTCAGTGAGAATGTGCAGTTTGAAAGCGCCGAGTTGGATCATGGTTCCTCCCGCTGAGATTGTAGTGCATTGCGCCGCCGGTGCAAAGGCCACGCCAGAACACCCGCGCCCGGCCAGCCGTCTCAGGCCATGCGCTGTGCTACAATCGCAGCAGCCGATGGAGACCACCGGTCAGACAACTTCCGCGCCTGAGGCCGCCGCCCCCGCAACCGACGGCGTGTTGGACATCCGCAACGTGGTGAAGATCTACCGCGGCCGGCGGGTGGTCAACAACGTCTCAGTGCACCTGCGCAAGAGCGAGGTAGTCGGCCTGCTGGGCCCCAACGGCGCAGGGAAGACCACCACCTTCTACATGGCCATCGGCCTGGTGCGCCCGGACGCCGGTCAGGTATTCCTCAAGGGCCGGGACATCACCCACCTGCCCATCTACAAGCGCGCGCGGCTCGGCATCGGCTACCTCTCCCAGGAGTCCAGCGTCTTCCGCAAGCTCACGGTGGAGGAGAACATCCGCCTGGTGTGGGAAGTGCTGGGCGTGCCGGAAGCCGAGCAGCGCGAGCGCATTGAAGGCCTATTGGACGAGTTCGGCATCAAACACCTGCGCCACCAGAAGGCCTACGTCCTCTCCGGCGGCGAGAAGCGGCGAGTGGAAGTCGCCCGCGCGCTGGCGGGCAACCCCGACTTCATCCTGCTGGACGAGCCCTACACCGGCATTGACCCCATCACCATTGAGAGCCTGCAGAACATCGTCTCGTCGCTGCGCGACAAGGGCCTGGGCGTGCTCATCACCGACCACAACGTGCGCGAGACCCTCTCCATCTGCGACCGCGCCTACATCATGGTGGACGGCAAGGTCCTGGTGCAGGGCACCCCGGAAGAAGTCTCCCGCGACGAGATGGCACGCAAGTACTTCCTGGGCGAGAGATTCCAGTATTAACTCAGCATTAGGGTTTCATCGGCCTGGAATCTAACTGTCTGCCGGGGTTCTCCCGCCCCATTTTATCCTTATTTGATGCGGCTTAAGGCTGTATTTCGGCGCGCCAAAGTGCTACAATAGACCCGGGCTTGAGGATTGGGGTGGAATAAACTGTTGTATAGTGACTAGCGCCATGGAGAAGACCAAAAAACCTGCCGGGAAATCCGCTGCCAGCAACTCTAACGCGGGCGGCCGCAAGAACAAGCGCAAGGACGCGGAAGAAGCCGCCTTGGACACCGCCACCCCCGCCGGCGAAGGCGGGGAAGAGACGGTGGAAGAAGCTCCGCCTGAAGCGATTGAAGGCGAGTACAACGGCAAGTCCATCCAGGTGCTCAAGGGCCTGGAAGGCGTGCGCCAGCGCCCCGCGATGTACATCGGCTCCACCTCAGAAAGCGGCCTGCACCACCTGGTTTACGAGCTGGTGGACAACGCGGTGGACGAGGCGATGGCCGGCCACTGCAAGACCATCGTCGTGACCATCCACAAGGACGGCAGTGTTTCGGTCGGCGATGACGGGCGCGGTGTGCCGGTGGACTTCATGGAGTCCGAGGGCATGAGCGCGGCGGAGGTCATCTACACCACCCTCCACGCCGGCGGCAAGTTCGGCTCCGGCGCCTATAAGGTCTCCGGCGGCCTGCATGGCGTAGGCGGCAGCGTGGTCAACGCGCTGAGCAGGCGCTTTGAGGTGGAGATCCACCGCGAGGGGAAGAAGTGGTTCCTCGCCTGCGAGCGCGGCAAGCTGGTGGAAAACCTGCGCGAAACCGGCAAGTCCAGACGGCGCGGCACCATCGTGCGCTTCTACCCCGACCCCGACATTTTTGAGACCACCGACTTCAAGTTCTCCATCCTCTCCGAGCGGCTGCGCGAGCTTTCGTACCTCAACGCCGGCCTGACCATTACCCTCAGGGACGAGGCGGAGGACAATGAAACCACGTTCAAGGCCAAAGGCGGCCTGGGCGAGCTGGTCAAGTACATGGCGCGCACTCGCAGCCCGCTGCACCGGGTCATTCACAGCACAAAGATGGTGGGTAGCACCCGCGTGGAGTTCGCGCTCCAGTGGACCGATTCCTACCGCGAGTACATCATGGGCTACGCCAACAACATCCACACCAAGGATGGCGGCACCCACATCACCGGCCTCAAGGCCGGCCTGACGCGCACCATCAACTCCTACGCCCAGAGCTACGGGCTGGTGAAGAACGGCGCCGAAGTCCCCTCCGGCGACGACATCCGCGAAGGCCTGACCGCGGCCATATCTGTCTGGCTGGAAAACCCGCAGTTTGAGGGGCAAACAAAAGGCCAGCTCGGCAACTCTGATGTGAAAGGCATTGTCGAGTCCACGATCAACGAGCTGCTCTCATCTTATCTGCAGGAGCACCCGACCGAGGCGCGCAAGATCTTCAACAAGGCGGTGCTGGCGTCCAAGGCACGCATCGCCGCCAAGAAGGCGCGCGACATCACCCGGAAGTCCGCCGGGCTGGACACTTCGCTGCCGGGCAAGCTGGCAGATTGCTCCATCCGCGAGCCGGAGAGCGCCGAGCTTTTCATCGTAGAGGGCGACAGCGCTGGCGGCAACGCCAAGCAGGGGCGCAACCGTGAGTACCAGGCCATTCTCCCTTTGCGCGGCAAGATCCTCAATGTGGAGAAGGCCGGTCTGCACCGGATACTCGGCAACAAAGAAGTCCGCACGCTCATTACCGCCATCGGCACCGGCATCGGCGCTGACTTTGATGCCAGCAAGTTGCGTTACCACAAGGTTGTGGTGATGACCGACGCGGACGTTGACGGCGCGCACATCCGCACGCTGCTGCTGACCTTCTTCTTCCGCCACATGGTGGAGCTGGTGGAGCGCGGCTATCTGTATGTGGCGCAGCCGCCCCTCTACCGCGTGCGCAAGGGCCAGAAAACCGCCTACGTCTTTACCGAGAAGGAGCTGGACGAAAAGCTCAAGGAGTTCGGCGCGAACAGCGAAGTCACCCGCTTCAAAGGTCTCGGCGAAATGACGCCGACGCAGCTCTGGGAAACCACCATGAACCCGGAGACGCGGACGCTGACGCGCATTACGATGGACGACCTGCGCAAGGCGGAAGAGACCTTTGAGCGCCTGATGGGCAGCGAGGTGCAGCCGCGCAAGATGTTCATCACCGACTACGCCCGCAACGTCAAGAACCTGGATATCTAGTGTGGCCCTTGTCATTACACCTCGCCCAGCATTAGCAATTGTCCTTGATATGTGCTAGACTATACGCACAGGAGGCAGGGGTAGGAGGGCTGCTCCCCCGCGGGCGCTGCCCAAGTATATGGGGAGGTGATTTGGAGTTATGAGGCTCTTGACCCTTCTGGCCTTCCTCTTGGCCGGATGCCTGTTGGCGTTCCCCGCTTACGCCGCCAACACCGACACCGCCAGCATTGACATCACGGTGAACGACACCTACTACGTCGCCCTCACAGCCGGCGCGGACTGGACTTACACCATCGTTGAAGCCGACTACTTGAACGGCTACGCGGCCAGCGGCTCGCTTGTCGACGTGCTGGATGTTGCGGGCAACGCTGCTTACGAGATTACTGCCCAGATGAGCGCCGCGACCTGGGACGCCGGGGTGACGTTTCAAATCAATGTCGAGTCCGCCGGCTGGACCAGCCTGACAAACGCCTCGGCGACGGTGATTACCGGCCTTGATGCGGAGGCCGCCGGCAACCAGGACGACCTGGACCTGGAGTGGCGGCTGAACGGCATCACCTGGGCCAACACCGACGGCAGCGACGACTGGACCTGCACCGTGACGCTCACCTGCCAG
>CAZXPM010000028.1:0-14972 GCA_964643155.1 uncultured Planctomycetales bacterium | reverse complement strand
GCCGCCGTCGCTTACCACTACCTTGTTTTCACCGAAGGCGCCGTCAATGCGCGCCTGAAGCTCGGCGGCCAGCTCGGCCACGGTGTTGTAGGTCTGGCGCGTCAGCTTGATGGCCTTGCTCTCGTTCGCGCCCTGGTTGGCGTTGGGCCCCAAGCGGACAACCAGCGTGTTGTTTGAAGCGTTAATCGTCAGCGGAGTGCCGAGGGCGGCTCCCACATGGATGGCTCCGGTTGAATCCACCAGCGGCAGCGCGGGGCCGGTGCGCGCGAGGTTGAACGCCCCCTGGGGCAATATCCCCATGTCCTGCAGCACAGTCCCGGACTGGTCCAGCAGTTCTATCGGCTCACTGGAGTTCAGGGACTCCAGTTTCAGCACGAAATTCCGGTCAATGCTCGCGTACACTTCGGCGGCAGGGTCGGCGTTAATCCTGTCTCTGATGCTGGTGAGCGTGTCGGTGGCGCCAATCAGGAAACTGCGGCCGTTTATGACGATGGTCCCCGCCAGCCCCAGCTCGCCACCTCCGAGCTGCTTGCTGGTCAGGGTGTAGGTCTTCTGCAGGAAGACGTCTTTGCCGTTCAGGTTCACCTCCAGGTCCTGCCCTACCTGGATATTGCGGTCGATCCGCCCGGTGTCACCACGGAAAGTGACGGACGACATATGCGGAGAGCCGGTCTGGTAGTTGAAGCTGAAGGTCTTGGTCAACGTCTCCCAGCCGGAAAAGATGTAGTTGCCGCGGAAGTTGGAGTTGCCCAGCGCCGTTACGCTCTCCAGAAGCTGGTTGATTTCCAGAGCGAGGGCACCCCGGTCGTTGCGGGTAAGGTAGGTGCTGGAGCCCTGCACCGTAAGCTCGCGCACGCGCTGCACATGCTGGTTGGCATCCGACAGCGCTGTTTCGGTGAACGAGAGGCGGGAGGTGCCGTCTTCAATGTTGCGGTTGTACTGGTTCAAGAACGCGAGCACGCTGTCCAAGTTCATGCTGGTGGCGACCGCCGCCGGCGCATCCTGCGGCCGGGTGAACTTGCGCCCGGTCGCGGTTTGGTGCTGGAGCTCGGCCAGCCGTTGCTGCACCAGCCCCAGGTCACGCAGGAAGTTTTCCATTAGCAGACCACTGGTTACGCGCATGGCTTAACCTCCAGCAGCTCCTACAAGGTTGACAATCACATTCAGTACCTCGTCCATCGTCGTTATGGCGCGGGCGGAGGCGGTGAAGGCTTTCTGGTAGCGAATCAGGTTGACGGCCTCTTCGTCCAGCGACACGCCGGAAACCGATTCACGCCGGGCCTTCACTTCATCCAGCACCTGTTCCTGCGCTCGCCGGCTGCTCAGCATCACCGCGCCGTCCGCGCCGAGGATGGAGATGAGGCCCTGGTAGTATTCGCTGAAGGTGGCTTTGAGGAAGCCGTCCTTCTCGTTCTTCATGTCGCCTATCAGGAGCGCGGTGCGGTTGTCGCCCGGGCCGCCCATCTGGCCGGAGCCATCGTCGGCCGCAGCGGCTATCGCCTGAAGGCTGGAGACAATGCTGGGAGACAGCCCGAAAGTCTTGAGGGAGCCGCCATACTGCGCGCTGCCGCGCAACTGTTGCTGCTGTTCCGGGTCCAGGCCGGCGAGCTCAAAGAAGTTGCAGGTTCCGTCCTTGATGTCAATCCGGTCCAGCGCACTGACGGGATTCATCTTCTGCACCACTATGCGGGGGAATCCGAGCGTCGTGTCAAGCGAGAACCGCAGGTCGGGCGTGGCCGAGTTCATGCGGCCCAACAGCTCTCCCAGGGTGAGCGCGGTTCCCGGCCGCACCTCCTCCGGCGACACTTCCACGCGTATTCCTTCTAAGAAGAAGTCCCCGTAGACAATGCCCAGCTCGTCAAGAGTGGTGTCCAGCGTCGTTCCCGCCGCCAGCGGCCTGAGCCCGTCCAGCCGCCAGGTCGCCAGGTCGTTGAAGAACGGCCGGCCGGTGTTCCCGTCAAGCCCGAAGCCCTCCAGATGAACCAGGTTGATGCGGTTTGCGAGGGTGGTCACGAGAGTGCCGAACTCCTCGCGGAAGGCCGGTATGTATTGATCGCGCAGATTGACCAACCCGAGCAGCTCGCCGTCAGTCAGCGGAGCGGTGACCTTGGACCTGATGAACCGCAGCATCGGCTGCTCGGTTTCAGTCTCGCTCATCGCCAGCTCCAGCTGGTCGTAGAAGCCGTCCTGGACAATCGGATGCCCCATCAGGTAAACGGAGACGCCGCCGTTCAGGGTCGGCTCTGTGCGCACGTTTATCATCTTGGACATCTGGCGCACCAACTGGTCGCGCGAGTCCTTCAGGTCGTTGGCGTTCTGGTTGCCCGCGCCCGACTCAAGCTGGATTATCCGCTCATTCAGCGCCGCAATCTCGCCCGCAAGGCTATTGATCTCCGTGATTTTGGTTTCCAGGAGGTTGTTGACGTTCTTTACTTCCAGATCCAGCTTGCGGGCGGCTTCATTCACAAAGCCGGTAAGGGAGCGGGTGACCTCCACCAGGTTGGTGCGCGCGGAGAGGCTCTCCGGCTGGTTGGCCACGTCCTCCCACGCGTCGAAGAACTCCGACAGCAGCGTGTTGAAGCCAGACTCGCTGGGGTCGGCGAAGATGTTCTCAATGCGCCTGAGCCCTTCATCAATTATCTCAAAGCGCCCCAGGGTGCTGCCCTCTTTGAGAAGCTGCGACTCGATGAACTCATCGCGGATGCGCGTAATCTCCTTGATCTCCACGCCGGTGCCGATGGTTCCAGGCCGGAGCGTGACGCCGATACCGGGGAAGGTCAGCGGGAAGCTGGCTTTCAACTCCACGCGCTGGCGGCTGTAGCCCTCGGTGTTGGCGTTGGCGATGTTGTGGGAAACCGTATCCAGCGCCGCGCGCGCGGATAGCACGCCTTTCTTGCTTATCTCCAGACCCAGGAATGTCCCTCGTATCATGCTTTCATCCTCACAGGTGCTGGTCCACCAGATGCCTTTGCGGTGTTTCGCCCACGGGGCCGCCATAGCCCGCCGCTTCCTCCACGCCCAGCAGCAGCTTGAATACAGCGCTGACGTAGGTGTTCAGGCTGGCAAGCAGCGCCTTGTTGGTGATGGTCAGTTCAGAGGTGCGCGCAGTGGAATCCCGGAGCTTCCGCGCCAGCGCCAACAGCTCATCGGACTGCCGGTCGCCAAACTGAGCTGCCGCGGCGGCAAGCAGCGGCTGGAGCTTTATCTCGCCGCTGAAGCCCACTTCCCGGGAGAGCGCCGCCAGCTGGGCGCGCAACTCCCGTTCGCGGCGCCGCAGCGCAAACGCCAGCTTCTCCTGCTCGGGGGCAAGCTGCGCCAGCCGTTCGTAATCACAGCCAACCAGCGCGGACACTCCATCCTCCAGCGCCGTGTTCAGCCGTGCGGAAAGGTCCAGACAGTCGGACAGCCCGGCTCTAACTTTCGATAAGGTCGTCAAACACGCCCTCCGCTATCATCTTCTCGGCCAAGGCGCGCTCGTCAATGGTGATTTCACCTCTTTCGTAGAGCGCCTTGAGCTCGGTGATGCGGGCGGATCGTTGTTGGGCAAAACTCTCCCTGAGGGCGTGGTCGAAAGCCACCTGGCCGCGGTCGCTTATCTCGACCGTGTCTCCAGCCTTCCTGGACTTCCGTTCAAGTTCAACGGCTCCTTTGCCCTCCTTCAGATGCAGGCGGGCTAAGGACAGGATCGCATTGATGTCAGGAATCTTCATCGCCGTCACTTGGTTCCAGAAATGGTATCACACCTCCCGTCAGTTGTGCGGCGCAGGCCATGCGGACCGCTCCGCCACTAAATATATCGGCAGGAAACAGCGCAGGCTTTAGCGTAACGCGCTAAGGCGCGGCGAACTGGAGAAGAGTCATCTCCACCGGGTTGAGGGCGCCGGGACTCGCGGCCCCGGCGGGCGGCTTCAGGCCCCCCCCGCCCTGGAGCTGGGACAATAACAGCTCCGACACTCCCAGCGGGGAGCCGCGCGCGCTCATAGCGTCGGACAACTGCTCGTAGTACATCTCGCGGTAGAAGCGCGAGGCCAGGCTGTCGCCGAACAGGGATGAGCGGCTCACGGTCTTGTCCATTTCCTTGAGCAACATGTACAGGAAAAAGGACTCGAACTGGCGGGCGGCTTCTTCGGCTGTAGCCTTGCCCGCGCCCGGGGCCCGGCCGACGGAAGCCGCCGGCGGGGCAGAGGAGGGCCCTGCGGGTACAGAGCCCTCCTGGGGTAAGGGTAACCGGGGTAGTTGTGAAATGGCCATTTCCATCTACCTATTGTGGTTATCGGGTTTGGCAGCCGATTCTTTATGCTAAACTGCGTATTGTGCCCACTCCACGCCCATTCATAATCGACTCCCACGAGGATATCGCCTGGCATCTCGCCAAACACAACCGCCCTTTCTTTCAACCCGTCCACGACGGCCAATCCATGGTGACCTACGAGAAGCTGATAGAAGGCGGCGTAATGCTGTCCATTGTCACGCTGTTTGCGGAGCACACCGCCGGCAAAGAGGTCAGGAGGAGAAGGCTGCGGCAGCAGCTGGAGGTATACCGCAGCCTGCCCCGATCAGGAGAGGGAAAGGTGCAGCAAGTGGCAAACCGCCAGCAACTGGAGGGCCTGCGGGCTGACTACGAACGGGGCGAGGAGGCCTGGGGCTTCGTGCTACTCATGGAAGGCGCCGATTTGCTGCGGGATGCCGCGGAGCTGGAAGAACTGCACCGGAGCGGGCTCCGGCTGCTGTCGCTCACCTGGAACGAAGACAACCAGTGGGCCGCCGGCGCCAAGCACCGCAAAGGGCTCAAGCCTGCGGGCAGGGAGCTGCTGCGAACGATGCGGGAGCTGGGGATGGTGCTGGACGTGTCGCATCTGAGCCACCAGAGCTTCGCCGAAGTGATGGAAGCCTGGGAGGGGCCGGTGTGCGCCACCCACAGCAATCCTGCGGCCAAGTGCGCCGGTTTCCGCAACCTGCTGGATGAGGAGCTGGAGGAGCTGCGCCGGCGAGAAGCGGTAGTGGGAGTGCTGCTGTACAACCTCTTCCTGGAGGACGGGTGGCGGGACCACCAGCCGCAGACCCCAGTGAGCCAGGTAGGGGAGCATATCCTGTATCTGCTGGATAAGCTGGGGGAGGACGGCGCGGGGATTGGCTCGGACCTTGACGGCGGGCTGACCCCGAAGAACACGCCGGAGGGAATCAACACCGTGGCGGACCTGCGCCTGATCGCAGAGGAGCTGGCCCGCCGCGGTGTAGCCGATTCAGTTATACAGAAGGTAATGGGCGAGAACTGGTTCCGCTTTCTCCAGCGGCACCTGCCCGCCGGCCCTAACCTTCAACCTTGAGCAGGATTGAGTCGCCCTGCCCGGAGCCGGAGCAGATAGCGGCAATGCCGTAGCCGCCGCCGCGCCGCCTCAGCTCATAGGCCAGCGTCATGGTGACGCGGGCGCCGCTCATCCCGATCGGGTGGCCATAGGCGATGGCGCCGCCATTGACGTTAACCTTGTTGAGGTCCCAGTTGAGCTCCGCGCCGCAAGCCAGGGCCACCGCGGCAAACGCCTCGTTGAACTCCAGCAGATCGATCTGGTCCAGGGTCATCCCGACCTTGTTGAGCAGCTTCCTCGTGGATGCTGCCGGCGCGATGGGGAACTCCGACGGCTTCAGCGCCGCATAGGCGTAGTCCACGATGGTCGCCAGCGGCTTGACCCCGAGCTGGTCGGCCCACTCGCGGGTGCACACAATCATGGCCCCTCCGCCGTCGTTCACGCCCGGCGCATTGCCCGCAGTGATCGTCCCGTCCTTGGCAAAGACCGGCCGCAGCTTCGCCAGGCTCTCAACCGTGGTGCCAAAGCGCGGGAACTCATCCTGCGCGAACATCACGGGATCGCCCTTCCGCTGCGGGATCGGGAACGGTGTGATCTCCTCTGCAGTGCGGCCTTCGGTGATGGCAGCCTAGGCGAGGTTCTGGCTGCGGCAGGCGTACTCGTCCTGCTGCTCGCGGCTGAGGTTGTACTTCGCGGCGATGGTGTTGCCGTGTATCGCCATGTGCACATTGTCAAAGGCGCACCAGAGCCCGTCCGCCACCATCAGGTCCACCAGCTTGTCGTCGCCCATCTTCATGCCCCAGCGGGTGTTGCGGGACGCGTATGGCACCTGGCTCATGGACTCGATGCCTCCGGCGACGATCAGCCCCGCTTCGCCGCACCTGATCATAGTCGCAGCCAGCGTGGCTGCGCGCATTCCCGAAGCGCAGACCTTGTTGATGGTCATTGAGGGCACTTCCACCGGAAGGCCAGCTTTGATGGCGCACTGGCGGGAGGGTATCTGGCCAGCGCCCGCCTGCACCACCATCCCCATCAGCACGTTGTCGATCTTGTCAACCGGGATCTGGTTGCGCTCCACCAGGGTCTTAATGCAGTGCGCGCCGAGATCCACCGCAGGGATGTTCTTAAGGCTTCCGCCGTACTTACCGATTGGCGTTCGAGTCGCGTCAAGGATCACGACATCGGACATGGGTCTCCACCTCCCAGAGAGTTTTGAGTATTCTATCACAAGCGTCATGCGCGCGAGCGCACTAAGAGGCGGCAATACTCCGCAGCCGCACCGAAGTCGCCGCTCAGCAGGCGCTGCGGAACGCGCATCAGCAAGTAGAGCCGCCAGAGCGGCACCGGGCGCAACCACGCCAGATTGCGCCGCAGGAACACAGCCTGGTTGCGCAGCATCCTCCGCCGCTTGCCCCGGTCGCCCAGAACCTCGTCCATCGTCACCGAGTGACGGTGAACCACGGCGGCCCCGGGGCAGACCACAGTCTCATAGCCTTGCGCCCGCGCCCGCAGGCCCAGATCCACATCCTCCCAGTAGGCCCGGCCGAACTCGGAGCTGAAACCCCCCAGTTCGCTGAAAAGTGCAGCGTGGCAGACGAAGAAGGCGCCGCAGAGCGGCACCGCCCGGGGCGCACGCAAGTGCACCGCGGCGGCGGCAGCACTCTCCAGCGGAACGCCGGGAAGCGGCCTCAGCCAGGGCAATCCCCGGGAAATCCACAGCTCCTGCAGATTCTCCACCCGGCCCAATCCCGCAGCGTAGATAAGGGGCATTACAGCAAAGAGGCTCGGGCTCAGGCAGTCCAGGAGCGGGGTGAAGACATCGGCGTCCAGTTCAATGTCGGTGTTGATGAACGCCAGGCACTGCCCCTGCGCCGCTTCAGCTCCCCGGTTACAGTTCCCGCCGAACCCGAGGTTGGCGTCTCCGGCGACCAGCTTGACTTGCGGGAAGCCGCGCTCCACCAGCGCACGGCTGCCATCGGAGGACGCGTCGTCGGCCACGACGACCTCCCAGCCGTAGGGAGCAGCTTCCAGCACGCCCAGCACCTGCGGGAGCAGCGCGGCCAGGAGCCGCTCACCGTTGTAGTTTGGAATGATGACGGAAAGCCGCATAGAAAAAGCCCCGCAGCTCGCAAGCCGCGGGGCTGATTCTAGCAGGTAAACACCGTTCAGGCCTTATAGCGGCGTCAGGAATATGGTGTAATCCACCGTAGTCTGGCCGGCAACGATGTGCACATCCTTCGTGAGCGTAGCGTAGCCCGCAGCGCTGATCTCAACCTGGTAGTCGCCAGCGAGGATGTCGTCAAACGTGAACTTGCCGTACGTGTCGCTCGTGGCCTCCAGCGAGGTCGGCAGGATGCGGACCGTTGCGCCCGGCACGGGCAGCCTGGTTGCTTCGTTGTAGAGATAGCCCACATAGCCGCCGTTGACCTGGCCTTCACGCGGATACAGGTTGAAGTTGACCAGCACGGTTTCGTCGCGGATCAAGTCAACATCGGTGTGGTCGGTAGTGTAATTGGTCTTCAGCGCAACCAGGTGGTAAGTCCCCAGCGGCAGATTCTCGAACCGGTACTCGCCGTTGATGTTCGTCTCCACCACATCCAGGGTGCCGTTCGGACCGGAAATAGAGACCGTCGCCCCCACCATTGGGCCCGGCGGGTTCAGCCCGGCATTGAACACAGACCCGCCAACGCTGCCGAACTCGGGCGCGGAAGGCGCACTGGGGAACACGCGCAGAAGCCCGATGCCGCTGCCGTCGCCGACGGTGTCGCAGACCAGCACCGTGCCGTCAAGCATCACGGTCAAGTCGCTCGGGGCAACCAGGCGGTTCCCGGAAGTACCCCGCAGCCCATCGCCGATCTGGCGGACGTAGTAGCCGTCAGGGTCAAACACCTGGATCCGGCGGTTGCCGGGGTCGCACACAAAGAGATGGTCCGTACGCGGGTCCACCGCCATGCCGGAAGGACCGCCCTGATCAAGGTCGGGGTCTTCCAGGCCGCCGCCAGGCCCAATCGGCGGGCCCCAGGCGAAGCTGCCCGGCAGCGCGCCGGCCGGAATCCCGATTATCGGGGAGTATCCATAGGTGTTGTCCAGCAGAGGACCTGGACTGTATTTGAAGGGCGGCAGCGTCTTGTCCACTGACAGCGTGTTGAAGCCTACATAGTCGTTCTCCATGATGTAGTCCTCAACATAGAGCCGCTGCATGTCTACACGGGTCTGCGGATAGGTATTGGCGAACGCCAACTGGCCCAGCGAGCCGGTGCCCTCTCCGAAGCCCTCGTAGTGGAACGGCGCCTGCACCGTCCGCGGTGGGGCATTCTGGTCCTCGCCAGGGATCTGGATGTTCTGGGTGGCGTGGGGTGCAGCAAGATAGCCCTCATGAGGATCGAAGAAGACCATTGCCTGTGGATAGTCGGGGAAAGGAGGAGTACAGGGAAGGTCCAGATCGAAGATGATGGCAACCGTGCCCTCGCGCGTGATATCCATGTCGTAGGTGTAGACAATGGTCAAGGGGCAGGGGCCAGGATCGTCCGGGAGCGGCGTGCATGGGTAGAGCGTGTAACGCTGCCAGTCCTGGCCGCGCGGAATCGGATAGAACTTCAGCGCACCGTAGGGATTGTCTGCCTGTTCAATGGTCACCGCATCGTCCAGATTGGGCGCATAGATCACGGCGGCTCCGCCCCACGTTCCCGCCGTAAACGGATTTACCGCAATAATCGGGTAGTCCGGGTACGGGTAGTTTGTCTCGTCGCCGTCTTCAGGCTGTGGATCGGGAGGGATGACGCCAACGGACTGCAATACGGTCCAGCCCGCCAAAGCGCCCGTCACCGCATTGACGAAGTTCCCCTGCAGGTCAAAGGCGTACAGTGTAGTCGCGTCTCCGACATATACGTACCTTCTACCAGCAGCCACGCCCCGCAGGTCCCCAAAGGAAGCTCCGCCGGGCAGCGCGAAGGCCCCGGTGAAAAACGGCGTCGACTCATCGGGGTCTCCCCCCGGAGGGGCGCCCGAGGGTGGCAGGGGCGCGAAACCCTCCTGGCCCGGCCCGCCAGGAGCCTCGCCATCGCCGCCGCCGCCACAAGACGCCACGAGCATCACTAGCATCAGAGCCACTGTCAGCAGTTTCGTAACCGATATTTTCATACTCACTCCAGTTCCACCTGCAGTGGATGCTAATCGCAAGGCCTATCCAGTAAGTCCGCCTCCGCCGGTGTCCTCAACCTGCACCGAGGAGACGCTGAAATCAACTCTACGGACGCCGCCGGGGCAGATGTCAATTTGCTTTGACTGCGGCGTGAACAGATCCACGGGGTCGCCGTTCGGGTCTGTAACCACGCAGGTCACGTTGATCCTCCCCGCGGGAACCACCAGAATGAAGTTGTTATCAGGGTTGGTGAGCGGGTTCTCATCAAACAGCGGGTTAACATAGCCGGCAATGCCGCCGCCGAAGTAGTACTCGCCGTCAATTGCCCACTGCAGGTCGATCTGCATCGTCTGCAGGTTGCCGTCGCCGTCCTGGTAGGTGAACTCGCGCTGGAAGTTGGACACCCGGCCGTGAATCAGGCCGCAGCTCAAGTCAGCCAGCGCCGGATCCCGCGGCACCCGGGCATCGTCCATATTCGTGGTGAACGGGTACATCAGCGATACCTGCGCGGTTTCACGGATGTCCCGGGTTGTCAGGTCGCTGCCGAGGTGGTCGGTTTGGAGCCAGTACATGTAGTGGTACTTCGTGGTGAGCGCCTGGCCGCGGAGGATTACCATCACTTCGTCGTCCAGGCTGAAGCCCTGCGTTGTCCAGTTCCCGCTGCTCACGATGATACTGGGAACCCCGCCGGTGGCGCCGTGGTCTGCGTACATGAACTTGTGGTTGAGGTGCATCCCCACGCTCGCCCAGACGCTTGAAGGCGGCTGGTTCACGAGGAAACCAGCGGGATAACCGCTATCGCTGCCTGTGTCACCGGTCATACCGGCGATGAGCGCGTCGTACACTGCGTTCTCCACCGCATCCCCGTAGATACCGATATCGTTAATCGTCAAGTACATTATCCGGTTCTCCGGGCTGGCTGTGCCCATGCCGCCGAGCCACTGGATAACGTGGTTGGCCATCGTTATGTCGGAGAACTGCTGCACTGCCGCAATAACGACTTCGGACGCATCCATCTCGGTAGCCAGGATGTCGTACAGCTCATCCGTGGGACCGAAATAAACCTCTATCTGCCCCGCTCCGCCGGCGATACCGAACGCGTGCTGGGTAGCATCACGCTTGTGCACGCCGAACTGGCCTTCCGCGAACATCTGGTTGAACTGGTTGGTGAAGGCTTCGGCGATGCGCGAGTCGTTTATCACCAGAACGTCGCCGGTGGTACGCTCGCTGCCTTCCACGCCCCAGTTGTAGCTGCCCAAGGCCACCTTAGCCCGGTCGATAATGATGAACCGAGAGTGCATCAGCCGGGGTTCACCGTCCAGGTCGGTGTGGATTTCTATGTTGCCGTTGTTCCGCAGTGGATTGAGCAGTTGCTGGTAGAACGGACGGTACAGCGGGTCGTCGTAGTACGCTTTCTCGGTGACGATGCGGATGTGGCAAGTCGCCGACTTGTCCAGCAGAGCATCCACAAAGGCCTGTCGGTTAATGCGCATCACCGCGATGTCCAAGCTTGAACGCGCCTGTGAGATCAGGTCGTACACCGGGTCCCAGGCCTTGGGGTCATCGGTGAAACCTGAAGTGCGGTAGGTCTGGTCAACGAAATAGGCGGTTACGCCGGGGAAGAGGTCGTACACCTTTGCGGGATTGGTCCCCCCTGAAGGAGTATCCGACTGCTCTTCCGGCGGCGCCACCGTTTCGTCGCCGTCACCGCCACCGCACCCGGCGAGCGTGAACAACGCCAGCAACGCAGCGATCATCAATATCCGCGAGATTCGGGCCAACGACATCATCGCCTCCAGATTGAAGTCAACCCCGGTATTATCCTTCACCAGCATTCCCAGTGTCAAGGAAGGCGCGGAGCCGGCTCCAGGCTGTAACTTATGCCGTAGTTATTATACCCCTCCGCATAGCGTGATAAACCAGACGTAACCAGCGGGCGCGGCGTACGCGTGGGGGGAGGCCTGAAGGTGCTATGCGAGGTTGCGCGCCTTTAATTCCAGGTACTTGTTAATCACATCGGCGCTGAGTTTGCCCGCATACGTGCGCACCACATCAACGCCCGCCCGCCGCAGCGCCTCGCAAAAGGCCTTCTTCTCCCTGAGATAGGACACGGCGGCGGCGTGCAGAAAGAACTGCTCCTCCCGCACCATAGGCGCCACCGCAGTAGCGTAGAAGCTGGGGTCGTCCATCAGAATCACGACAATCTGGTGGCGCCGCGCCAGCACGGTCAGTGTGTCCAGCGCCTTCCTGCCCGTTATGCTGTCGGTAAGCTCGGTGAAGATAAAGAGCACCGCACGCTTTGGATGGTGACGCTGAAGAAAGGACAAGAAGCGTGGGAAGTTGCTCTCCACGTGCTGAGGATGGAACGGAAAGAGATCCGCCAGCACGTCCGGCTGGCGGGTGGGAGGCCGGTAGAACCTGACCTCACGGTCAAACAGCGCGACGCCCATCCGGTCGTTTCCCAGCCTGAGGGCGTAGCTGAGCTGGGCGATGGCGTCCAGGCAGCGGTCAAACCTGGACTTGCCCTCAATGCCGGTGAACATCAGCCGCCCGCCGTCCAGCGCGGCTATCACCTCGCGGTCGCGTTCCGCCCGGTAGTCGCTCACTATCGGGCGGTTCAGCCGGGCGGTGGCCTTCCAGTTGATCTTGTTGTACGCATCGTCCGGCAGGTAATCCCGCAGGCTGTCAAAGTCCGTTCCCTCGCCCAGCATGCGGACGGTGTGCTGCCCGCGCATGTACACGCGCAGCCGGTGAGGAAATGGATTCAGCGTGAGATAGTCCGAGATGTGGGGGAAGACCCTGATGCGCCCGGCGGGATGCCGCCGCCGGGCCAGCAGCCATAGCCCCAGGCGGCTGGTGTAGCGGACGAACACGGGTCCGGGGTCCAGCTCGCCCCGGACAAGGGCAGTGAATTTCACCTGGAAACGCTTGCTGGCGCCGCGCGGAAGTTCAAACCCGCGCTCGCCAAACGACTTGCGGAGGTGCGTGTAAGAGTTCTCATCAAAGACGCCGCGGATGGGGCGCGGCAGCTCGTTGCGCACAGTGACCGTGTAGGTTCCCGGGAAGTCCACGGCCCAGATGTCCGGCACCTCGCGTTCAACCGCCGGCCCTTTTTCGCGCCGGGAAAGCACAAGATCCAGCAAGGCGAGGAAGGCTACGGCCCCCACCAGGATCCTGAATGCGGTCTGCCCCAGCGGAGTTAAGGTCCCCAGGTAGAGGAAGCCGAGTCCGATTAGCAGGAGCAGGCCGAAATTCTTGGAGGGGATGGTCATGCCCGCAAGGAAGATAGCTTGCGGCGCAGCTTCTCGTCAACACGGGTGAGGAATGCCAGCACCTGGGCAACCGCCTGGAACAGCGCCGGCGGGATGATCTCGCCCAGCTCCAGCTTGTACAACGCCTGGGCGAGGTAACGGTCTTCGTAAAGCGGGATGCCGTACTTCGCCGCCTCGCGCTTAATGCGCTCGGCCATGTAGTTCTTGCCCTTCGCCACCACTCGCGGCGCAGCGTACTCCGGCTCATAGAGCAGAGCGACGGCGTATTGTGTCGGGTTCGTCACCACCACGTCGGCTTCCTTCACCTGCTGCATCATCCGCCTGAACGCAATGGCGCGGCCGAACTCGCGCAGGCGGCGCTTAATCAGCGGGTCGCCTTCCTGCTCTTTCATTTCTTCTTTAACCTCGCGCTTGGACATGCGGATGCCCTTTTCAAACTCATAACGCTGGTAGGCGTAATCCATCAGCGCAAGAACCAGGAGCACGGCCGCGGAAACGAAACCGATCTTCAGGGCAATGCGGAATACTACTCCGAAGGCGGCTTCCGGCGTCAACCCTGAAAGCGTCAGGAGCGTCGTGGCCTCAGCGCGGAGGATTGACACTACAATGACGGCCACCGCCAGTATCTTGAGGAAGTTCTTCAGCGTGTCAAAGGCGGCCCGGAAGGAAAACAGCCGCTTGAAGCCGTTGAGCGGGTTGATGCGCTCCAGCTTCGGCGTGATGGGGTCGGATGCGAAAACCAGCCCGACCTGCGCCACGCTGGCAAACAACCCGGCCGTAAACACCACAATCAGCACGGGGCCCAGAATCATGAGCGTCATTGTGACCACCAGGTTGATGATTCCCGGCACCGTCGCCAGGGAAATCTCCATGCCCCCGGCATTGCCCACCATTTGGCGGAACAGGCGGTTGAAGGTGTCGCCCATCAGACCCTGCAAGAGGCTGAGCGCCGTGAACACCAGCAGCAGCGTAACGGCCGAGACGACCTCAACCGAGCGGGCGACCTGCCCCTTCTCCCGGGCTTTGCGGCGCTTCCGCGGCGTCCCCGGTTCGGTTTTGTTTTCGTCGGCCATGGCGCAATCACCCGGAGATGAACCGCAGCGTGTCCTGGAAAATGGTGCGGCTGGCGCGCTCGGTCAGCACGCCGTAGGTCATCACTGCCGCCGAGAGCATGAAGAGCCCGAAGGCTATCTTGATCGGCAGCCCCACAAAGAAAACATTCATCTGGGGCATGATCCGCGCGAGGATGCCCAGCGAGATGTCGGTGAGGATGAGGAACGCCATCAGCGGGGCGGCCAGCTGGAAGGCGATGATGAACATGTCGCCGCAGGCTTTTCCCAGGTCCGCCAGGCTCCACAGCGCGAGGTCCACCTGCCCCGGCGGCGCCAGTATCAGCGAATCATGCCAGATGTAGATGAGGCCGTGGTGGAGGTTGAGGTTAAGGAAGATGAGCATGGATAGGGTGAACAGGAACTCAGCGATGAGAGAGGTCTGCTGCTGGGTGGCGAAATCAAAGACATTGACCACGGCGAAGCCCATCTGGTAGCCGATATGCTCTCCCGCCACGTAGAAAGCGATGAAGATGAAGCCGACGAAGAAGCCCAGCATCGCTCCCACCCCCAGCTCGGTCATCATCGCAGGGACGTAGCTGCCCAGCTCCAGCAAATCCGGGCGGGCCTCCGGGCGGTTTGCCACGAAGAAGATGAGCGCAAGGAAGAAGGAAAGCGCTATCTTGAACACCGCGGGGATGTTGCGGCCGGAGAAAAGCGGGGCAACGAAGAAAAACGCCGAGATGCGCGCGAAATACAGCGAAAACAGCGCGAGTTGGAACGCCCCGAGGTCTAAAATGGACATCTACCCTACACCCCTGCCCCGCGCGGCCTACCCCTAAGCCTACGCGAGGTTACGGAATATCAACGCAAAAAAGAAGGTTACGATGAGGAAGGCGTACCCGAACTGGGAGAGCAGCCGCCGCTTCTTCTCTTCCACCCCCACAGCGCCGCGATAGGAATCGCCGGCGCTGCCGGTGATGGCCGCGCCCAAGCCCTCGCTCTTGGTGTTGAGCGAGAGTGTAAGCACGATCATGGAAACGCTGATCGCACCGATTACCAAGAGCAGAATAAAACCAATTACCGTGGTCATGTAACCTCCGCGCGCCGGATTCTAGCAGACGGGCGGGAGATGCACAAGGCTGGGCCGCAAGCTCATCTGTTACAATCCCCGGCGATGCTGAATGCGCTGACGGATCGGCTG
>CAZXPM010000027.1:14119-15180 GCA_964643155.1 uncultured Planctomycetales bacterium | reverse complement strand
CGGAGCCAGCAGCTGGATGGACGGAACCCTCGCCTGGGAAATGCCCCGGGGCCGGCGGTTGGAGCTCAGCTTCCGGCGGCGCAGCGGCGTTTTCGGCGGCGAGACCGCAGTTGGGCTGGAGTTCATGATCCCGCTCAGCGTGTCCCTTCCCATGCTTCCCCAGAGCGGCAGCGCCGAAGGATGGCTGTACCTGCCGGGCGAGCCCCCCGAGCCGCTTCCAGGCGTGAGGATATCCATTGATGGTATGGAGGTCGTCACCGACGAGGGGGGAAGGTTCGCTTTCCCGTCGCTCGCTCCCGGCGGCCACGAACTGTCGGTGAGCCGCACCTCGCTTGGCGCGGAGCTGGTGCCGGCGATCCCCTTGCCCCTTGCGTTCACCACCGAGCCGGGAGTGGTTGCCAGGCTGGAGGTTCCATTCATCCGCGCGGCGACCGTTTCCGGAAGGGTGCTAAGAATCACCGAGGAGTACGGCCGGAGAGGAAGGGAAACGGTAGCCTTCGCTGGCGTTCTCCTGGAGCTGCGCCAGGAGGAGGAGACCATCTACCGTGTGACCGATTCCGGGGGCCGTTTCACCTTTACTGGAGTTCCGCCGGGCAGGTGGGTGCTGGGCCTCTGGGGCGGCGCCGTGCCGGCCTACCACGAAGTGGAACCGGCGGAACACGTGCTTAACCTCGTCGGCGGCGAGACCCTGACCGGTATCAACTTCACGGTAGCGCCGCTGGAACGTGAGATTGAGGTCACGACCGAGCTGGACTAAGCGTATCCCTGCGCCCCCGTGAGGTCTCTGCCCGCCGTCCGCCAGTCCGGTGCCAGGCATGCTCAGCCCGGACGCGGTGGATGGCGCTTGCGGCCAATCCGCTGGACACTCCGGCTGCACATCGGTAAACTAGCGCAGCAAGCTGTTCATTCTACATTTCCGGGGGTGGTATGGACTTTTTTCTCGCGATCTCGCCCGTGGTAGTCATCTTTCTGCTAATGACGGTTGGACGCCGCACCGCTGATGCGGCCGGTCTTCTCGGCTGGGTTTACACCGCCCTCATCGCGGCGTACTTCTTCCACAC
>CAZXPM010000027.1:8294-14109 GCA_964643155.1 uncultured Planctomycetales bacterium | reverse complement strand
GGGTGTCATCGCGAGCTTCCCCATCAGCCTGATGGTCGTCACCTCCATCTTCCAGATAAATGTGATGGAGGAGGCGGGCGCCATCCGCCGGCTGGTTGCGTTCATGAAGACGCTCGCGAGCGAGAACCGCGCCGTGCAGATAATGCTCATCAACGTCGGCGTGGGCACGCTGCTGGCCGCCCTCGGCGCCACCCCCGTGTCCATTCTCCCGCCGATAATGCTCAGCCTGGGCTACTCCGCCTTCGTGGCGGTGGCGCTGCCCGCCATCGGCTACGATGCGCTTTGCACCTACGCGCTGCTCGGTGTGCCCGTCGTGGTCTTCGCCGATGTAGTGAGCGGCATCAGCGGCCAGACCTTCACCCCGGCGCAGGTTGGCCTGTACTTCGCGCAGTTCATGCCGGTCATCACGACGCTCATCGCGCTCTCCATGCTCTGGCTGGTGGGCGGCTGGAACGAAGTCCGCCGCGGTTTCTGGGTTGCGCTGGTCACCGGCCTCTCCGCCGGCTTCATCGCCATTGGCATGAACGCCGCGGGCCTGCCCACGCTGACCGGGGTGGTTGCCGGCATCGGCGTGGTTGTCGTGATGCTCCTGTACATCAAGCTCGGCCGCCGCCCGCTGATTGACCGCTCGGCGCTGACCGAAGACGACCGCGCCGCCGAGCGCTCCATGGGATTGCTGCTGGCGGTGCTGCCGTGGATTCTGCTGGTCGTGTTCAGCATCCTCACCAACTTCCGCCCTCTCGGACTCTACGACCTGCTGTTCGGCGAGCTCGTGATGCCCGTCAGCGTCATACCCGGCGCGCGGCCGCAGGCGCTGCGGATGCTGTGGCAGGCTTACACCTGGGTGCTCATCGCCACCATCATCGCGATTCCGTTCTACCGCATGACGCGGGCGCAGCTCCGCGCCGCCTTCGCCAAGACCGGCCGCCGCGTCCCCCGTCCGGCCTTCGCCGCGGCGGTGTTCTTCGCCATCGCCTATGTGCTGAACCACTCCGGCAAGGCCCCGGTGGTCGCCGAAGGCGTGAAGGTCTGGCAGGCCGCCGCCGGCGGCAGCAACATGGTTTACACCGTGGCCAACGCCTCCGCCCGCGTCTTTCAGGATCTGTACGCCGGAGTGGCCGCCTTCCTGGGCTTGCTGGGCGGCTTCATCAGCGGCAGCGAAACCTCCAGCATCGTGATGCTCTCCAAGCTGCACTTTGATACCGTCGGCCTGATTTACCCGCACGCCACCGGGAGCAAGGCGCTGGCGGTCGCGCTATTGATTGCCGCGGTGTCCGGCATCGGCGGCGGGCTGGCGTCGGTCATCAGCCCGGCGAAGCTGCAAAACGCCGCTGCCGTAATAGACCGCATCGGCCTGGAGGGCAAGGTCATCAAGTCCACCATCGTAATCTCGCTCATCATGACCCTCGCCGCTGCCCTTATGGCGTACATCTTCCTCCTGTACCTCTAGGGCGGAACTGCAGGGCGGGGATTCACTGCCCTGCGCCGAGCCCGTGCCCCGCGGTCTTCTTCCCGGGCACCCCGGCCGACCCCCCTCTTGACGGACAGCTCGGGAGGAGGATAAACGACCACCCGTCCGCCAATCGGTATAATATCTCCAGCCGGCCCGGCTTTCCGGCCGGTCAGAACGTCCAAGGATGAACATGCGTATGAACTACCGGCGCACGCTGATTCTGATAATGGTCATACTGCTCCTCGCGTCCGCTTGCGGCAAGTCCGACCGCCGCAACCTGGCGGCCACGCCGCTGCCGGAAGGTGCAGGCGCGCCCGCCCAGGTCTCCTCGGCTGAAGGCTACGGCTTCGGCGCCGACGGCTTCATTCCCGGCAGGGACTTTTACCCCGACCGCTTCGTCGTGGGCTTCAAGGATGGCGCCAGGGGCGCAAGCGGCGCGGCCGGCGGGATTGACTACAACCCCAACTCCCGCCTCTACCAGAACCCGGAACCCGCCGCCCTCGCGCGCGAAATCCGCGACCGCTACGGCGTGATGCTGGGCCGGGAAGCCTACGTGCGCGGCGTGAACTTCGCCGGTTACCAGACGCCGGACGGCGCCTGCGCCAAAGACATCATGGAGCGCATCCAGGCCGACTACGCGGATGCCGTTGAGTACATTGAATACGACGGCGTGCGCGAGCTGCAATACGTCCCCAACGACCCGGACTACCCTTCAAACCTCTGGGGCATGGTGAAGATAAACGCCGAGGACGCCTGGGACACGGAGACCGGCGACAGCGGCGTGATGGTCTGCATTATTGACACCGGCGTGCGCTACTCGGAGGACTCGGTGGACGGCTACCCCGACCACGAAGACCTGGCGGACAACTACCTGCACCCGCCGGATTACTGGCCGGACGAGACCTTTGACATCTACGACGAAGATAACGTGCCCGAGGACGCCCACGGCCACGGCTCCCATGTTTCCGGCACCATCGGCGCGGTGGGAGACAACTCCACCGGCGTGGTGGGTGTCAACCACGACATCACTATGGTGATGATCCGCGTGTTCGGGCCCAGCGGCGGCTGCCCCGATAGCTGGATCGCTACTGCGATCACGCTGGCGACCGAAATCGAGTCCGACGTTATCAGCATGAGCCTGGCGGGCAGCTTCCCCAATCTGGCGACCAAGGAAGCCTGCGAGGACGCCTACGATGCTGGCATATTCATCGCTTCCGCCGCGGCCAACTCCTACACTGACGAGCCCTACTACCCCGGCTACTACGAAGTCTGCTGCTGCGTGGGGGCGACGACCTCCACCGACAACAAAGCCAGCTTCAGCAACTACGGCCAGTGGGTGGACATCGCCGCGCCCGGCGTGGGCATCAAGTCCTGCGGCTACATCTCAACTTCAGCGTATATGTCCTGGAGCGGCACCAGCATGGCCACGCCGCATGTCGCCGGCGCCGCAGCGCTGCTGCTGAGCTATGACCCCACGTTGACGGTGGACGAGCTGCGCTCGGCGCTGGAAAGCACGGGGGCCGACCTGAGCGATTCCCAGTGGGGCAATCCCGACATCAAGCGCCTGGACGTGGACGCCGCGCTGGACTTCGTCGTCAACGACGACTTCGGCGAGCCGCCGACCGCCTCCATCACCGCGCCGGACGATCTGGACACGGTGAGCGGCACTGTCACCATCTCGGCCGACGCCAGCGACAGCGACGGCTCTATCCTCAAGGTCTTCTTCCTGGTGGATGGCAACCTCGTTGGCACTGACGCCGCTTCGCCTTATTCCTACGACTGGGACAGCACGAAGTATGTAAACGGCGACCACGAGCTCAAGGCCGTCGCGCTGGACGACCAGCACATGACCGGCGCGGACACTGTCACCGTCACGGTGGACAACGACTGCGAGACGCCCAACTACTTCATTGACTTTGAGAGTGGCACCACTGGCTGGTGGCACACTGATGAGAACGGCTCCGGCTACTGGCAGCTCGTGGACAACGACGGCGCCAGCGGAACCCACAGCTTCCACCAGGGCGGCGCGAGCGGCGCCAACTACGGCAGCCGCGAGTTTGACCGCCTGTTTTCGCCGGTGTTTGACCTGACCGGGCTGGAAGCGGTGCGGGTCAAGTTCAAGCACCACTACGCCTTTGCCTCTGGCGACTATGGCTACATCATCGTCAATGATGGCTCTCACGACTTCATCTTCCTGGACTGGTTCGGCGCCGGGACTCAATCATCCTGGACGCAGGAAGTCTACAGCCTGGATGACTACATCGGCGATTCCATCCAGATTGTCTTTCTCTTCGAGTCTGACCGCTACGGCACGGTCGCCGCCGGCTGGTGGATTGACGACTTCTCGCTGGAAAAGAAGACCGACCCCTGCACTATTGACATCACTTCGCCGGAAGACGGTGCGGCGGTCAGCGGCGAAGTGGACTTCACCGCCGACGTCACCGACGATGTGGAGGTGACGCTGGTGGAGCTCTACATTGACGATGTGCTTCAGCAGAGCTTCACCGACGAAGGCCCCTACGAGTGCTCCTGGACCACGACCGACTACCACGGCGGCTACCATGAGCTGTCGGTCTACACCGAAGACGAATGGCCCACCGGCAACGAGGATTCCATCGCGTCCTATGTGAAGAACCACACCATCACTGACATTGATGTCAGTTCGGGCGTCACCGGCACGGCCGTCACGGTTGACGGAAGCTACTTCATTGCCGACAACGGCGACGCTTACGATTCCGCCACGGACAAGCTCTATTTCACCGGCGTCTCCGGCTGGACCCGGGCGTCCGTGAGCGACTGGCAGTCCGATTCCATTACCGCATCCGTCCCGGCGGACGCCGTCACCGGGCCGGTCATGGTGGACCTCAACGGCGCGCAGGTGGTTTCCAGCTTTGACTTCACCGTGCTGCCGCACCTGGATGTGCTCAGCCCCAGCGTCCAGGTTGTCGGGGGCGATATCACGGTTGAAGGCACCGGCTTCGGCGCTGAGGCCAACGACGACAGCGCCGTTGCCATCGGCGGCGTGGAATGCGCCATCGTGTCGTGGAGCAACAGCGAGATTGAAATCACCATACCGCCCGGCGTCACCCAGTCTGACCTCACTGTCACCGTCACTGCGGGCGAGAGCAACGGCCTGCTGTTCACCCCCCGCCCGAACATCCTCTCGTTCACGCCTGACCGCACCTGGGTGGGGCGGCAGCTCACCGTCACCGGCACGAGCTTCGGCGACGAAATGGGCGATAGCACAGTCACCTTCACCGGGCCGGCCACCGTCCCGCCCGGCGATATCGTCTCCTGGAGTGAAACGGAGATTGTGCTGAATGTGCCCGCAGGTGCTCTGCGGGGAGACGTAGTAGTGACCGTCAACGAAGTTGATTCAGCGGGCAAGTGGCTGCTGTTGGTGCTGCCGCCGCCGGCGCTCAACGGGCTCGGTCAGTACTGAGCCCCGGGCTTGCACCGGTGCGCCTCACTGCTCCAGCTTGCGCAGCGGCAGGGTGTACACGAGATCGCTCATCAGCCTCAGCCCAATGATGGAGTTGCCCTTGGTGCGGAACAGCAGGTGCCAGCCGGGCGCGTCAACGCGCAGCACCCCCGCTTTCACCCCGGTTTCTCTGAAGTAAACGCTGGTCATCTCCTCCACGCTGCTACCCAGGCCAATGCCGTAGCGGGTTTTGACCTGGGGGAACTTCTGGGGGAAGTTCCGGGCCAGCAGGCCCTGGTCGCCCTTGTCCTCAACCACCAGAATGCTGATTAAGTCCACGCTCCCATCCTGGTCAATGTCGGCCAGGAGGAACCGGTAATCCCCGTAGGTGTCCTCGTATCTCCAGAAGCGGTCGTCCGTGGAGAGGTTGTTTCCGGCGATTTTGCGCCCCAGCGACTGGGCGATAAGTTCTGGCACCTGGGAGAATGGCGTCCCGAGGGTGACGCCCAGGCCAAAGTCCTCGCCTTCCAGCAGGGCGAGCCGGGGGTCCGGCTCGGCGCAGCTCCACAGGAACGCCGCCGCCAGCACTGCAATCACGCTTACTGTCTTCATCAGGTTCACCTCGCTCGGGTTTCTCCAACTTCAGTGCCGCATTCCGCTGCGGCACACGCGGAACACCGATAGGCACTCACGATTATATCACGCTCCACTTATGCCGCACTCCTGCTAGAATCAACCGGGTGCGAAGTGAACGATACAAGGCCGGGTTTGCCTTGCTGGCGTTGGGGCTGGCGGCCCTGCTGCTCACGGCGGCGGCGGTCGGCCCCGCTGACGAGGTGAAAGGCGGGAAGCCCCCGGTCGCTCCCGCGCGTGCGGCGCTGGAACCGGCGGCAACAGTCCGCGTGCTGCTTCGCGGCGGTCAGCGCGAGCTGGTCATTGGC
>CAZXPM010000027.1:0-8284 GCA_964643155.1 uncultured Planctomycetales bacterium | reverse complement strand
CCCTTGTTCTCTTCGCCCCGGATGGCTCCAAGCTCACCGAGGTCGAATCGCCGGTCAAGGTCGCTGCGGCGGGCAAAGAGGTGCAGGCGGCCGGCCGGCGGGGCGCTTCGCTGGTCTTCCGGCCCACTAAGGGATTCCTCTTCTTTGAGGGAAACCGCTACCGCGGGGCCTTCCGCGTCCAGTGCGACGGCGCCGGGGGACTGCTGCTCATCAACGTGGTGGCGGTTGAAGACTACCTGCGCGGCGTAATCCCGGCGGAGATGCCGGCCCTGTGGCCCCCGGAGGCGCTGAAGGCGCAGGCGGTGGCTGCCCGCACCTATGTTCTCCAGCGCGCCCAGGCGAACTCCGGGCGCGCCTACGACGTCCTCGGCACCGTGGGCGACCAGGTGTACGCCGGGGTAGGCCGGGAGCACCCCGCGGCGGACGCCGCCATCAAGGCCACGGAAGGCATGGTCATCACTTACGGCGGGTCGCTCATCGTCGCCTACTACCATTCCTGCTCCGGAGGGCGGACGCGCAGCGGGGAGTATCCCTATCTGGCAAGCGTGCCCAGCCCCGAGGAATCCCCCTACGAGAGCTGGGAGCTCTCGTACAGCTTGGAGGAGCTCGGCGCCCTGCTCACTGCCGCCGGTCACGGCCTGGGCGAGCTGGAATCGGTCAGCGTCTCCTCCCCGGACGCGCGTGATCCCGCCTGCCGCCTGGAGTTCCAGGGCAGTGCAGGCAATGTGGTTCTGTCTCCGGCGCAGGTGCGCAGGCTGATTGGCCTGGATGTCATGCGCAGCCCCAGTTTCACCGTGGAGCTGGTGGACAGGCCAGGCGAGGGCCTGGCGGGCCTGGAGGAATGGAAGCGCGCTTATGTCATCTCGGCTGGAGGCGTCAGGGAGATGAAGATGCGCAACCTGGTGCTCTGCGGCCTGGGAGGGGAGAGGTACTTGCGCGGCACGGTCAAGCTGATGGAACGCGTCACCGCCCCCGCCGCAGTGCGCTTCGCTGGCGGCGGTTACGGTCACGGGGTGGGGATGTCCCAGTACGGCGCCAAGTACATGGCCGAGCACGGCTCCTCCTGGCAGGACATCATCCATCACTACTACGCCGGGGTGGAGATACGGCACCTCAGCGAAGTCGGGCGGGAACGCATGTCGGGCCTGTAGGCTGCCTGAGGGTATTTCGTATATTGTAGCCTACTTCGGCGCGGTGTCCAAGTTGACCCAGGCCGCGCCCGCCACATACAATCTGGCTTTCAAACCTCAAGTATGGACGAGCGCTAATGGCGGTTGTAGTAATTACGGGCTCCCAGTGGGGCGACGAAGGTAAGGGAAAGCTGGCGCACTACCTGGGTGCCGGGTTTGACCTTACGGTTAGGTTCCAGGGCGGAAGCAATGCCGGCCACACGGTCAAGACCGGCGGGGAGACGTTCAAGTTCAATCTGCTTCCCTCGGCCATCCTGCACCGCGACCACCAGTGCTTGATGGCCGACGGCATGGTGGTGAACCCTGCCCGGCTGATAGGTGAGATAAGGTGCCTGCAGGACAAGGGCCTTTGGGGCGACAACCTGCTCATCGGCAGCCGCGCCCACCTGGTGATGCCCTATCATATCCTCCAGGACGAGCTGCACGAGAAGTCCCTGGGCGACCACTCCATCGGCACGACCAAGCAGGGCATCGGTCCCTGCTACGCCGACAAGTTCGCCCGCACCGGAATACAGGTGGGCGACCTGCTGAACCCGAAGACGCTGCGCCAGCGGCTGGAGGATGTCGTTCCCCACAAGAACGCGCTGCTGCGCAACGTTTACGGCTATGACGGAGAGCTGAGCGTTGACGCGCTGTATGGCCAGTTGATGGAGCAGGCGGAGGTGATTGCGCCGCTGGTGGTAAGCTCCGTCAAGACCGTCCGTTCCCTGCTGGATAGCGGCGCCAACGTTCTGTGCGAGGGGGCCCAGGGCGCGCTGCTGGACATAGACTACGGCACCTACCCGTTCGTCACCAGTTCGCACACTGTCACTGCGGGCGCCTGCCTGGGCACCGGCATCGCCCCGTGCGAAATAACGCGCACCATCGGCGTCTCCAAGGCCTACACCACCCGCGTGGGCAACGGCGCTTTCCCCAGCGAGCAGGCCGGCCTGGTGTGCGAGCACATGCGCGAGCGCGGCCTGGAGTACGGCACCACCACCGGGCGGCCGCGCCGCTGCGGCTGGCTGGACTTGGTGTTGCTGAAGTACGCCCTGCGCCTGAACGGCTGCACCGAGCTGGCGCTTACCAAGATTGATGTGCTGGACGGGCTGGAAACGGTCAAAGCAGTGGTGGCCTACCAGAAGAACGGCGAGAGGATTGAGACCAGCGAGGTTTCCGACGCGGAACTGGCCGGATACTCTCCGGTATACGCGGAGTTTCCCGGCTGGCCGGGACCCAGCCGTGCTGCGCGCTCTGAGGCCGAGTTCGCCCCGGAGCTCACGGCCTTTGTGGATTTCGTGGAGCAACAGGTTGGCGTGCCGGTCACGATTCTGTCGGTCGGGCCCGACCACGATGAGACGGTCGAGCGCTCCCACCGGTCCTGAGTGCCGCTTCTGCCTCCTGCGGCTGCGCGAGTGCACCGGCGCATTTGGACGGTATAATCCTCATTGGCGGTGAAGCAAAGCGGAAACACACAGGCGCCACGGCTTCTGGCGCTGGCGGCAGCGGTTGTGCTGCTGGTGGCGGCTGCCGGCGCGTGCGGCAAAAGGGGCGGCGGACAGCCTGCGCTGGCGCCGGCTTCACCGCACACGGTTGCGCAGGAACAGCCGCCGCTGGAGTATTACCCCGACCGGATTATCGTCAAGTTCTCCCCTGATGCGCGGCCTCCGGGGGGAGCCGGATGGGGCGGCGCACCCCTGCCCCGCTCGGTGCTCTACCAGAACGAGGGGCCCGCGCGGTTCGCCCGCTACCTGGCTCAGGAGTACGGCATGGAGCTCTCCCAGGAGGCCTACGTGCGGAAGGTCAACTGGGCATGTTACCAGCTTGACAGCGCCGAGCGCGCCGCCGAGCTGATGCGCGATCTGCCGCAGAGCTATCCCGACGAGATTGAGTACACCGAGTACGACGGGCGCTTTGAGCTGGAGTACATCCCCAACGACCCCTACTACCCCACGAACCTGTGGGGGCTGGTCAAGATAGGCGCCGCCACCGCCTGGGACACTTCCCGGGGCAGCGGCATCAAGATTGCCGTCATTGACACGGGCGTGCGCTACAACGGCAACACTCCCTCCTCGGTTCCCGACCACGAGGACCTCAATGCGAATGTGATGAACCCTCCGGACTACTGGCCCGACGAGAAACTGGACCTGGAGGACAACGACAATATCCCACATGACCCCACCGGCGTTATCGCCGCCGGGCACGGAACCCATGTGGCCGGCACCGTTGCCGCGGTGGGAGACAACGGCACCGGCGTGGTTGGCATTGCCTACGAGGCCAGCATCATCCCCATCCGCATCTTCGGCGAAAGCAACAAGCTCTACTACTCGCGGGCGGCGCAGGCGGTGACCCTGGCGACCGAGATAGGCGCGGACATCGCCAATATGAGCTTTGCGGGCCCCTGGTTCTCGTACAGCCTGAATGAAGCGCTGGAAGACGCGCACGACCAGGGAGTGCTGCTGGTGGCGGCGGTGGGGAACAAGGAGCTGACCAAGCCGTGGTATCCGGCCGCGCACAAGAGCGTAATCGCGGTGGGCGCCACGGCGATAGACGATTCGCGCGCTTACTTCAGCAACTACGGCCCCTGGCTGGACATTGCCGCCCCCGGGCTGGCCATCCGCTCAACCTATAACCGCAATTCCTCTGACTACTATGTAATGGAAGGCACCAGCATGGCCACGCCCCTGGTGGCGGGCGTTGGGGCGTTGCTGATGGAGGCCGACCCCAGCCTGACGGTGGACGAGGTACGGGCCATTCTTGAAGGCTCCGGCGTGGACCTGCCCGACTCCGATTGGGATAACAGCACGATCCGCCGCCTGGACGCCGCCGCCGCCATGAGTTTTGTGCTGGGCAGCCCCCCGGGCATCAGCATCACTTCGCCGGCTGACGATGATACAGTGAGCGGGCTGGTCACCTTCTCAGTCAACGCCACTGACAGCGACGGCACGGTCAAGAAGGTCTACTTCTACGCCGGGAATTACCTGCTGGCCATAGACACCACTTCACCCTTTTCCACCACCTGGGACACTTCCAAGTTCCCCAACACCACCTACGAGCTCCAGGCGGTTGCCTATGACAGCAAGGCCAACCGCGCTGAAGACCGCATCACGGTGACCGTGGACAACACGGTGCTGGAGCCTGACTACTTCACCGACTTTGAAGCCGGGCCCGCAGGATGTGGGAGCGATGACCAGAGCGGATCCGCGAGCTGGCATCTCACCACCTCCGACGCTTACAGCCCCACCCACGCGTTCAAAATGGGCGACACCGGCGGCGGCTCCTACGGCAACAGCGAATACGACTTGCTGTATTCGCCGGTGTTTGACCTCAGCAACGCCGAGCACGTCAGGGTGAAGTTCTACCACAAGCACCAGTTCGCCAACCTGGGAGACGGAGGCTTCGTCACCGTTAACACGGGCGATGGGGAATACCATGTTGTCGGCGAGTTTCACACGCAGTTGTTCGACTGGCAGCAGGAGAACATCCTGCTGGACGATTACCTGGGCCAGTCCATTCAGGTTGTGTTCCTGATGGAGAGCGACAACACGGTGAACTCCGTTGGCTGGCTCATTGACGACTTCAAGCTCCAGAAGTCCACCAATCCGCCCGGTGTGGAAATAACCAGCCACGACGACAACGACGTGGTGAGCGGGACCATTACCGTCACTGCGACCGCCACCGACGATGTGGAGGTCACGAAGACTGAGCTGTGGGTGAACGGCGAACTTGAAGCCACGGACACGATCCCCCCCTATTCGTTCTCGGTCAACACGCTTTACCTCCACGGCGGCGACAACAGCTTTGAAGTGCGCGCCTACGACGAGTTTCCGCTTACCACCAGCGACAGCGTCAACCTGGTGGTCCAGAACCAGGTGGTTTCAAACATATGGCCCCTGTCAGCCACCGCCGGCGCTCCCTTTGAAGTTTATGGCAGCAATTTCCTGGGCCTTGGTGACGCCTACAACCCGGCTACCGACAAGGTGAAGTTCACCGGGGTCAGCGGCCTGGTGGAGGCGGAAGTGTCCTCCTGGCAATCTTCATACATCAACTGCTCGGTGCCGGCGGACGCGGTGGACGGGCCGGTCTATGTGGCCATTGGCAGCTCCTCCGCCGCCTCGCCTCAATCCTTCACCATTAAGCCCTCAATCTCCTCCCTGGATCCCAGCGCGGAGGTTGCGGGCAACACCATCTTGGTCCTGGGCAGCGGTTTCCTCGCCTCCCAGGGCACGAGCGCGGTTACCTTCAACGGTGTGACCGCCCCCGGTATTGTCTCCTGGGGCAACCGCGAGATCGAGGTAACAGTGCCGGCCGGCATCACCAGGGGGCCGGTCAAGGTGACTACCGCCTCTGGCACCAGCAACGGCGTGGAGTTCATTCCCATACCCCACATAGACGCTCTCTCCCGCGACCGGGCTTACCCCGGTTACCTGTTGACCATCTACGGTTCGGGCTTCGGCGCCAGTTCCAGCGGAAGCTCGGTGACTTTCTACAACAACAAGCCGGTGCCGCCCGGAGACATCCTTCTGTGGAGCGTGGGCGAGCTGGCGGTGAAGGTGCCGGCGGGCGCCGAGAGCGGGGACATCACTGTCACCGTGGAAGGTTTCACCAGCGATGGGGAGTACATCACCATTACGCTTCCCCCGCCCAGCCTGAACAGCCTGACGCAGAAGTAACTCTCAGGGGGCGTCTGGCCTGTGCTAAAATCAAGTGCCTTTTTCTGGAGATACCGGATGAAGCTACACCTGAATGTGCTGGCTGTATTGATGGCCGTAGCGCTGCTGTCCGCCTGCGGGCACTCGCGCTCACCGCTGCCGCTGGATCTGTCCCACCCCGCTCCGGGCTTGCCCCGCCTGCTAAGCCTGGATACGGTTGGGGGGAAGGCCGCTTCCGGGCTGCCGACCGGCGTGATAGTTACCTGGACCCGCGTCACCGACCCGCTGGCCATCGGCTATTACCTGTACCGCGACACGGAGCCTATCACTACCGCCGACCCTGCTCTGCGTACCAACGGCGGCGAGATGATAAGCCAGCCGCCCAGCGGCGCCACCGTCGTCTTCTACGACGAGTTCTTCCCTGAGGTCGGTCAGACCTACTACTACCGGCTGTCGGTGGTTGATGTTTACGACGAGGAAAGCGACCTGAGCAACGAGCTTTCCATCACCATCTCCACCCACTCTGTCAGCGGGTTTGACCCCGCCTCCGGCTACTATGGCGACCAGGTCACGCTTTCCGGCGACAACTTCGGCATCCACGACGAGGGCGCCGACCATGTGGCTTTCACCACGGACTCGCTGGAGACGGTGGAGGCCGAGGTCGTTGAATGGGAGCAGGATTACGTGGTCTGCACCGTGCCCGAAGACGCTATTACCGGGCCGATAAGCGTGATTATCGCCGGCACGGTGGCGCAGACGGACGAGGACTTCACCGTGCTCAACCCCTACCTGAAGAATGCGCTTCCGGACCATGCCTACTATGACGAAGAGATAACGGTGCGGGGCGAGAACTTCCCGGCCTCGCCCGCGCCCGGCGACGGGCTGGTTTTCCCCGGCGGGTATCTGGTGGAGTTTGGCTCTGAGCAGATTGTCTCCTACGACGTCATTGAGGACGACTACGACCAGATTGTCGCGCTGGTGCCGCCTGCAATTGCGAGTTCCGGCGAGATTCACGCCGTCTTTGACGGGGAGAGCACTAACGGCGTGCCCTTCTCGGTTGACCCCTATATCAGCGACGCGGCGCCGCGCTACCTGGTTCCCGGTTCCCCCGCCAGGACCTGCCTCTCCGGCCTCAACCTGGGCGATGGCAGTGACGGCACGTTGTTTGTGGTGGACACTTCCGAAGAGGACCCGCTGCCCGCGGTCAGCATCCCCTCCGATTACATCATCTCTTGGAGCAACTACGAGATTGTCTTCACCACCCCGGCCGGGGAGTACAACCCCGATGCTTCTGCGCTGCGGGTGCGGCGGGGGAGCTTCTGGAGCCAGAGCTTCGCCGTGGGGATACTTGACCCGCTTCACGTGGATTTCCTCTTCCCCTCCCCGGGGTCCACTCTCACCGGGGAGACCGTCGTGTCGGTGTCTGCGGCAGGCCTGCAGCAGGCCGACTATGTGGAATTCTACCTGGGCTCCAGCCGCCCGCTTCACACGGACTACTTCGGGCCCGACTTCTCCTGCACTATTGACGCGGGCTCAATGAGGAACGGCACTTACTTCCTCACTGCCAGAGCTCACCGGGGCCAGGAAACCGCAACCGGGATGCTGATGTTTGATGTGCTTTCCCTGCAGGGCGATACCAACGGCGATGGGATCATTGACGACCTGGATTTGCAGAAGCTGCTGCAACACTTCGGCACCGTGCAGAGCGAGTTCAGCTACCACCGGTATCTTGACCCCAACCTGGACGGCATCATCAACGAGGCCGATGTCAGTTTCATCGGCTACGGTTTCACCGGCGGCTTCGGGGGGAGTTAATGCCGAAGCTGTACACCGGCTCGGGGGATGAGGGCCGCACCTCGCTGCTGGGCGGGGCGAAGGTCAGCAAGGCCAACCTGCGGGTGGAAGCCTACGGGGCGGTGGACGAGCTGAACGCCGCCGTGGGCGCTGCACTGTCCTTTATCTCCGACGAGGAAACCGCGCTGGTCCTGCAAACGCTGCAACGCCGGCTGTTCAGCCTCGGCGCGGAAATCGCCGCGCCGCCGGAATACCAGGGCTCGGTCGGCGGGGGCATCACCGGCGAGGACATCTCCTATCTGGAAAGCACCATTGACGCCTTTGACGCCCGCCTGCCCGAGCTGAAGTCCTTCATCCCCGCGGGTGGTGCCAGTGCGGCGGCGCTGCTTCACCTGGCGCGCACCGTTTGCCGCCGGGCGGAACGGTGCGCGGTGCGTCTGAATGAGGTGGAGCCGCTGCGCGGAGTGGTGCTGCGCTTCCTCAACCGCCTGTCGGATTTGCTGTTTGTGCTGGCACGGCACGCTAACCACTTGGCGGGAGTAAAAGAAAACGAGTGGAATCCCCCGGACAGCCGCGGCTAGTTGAGATGCGGGTCTTCCGGCGGCGGCGGGATGAGTTCCATTAGCTGGCCGAACTGCCACATCTTCACCAGTTCCTCTCGCACCAGCC
>CAZXPM010000026.1:7864-15323 GCA_964643155.1 uncultured Planctomycetales bacterium | reverse complement strand
GTCCGCCGCGCGGCGGACTGTGCGCTCGTTCATTCCGTATCCCTCGTTGAAGCGTGAAGGGAGGAAGTAGTTGGCCTTGACTCCCAGGTGCTGAGCTGTGCGGAACATGATGGTGGTTGCGATCACGCCGTCAACATCGTAATCCCCGTAAAACAGCACTTGCTCGCCGTCCTTGCGGGCATGCTGTAGCCGATCGAGCACTGTCTGTAGGGCCGGAGCTCCAGTCAAGCCATCAGCGTGGTCAAGACCGCAACGCAGGAAGGCGTCCGCCGCAGCTGCGTCCTTCTCCCATCGCTGAGCGAACAGGCGAGTCAACACCGGGGCCAGCTTCATCTCACGCATGAGCTGATCGAGATTCCGTTCTTGGCCACCCTCCGGGGGCATATGCCATCTACCGCCGGCGGAGCTTCTTTTTCTTTTTCTTCGCCTTTTCCTTGGTGCCGCTCCGTTTGGCTTTGTCTTTTGCCCCGGTTTCCGGCTCCCCTTTCATGCTCTTCTCAGGTGGCTTCTTCTCCTCCGGAGCGAGCACCGTTTCCTCTTTCTTCTCCTCGTAGACCTCGGCCTCATCCTCGTCAAACTCGCCGGTGGCTACCTGCTCGTGGGCTGCAACCAGGTCCACGTAGGCCGGCAGTCGATGCCTCCGCTCATCACGCGTGAAGTAGAGCACAATCGGCGCCGCGATGAAGATGGAGGAATAGGCGCCCGAGATCATACCGAAGAGCATTGCCATGCTGAAACCGTACAGGCCCGGGCCGCCGAACAGCAGCAGCGCGACAAGCATGACTATGACGGTCGCGACCGTCGCCAGCGACCGGGTGAGGGTCTGCGTGAGACTCAGGTTGATGATGGTGGGGAAGTTGATCTGTGGGAAGTTACGCAGGTTCTCGCGTATGCGGTCGTAGATGATAATCGTGTCGTTGATGGAGTAGCCGATGATGGTAAGCACGACTGCTATGAAGAACGAGTTAACCTCCAGTTTCAGCAGGGCCGTTCCGCTGAGCGCGATAATCACGTCGTGGACCAGGGCAACAACGGCGGCAACGGCGAAGACAAACCGGTTGAAGCGAATGAAGATGTACACCATTATCGCGATAGTGCCGATGATGAGTGCGATAATGGCGTTTCTGATGAGTTCCGCCCCCACTACCGGCCCGACGTAGTCTTGCTGCAACACCTCCATATTCTCAGCGCCGCCAAACTTGTCGCCAATCTCCTGCTCCATCTGGGTTATTTTCTGGGCGCGCAGCTCACTCCTGGCGGCTTCGTCATCAGCCTCCGAAGTGTCTATGCGCACTCGGATTTCCACCTCTCGGGGATTCTCGCGGCGCAGCTGCACCATCGCCTCACCAACTGAGTACTTCTGTGCGATCTCCGCAATGTCCGCCGCGTTCCCTGGCTCGCCCAACTTTAGTTGAATGAAGCTACCGCCGGTGAAGTCAATGCCGAGGAAAAGCGGACTCCCCATAGTGCGGTAGTTGCCGACCATGATGAAGGCGCCTGCGATGATGGCCAGGGCGGAGATGAGCAGCCAGAGCTTGCTGAACTGGACGAAGGGTATCAGTTTGTATCTGTTTAGGTTCTGGAGCATTGTATCCCCTTATGTATACAGGCCCAGCTTCTTGAAGCGCATGGTAACGAACTCTAGGATGAAGCGGGTGACGAATACCGCGCTGAACATTGATATCAGGATGCCCAGAGACAGGGTAATAGCGAAGCCCTTGACCGGCCCGGTTCCAAAGAAGAAGAGGATGACCGCGGCGATGAGGGTGGTCAGGTTGCCGTCCAGGATGGCAATCCATGCGCGCGCGAACGCGGCCTCAATCGCCGCCGCCAGGGTTTTGCCCCAGGCCAGCTCTTCCTTTAGCCGCTCAAAGATGATGATGTTGGCGTCAATCGCCATGCCGATAGAGAGGATGGCACCAGCGATACCCGGGAGTGTCAGCGTGACATTGAACAGTGAAAGATAGCCGATTAGCAGCACCACATACAGCGCCAGGGCCAGGTTGGCCACTACCCCGGGCAACCGATACAGAAGAATCACGAACAGCAGGATGACGATAAAGCCGCCGATGCCGGCCACAACGCTGGCGTCGATCGACTCCTGGCCCAGGCTGGGGCCCACCACGCGGCTTTCCAGCTCTTGCACGGGAATGGGCAGGGCGCCGCCCTTAATCTGGCGCGCCAGCAGCGTGGCGCTTTTGATGTCAAAGCCGCCGCCCTCGATGATGCCGCGGCCGCCCCAAATGGCGCCCTTGATCACGGGGCATGAAATCACTACGCCATCCAGTGCGATAGCCAGATACTCGCCAACATGGTTCTTGGTGAACTTGCCGAAAGTATCGGCCGCGTCGGCTTTGAACTCAAAGCCCACCGCCGGCCGGCCCATGCCGTCTCTGGTTGGATAGGCGTCAGCCAAGTCGCGCCCCGTAACAACAACCGGGAGGTTCAAGTCGGCTGTCTCGGTGCCCTCTTCCAATGGCTCCTTCCCCGCGTTAACAAACTCCAGCAACGCGGTCTTGCCAATGAGTTGCAGCACTGCGTTAGGGTCTTTCTCGCCTGGGACTTGGACAAGGACGCGGTCTTTGCCAACTACTGTGATGACGACTTCTTTCTGCCCCTGGGGATCGACCCGATTGCGGATGACCTCCACCAGGCCGGTCATATCTTCGGGTGTGACCGCCTGGCCCATCGGGGGCACCGCCTGCAGTACAACAGATACGCCGCCTTTCAGGTCAAGGCCGAGGGTAACGACATCAAACCCCTCCGCCATGCGCCAGATGGGCTGCACGAGGGCAATGATGAGAACAACAACGATTAACAGGAGGTTCGCCTGCCGTTTATTCATCTTCACTCCGATCGCGATAGAACCTTTATGTTACCACTTTGCTTCTCAGTCCTCAACTCAAGCAGGAGTGTCCGCTTCGCCTGATAGATAGGCCAGCACTCGCTTAAAGCTCTCTATGTCTCCCACCGAAGCGCATGGGGCATCTCGTGCTATTCCCGCGTTAAGCATGCGCAGCACTTTGCCAGGTCCCACCTCAATGAACGCATCAGGTTGCGTCTGGAGCATCGCCTGGATTGTCTCCACCCAGCGTACGGGTGCCGTGACTTGCCGGTAGAGCATCGGTGGAATTGCCTTTGCATCAGCGGCATACGGCTCGGCAGACACGTTGGCGTACACCGGGAAGGACGGTGGAGAGAACTGCACGGTGCTTAGCTCTGCACTCAGCTTCTCCGCTGCGGGTTCCATGAGGCTGCTGTGGAAGGGTGCGCTGACCTTAAGTTCCACTACTCGTTTGGCCCCGGCGGTGGAAAGGGCTTGCGCTGCCAGGTCGATTCCAGCAGCGCTGCCGGAAATCACTATCTGGCCGGGGCTGTTGAGATTGGCCACCTGTGCGACCTCGCCCCCAAGCTCCAGGCCGGCGAGGACGCGCTCCACACCGGCCTGTTCCAAGCCCATCACTGCAGCCATCTTGCCAGCACCGGGCGGGACTGCTTCCTGCATGAACTTCCCGCGTAGATGAACCAGGCGCACTGCTGTGGAGAAGTCCGTTGCCCCGGCCGCCACTAGCGCGCTGTACTCGCCCAGTGAATGGCCGGCAGCAAGCAGTTCGGTTCCGGCTGGCATGAACGGCTTCAAGACAGCCCAGATGGCGCAGCTAACAGTGAGTATTGCCGGCTGGGCATTGGCCGTAAGCGTCAGTTCTTCTTCCGGTCCTTCGAAGATGAGGCGGGAGAGCGCGTAGCCGAGTTCCTGGTCCGCCTCCGCGAAGTACCGGCGCGCCTCTGCGTATTCATCGTGGAAGTCGCGTCCCATTCCGACTTGTTGAGAAGCCTGTCCGGGAAACAGCAAGGCAATTCTCATGGTCTTCTCCCTGCCAGGTGTTAGGTACCCCAAATCAGATAGCACGATGCCCAGGTCAAGCCTGCGCCGAATGAGAACAGCACGATCTTGTCTCCCGGTTTGAGCTTGCCTTCTTCATTCAGTTCGTCCAGGCAGAGTGGGATCGATGCTGATGTTGTGTTGCCGTAGCGCTGGATATTGATGTACACCTTCTCCGGTGGCACGCCCAGCCGCCGCTGGGTGGACTGTATAATGCGCTGATTGGCCTGATGCCCCAGGAACCAGTTCACTTCCGCCGGTTCCACCCCGTCCTTGGCTATCACATCGCGGACGGTTTGCTCCATACGACGCACTGCGTGCTTGAAGACCTCCTGCCCCTCCATGTGGATATAGTGCTGCTCGTTCAGCACAGTCTCCAGTGTCGCTGGCGCAGCGCTGCCTCCAGCGAACTGGTAGAGAATGTCGATGAGATTGCCGTCGCTGCCAAGGACAAACTGCCGGAGTCCGCGCTTATCGCCGGCAGCAGGCACTGCTTCCAGAAAGACCCCTGCAGCAGCGTCGCCGAACAGCACACATGTGTTACGGTCGGTGTAATTCGCCATAGAGGTCATGATCTCGCTGCCAACAACCAGCGCATTCCTGTACTGTCCCGACCGCAAGTAGCTGTACGCCGTGTTCAGCGCGTAGATGAACCCGCAGCAGGCGGCGTTGAGGTCAAAGCAAGCAGCTTTGGCTGCACCGATGCGTCCCTGGATGATGGACGCAGTGGCGGGGAACACTCGTTCAGGCGTAACGGTTGGCACAATGATGAGCTCAACCTCATCCGGGTTGGCGTTGGCATTCTCCAGAATGCGCCAGACGGCGCGCTCACCCAAGAGAGAGCAGGTCTCGCCGGGGCTGACGAAATGCCGCGACTTGATGCCAGTGCGGGTGGTAATCCACTCGTCGCTGGTGTCCAGCAGCTTCTCAAAGTCCTCATTGGTGAACACACGGTCAGGTGCGTACCTGCCGGTGCCCTTGATCACGACGTCAACGTCCATTGTATTCGCTCCATAGAACCATAGATTGGCTGGGTGCTAACAGGAGGCTTATTACCGGAGAATATCCAATTATACGTCATTCACTTACGAGACGGAATCACGGAGCAAGGGCGGGGCCGTTGTCTGCAATCACGTTTGCCTGTCTGACCTCTTCTTCAATGCTCCGGCTAACGTCTTCGTCCACCATGCGTGTGGCCCAGACCATGGCGTTCTTGATGGCATTAGCCTCGCTGCGACCATGGCAGATAACCACATTTCCTTTGACACCCAGCAGCGGAGCTCCGCCCCACTCTGAGTAGTCGAACCGCTTCTTGAACCGCGCCAGGCTTCCTCGGAAGAGCAACCCCGCTGCAAGCGCCGAAAAGGGGTTGCGTGTCACCTCTTCCCTGAGAGCTGAGCCGAGAGTGCTGGCCAGTCCCTCTGCGAACTTGAGGAGTATGTTTCCCAGGAAGCCGTCGCACAGCAATACGTCAACATCCCCGTCCAGCAAGTTCTGTCCTTCCACGTGCCCCACGAAGTTGATGGCGGAGTCCTCCGCGAGCAGCTTGTGAGCCTCCCTAACCAGGTGGCTGCCCTTGTAGTCCTCTGAGCCGTTGCTTAGCAGGCCGATGCGAGGGTTCTCCCGCCTGAATACACGCGATACGTAGACCCGGCCTATATGCGCAAACTGATGAAGATGTGCCGGCCGGACGTCCACATTGGCGCCAGAGTCCAGGATGAACATAGACTTGCGCTTGGTGGGCCAGGGAGTGGCGATAGGGGGGCGAGAGATTCCTGGCAGGCGGCCAAGCTCAAACAGCGCACAGGTCATCACCAGCCCGGTATTCCCTGGAGAGATAACCGCCCCGCCGGTCTCTTTGTACTGCCTAAACGCTACATTGATCGGGTTGTTGGGGTAGTTCCGGTAGACTTTCACTGGGCTCTCAATGTTGTTGGGCAGCCGGTCGCTGGCCTGGTGGAAAGCCACAGATGTGCCTGTGGCGCGCGCCGCTGCCGTCAGTTCGTTTCCGGCCGGCGAGTCAGTGTCGGCATCGTCATACACCACAAGATGCAGGTCAAGTGGGCGCCTCAATTTCCTCAGCGCATGCGCGGCACCCAGCATCACTTCGTCTGCGCCTTTCTCGGCGGAAGCGGCTTCGAGAACGATTGTCGTTTCAAGCATCTGGTAAAATCACAGTTTACTATATGGGGTAAGTTGTTTGAAGCCCCTGGGGCGTACGCACATGGAAAAAGTCATCCATCTCAGTGCTGGAGCGGTCGTTCGTTCACCTGGTCAGGAGCACCCCGTAGCCCTCATCAGGGCAAAGCAGCAGTCCGGCACATTCTGGGGACTGCCCAAGGGGCATGTGGCAGATGGGGAGTCTCTGATACAGGCCGCTATCCGCGAAACTGAGGAAGAAACGGGTCTTCCGGCTTCCAGCCTCAGGCTGGTCTGTTATCTGCGGTCAATTCAGTACGATTTCATCTCACGTGAGCGCGGTGACAGCCGCCTCAACCGCAAGACCGTTCACTTCTTCCTGCTGGAAGCCCCGCTCAGCGACGTGCCGATGCAGGCGAAGTTCAGCGACGAGGGGATCACCGAGGTACTGTGGTTCCCGCTGCAACAGGCAATCAGGCAGGTGACTTTCAGCAACTACCGGCATGTATTGCTGACGGCTGGTGCAGCCCTCCATTTGCGGCTAAAGGGCAAATAGCCCCCGGAAACCCTTGACAACGGATAGACGTGGGCTAGAATGGAGCCTCAGAGGTCGCACTTCCCCTCAGGGCGCTCATATGGAATTTCCGCTCAGCAAACACAAGAATGTCCGCATTGCCTTAGGCTTTGACGACGTTTCGCTCGTACCCGGCTCCTCAACTATCGACCCATCTGATGTGGAGCTGGGGGTGGAGATTGGAGGAGTCCGCGCGGAGTTCCCAATAATGGCGAGTGCCATGGACGGGGTTGTGAGCCCTTCTATGGCCGTCGTCATGCACAAGCTGGGCGGGATAGCGGTCCTGAACCTGGAAGGCATCTTCACCAAATACGACGACCCCCGGGGGCCGCTCGCCCGTATTGTTGCTGCCAGCGATGATGAAGCTACGAGTGTTCTCCAGGAGGTTTACCGGGAGCCGGTGAAACCTGAGCTGATCGAGCGTGCGATTACGCAGATTAAGGACGGCGGAGCGCCGGCGGTGGGCAGCCTCACTCCGCTCGGCGCTGTGCGCTGGGCCAGCATCGCGGTGGAGGCAGGACTGGACGCACTGGTTGTTCAGAGCACGGTGACGAGTGTGCGCCACCGATCCAGCAAGGGAGAGGCGCTCTCCATTGCCGAGCTGATAGACAATGCGAAGATACCGGTTCTCCTGGGCAACTGTGTCTCCTATGACGTTGCCTACGAGCAGATGGAGGCTGGTGCTGCCGGATTGCTGGTGGGGGTTGGGCCGGGAGAAGCGTGCACCACGCGCGCGGTGACCGGCGTGGGGGTGCCGCAGATCACTGCGACAGCTGAAGTTGCCGCTGCCCGGCAGGATTACTTGGAGAAGTCGGGCCGTTACGTTGTAGTCATCACTGATGGCGGCATGCGCAAGGGTGGCC
>CAZXPM010000026.1:0-7854 GCA_964643155.1 uncultured Planctomycetales bacterium | reverse complement strand
GCAAGGGTTGCCAGATGGCAAAGGCAATTGCTGCCGGTGCTGACGCGGTAATGGTTGGCAGCGTTTTCGCTGGTTGCCCTGAGACGCCCGGAGTGCCTTACCACTGGGGCATGGCGACGCCGGATCCGAATCTGCCGCGGGGGACCAGGGTGCGGGTGGACAAGAACATCCCGCTGAAGCAGGTGCTCTTCGGGCCAACTTCGGTTACGACAGGAGAAGAGAATCTGGTCGGCTGCCTGCGGTCTTCAATGGGCCTGTGCGGAGCGGCCAACATCAGCGAGATGCAGCAGATAGGCCTGGTTGTGTCGTTCTCCTTCATGACCGAAGGTAAGACCCTTCAGCGTTCCCAGCGCCTGGGCATGGGTGCTTAGAGGATGCAAAACGAGAAGATAATCGTTGTTGACATGGGTTCTCAGTACACCCAGCTCATCGCACGCCGCATCCGAGAAGTGGATGTTTACTCGGAGATCCGCACGACCGACGTCACGCTGGAGGACTTGAAGCGGGAGAAGCCTATCGGTCTCATCCTATCAGGCGGCCCCGGCAGTGTTTACGACTTCGGTTCTCCGGAGATTGATCCCAAGATACTCGAGATGGGTATCCCAATCCTTGGCATCTGCTACGGCCTCCAGTTCATTGGCAGGATGTATGGTGGCAAGGTGGTTTCTGCCAAGGCAGCGGAGTACGGCAAGACCGATCTTCAGGTGGTGGAGCCAGACAGCGTCCTCTTCCACAATCTCAACCCGGAGCTGATTTGCTGGATGAGCCACAGTGACGTGCTGGCGGCGCCTCCGAGAGGCTTCCGGCTGGTTGCCACTACCTACCACACACCGGTCGCGGCGATGGAGAACGCTACTAAGAAACTGTACGCTGTGCAGTTCCACCCGGAGGTTACCCATACCCCGTGGGGCGTTCAACTGTTGCGCAACTTCGCCTACGAGGTGTGCAAAGCAAGCGGGACATGGAAAGTGTCCTCGTTCATAGACGATGCGGCTGGGCAAATCCGCACGAGAGTGAAAAACGCCCGGGTGCTCTGCGGCATTTCCGGCGGCATCGACTCGCTTACTACCGCTGTACTGGTTCAGCGCGCCATCGGCGACCAGCTTCACTGCATCTTCGTTGACCACGGGCTGATGAGGAAGAACGAAGCGGACCAGGTTGAGCGCGTGTTCAAGAAGCAGTTCAAAGCCAATTTCAGGCGCGTGAATGCTGCGCGGCGCTTCTTTCGCAAGCTGCAGGGAGTGGTCAACCCGGAGCGCAAAAGGAAGATCATCGGCCGGGAGTTCATCCGCGTTTTTGAAGAAGCGGCAAGTGAGGTTGAGAATGTGCGCTACATCGCTCAGGGCACTATCTACCCCGATGTGGTGGAGAGCCGGGGTGTTGGAAAGCACCAGCATGTGATAAAGAGCCACCACAATGTCGGCGGCTTGCCCCGGACGATGAAGCTCAAACTTGTGGAACCGCTGCGCGACCTGTTCAAGGACGAAGTGCGCAAAGTGGCCCTCAACCTCGGCGTTCCAGAGAGCGTGGTGTACCGCCAGCCGTTTCCGGGGCCTGGCTTGGCGATAAGGATCATAGGCGCAGTTACGCCATTCAAAGTACGCATTCTCCAACAGGCTGACGCCATCATTCAGGAGGAGCTGTCCACCTCCGAGATTTACGCGGACATCGGCCAGGCGTTCGGAGTGCTGCCAGATATTCGCTCTGTTGGCGTCATGGGCGACAGGCGCACTTACGGGTATCCCGTCATTCTGCGTATCGTCACAACCACCGATTGGATGACTGCGGACTGGGCGAGAATCCCCTACCACGTTCTGGAGACCATCAGCAATCGAATCATCAACGAAGTCCCGCAGGTCAATCGGGTGGCATATGACATTAGCAGCAAGCCACCTGCTACAATTGAGTGGGAGTGAGGGACAGTGGCTGGACGGTGAATAACATGATCAAAGTGCCAGAGCATTTCCATCTGCTATACGCACCCGAAGAGATATCCGCGCGGGTGGAAGAACTTGCGAAGGAGATCTCCTCCGACTATGAAGGCAAACGAGTGCACCTCGTCTGCGTGCTGCGTGGGGCGGTTGTTTTTCTTGCCGACTTGCTTCGCTGCCTGGAGATCGCTGCCTCCTGTGACTTCCTGTCGGTTGCCAGCTACGGTGCCTCTACCGAAAGCAGCGGAGTTGTGCGCATGCTCAAGGACCTTGATGACCCGGTGGAAATGCGGGACGTCATAATTGTCGAGGACATAGTTGATACGGGACTGACGCTGAAGTACATTGAAGAGATGCTGCGCACACGAAAGGTGGCTTCACTGGCCAAGTGTACGCTTCTGGACCGGCCGGACCGGCGCAAGGTGGAAGTTGAAATGGACTACGTTGGTTTCACTATCCCGGACTACTATGTCGTCGGTTATGGCCTGGATTTTGAGCAGAAATGGCGCCAGCTACCGGGGATCTGGGCGATTAACTGGCCGCAGGAGCAAGACGCCTAAGCCCCTCGCACTTGTGCTGGGCCGGTGGCTCTGGGGTCCTGGTCACCAGCTTTACATATGCGCGTATCAGGGGTATAATAGTAACGCTTCGAGCAATTCTACCCCAAGGAGAGATTTGCCCCGCGCTGCTATTCGCAGCGTGCGGAACTCCCGTAACGCTTTCGCCGATTGACAAGCGGTAAGGGTGTGATTCCGTTATGAGTGACAATATGACAAAAGAGACGCTTGAGAAAATGAAGCTTGCAGACCTTCGTAAGCTCGCTAAGGACAAGGGTGTGAAAGGCGCCAGCAAGATGAACAAGACCGAGCTGGTGGGCCGCCTGGCCCAACTTGGTAAGGACAATGCCGGACATCCCCGCCGTGTAGTAGCTCAGTTCGAATCGCTGCCGGCAAACGTTGACCTGTCTGGCGAGACTCCCAGCAGTGCCGCGCCTCCGGTTCGTCCGGTTGAAGACCGGCCTCCGGTGCGGCCTCCTTCTACGATTAGCCAGTGGGAAGCCGCCTCCAAGGAAGCGGAACCGGCGCAACCGAGCCGTGCGGAGCGGAAGGACACAGGGTTTGATGTTCGCCGGGCTTTCCAGAAGCCCGCTCAGCAAGTGGAAGCACCCACGCGGCATCGGGAGCGTGAGCAGAGCCGTCCCGCGCACAACCGCAGTCAGCGGGAAGGTCGCCACCGCGACAGCCGCAGGCGCGACCGCGGATCCGAGTCTCACGAGCAAGCTTCGGTTCAGAGCGACCTGGAGCAATCCTACTTTCAGAAGGGCATTCTGGACATCGTGGCGGACAGCAACTACGGGTTCATTCGCCAGCGCGCCTTCCACCTGGGGAACGATGACATCTACATCTCCATGTCCCAGATCAAGAAGTTCGGGCTGCGGACGGGTGATTTGGTGTCGGGCTATGTGAGAATGCCGAGGGACGGCGAGCGCTATCCCAGCATGGTGAAGATCGAGGCGGTGAACGACCGCCCGCCGGATGAGGTGCGCCAGCGTCTCTCCTTTGAGGATCTGGTGCCGATTTACCCGAATCAGCGGCTGCTGCTGGAGTGCGATTCCAATGATGCTTCCACCCGGCTTATTGACCTGTTCGCGCCGGTAGGCCTGGGGACTCGCGGCATCATCGTCGCCAAGCCCAAAGCGGGCAAAACAATAATGCTCAAGAAGATTGCCAACTCGCTGGCAAACAACCACCCCGATGTCAAGCTCATCGCGGTGCTGATTGACGAACGGCCGGAAGAGGTCACTGACTTTGAGCGTAGCGTCAAGGGGGAAGTCATTTCCTCTACTTTTGACGAGAAGCCCGAGCACCATATCCAGGTGGCCGAGCAGGTGATCGAGTACGCCAAACGCAAGGTGGAGAGCGGTCAGGACGTGGTGATTCTGCTGGATTCCCTTACGAGGATGGCCCGCGCGCATAACCTGACCTGCCCACCGTCTGGAAAGACCCTGTCGGGAGGGCTGGATCCAAACTCGCTCTACAAGCCTAAGAGCTTCCTCGGTGCTGCCCGCAACATTGAAGGTGGAGGCTCACTGACCATCCTGGCAACGGCTCTGATAGAAACCGGTTCCCGGCTGGATGACATCATCTTTGAAGAGTTCAAGGGTACGGCCAACATGGAGCTCCACCTTTCCCGGGAGCTGGCCGACAAGCGCATCTTCCCTGCTATTGATATCATGCGCAGCGGCACCCGGCATGAGGAGCTCCTGTACAATCCAGAGGAAATGGACGTGGTGTGGCGGCTCCGCAAGATGGTTGCCGACATGGATGAGGCCGACCGGATGAATCGCCTGATAACCAAGCTGCTTCAGACCAAGAGCAACATGGAGCTTCTGTTCCAGGTGAGGAAAGCCACAGAGTAGCTTAACTCCGGGATTCCGCTGCCAAGATTATAGACATTAGGCGCTCAGTGCTATATTATGCAGGCACTTGATGCCTGTTATGAAGGTCATTGATCTCTCTGAAGCTGAACCGGGCCAGCGACTAGCTAAAGACGCGCGTATGGGGTTCACTACTCTTCTGGCGGCTGGCACTACCCTCACTGCCGAACGAATCAAGCACCTGCGCGCACGCGGCATAGCTAGCATCACGATCTACACAGCCGAGGAGATGGCTGAAATGGAAGCGGCCGATGAGGCCGAGCTGGAAACTGAAGACCTGGCATCGGCTGAAACGTCGGATGCAGCAGGTGCTTCGGTTCCGGACGAGGTGGACGATTACGAGCTCCTGGAGCCTATCGGAGAGGTAACCGACGGTGAGCTGGAGCAGGCGATTGCCCGTTTGGCAGTGGAAGGTAATGGAGAGGTTCTTCCCTCGGTGAGCAGCCGGCTGAAGCAGCTTCCCAGCCTGGAGAACCACGCCTTGGCGTATTCTCGTTCGGTTCGGTCCAACGAGCCGGTCCCGCTGCTGACGCCCAACCGGGAGGAAGAGTGGTTCTCCCGCTCCAAGGACTTGGTCAGAGCTAATTCTGGGCTCGAACCGGCGATACCAAAGGCGTTCTCGTCGGTAGTGGCCAAGAGGCTCAAACGTGCACTTGCAGCAATGTTCTCTGGTGAGACTATCGGCCGGGCGGACCTTGACGAGCTGTCGCTCATGGTCTACCTCAACTTGAGCGTGGAGCCTAACCGATACCTGCATTTTGATGATGTGGCAACTGCGGACGACTATGTCCCCGCTCATACTCTGCGCACCGTCACGACGTTCTTTTTGTCAGAAGGCCTTGAGGGATTCCTCGAAGACAAACGAAGAGAGTTTATCAAGGGGATAATCAGCCACCACCTGGGTCTGGCTGGCTTGGTGTCTCGCCTGAGTAATGGTAATGGCCAGTCCAGCGTGAACTCAGAACAGCTCCAAGAGGAATACAAGAACCTCTACCATGAGCTTCGGCGGGCGAACGGCATTGACGAGTCGGTGCTGGAGATGGTCTTCCTGCAGAATGAGCACTATGACGGGAGCGGTTTCCCCTACCGTCTGTCGGGAGACGCCATCCCGGAGGAATCCCAGGTGATGGCGATTGCCAGCAAGTTCTCGCACTTTACGCTCAGTAAGCCGAAGCTCCCGCGCGTTACCCCGCGTGAAGCCTGCATGCGGGTGATCGCGGGCAGTGGAAGCCAATTCAACCCCGGCGCTGTGCACGGCTTTCTCCAGAAAGTGGGTTTCTATCCAGTGGGGTCACCGGTGCTGCTATCGGACGAGCGGATGGCGGTGGTTTGCCGGCAGCAAACTGACGCACTTCTACGGCCGGTCGTGCGTGTGGTGGAGACTCAGCCGGATGGCACGGTGGCGGTGGACCAGGAACTGGACCTAAGATCAAACGGGACTTACATAGATGGCCCTCTCCGTGAATTCTAAGCGCAACCTCTGTGCCCTGCTGCTGGCGGGAGGCGAGGCCCCTAAAGAGATCCAGGCGGACGACGGTTCCAGGAAGCTCTGCCTTGCCAAGCTGGGAGGGATGACGCTGCTTGAGCGAGCTGTACGCACGATCAAGGGTGCGTTTCCTGATGCCCGCGTGCTGGTCAATCTGGGCCGGGATGATGAGGGCTTATCGCTAATCGCGGACCCGGCGTTTGGCAGCGTCATCTGCTATTCGGGTGCTTCCGACGTGCTGGGGGCGCTGGAGCAAGGGCTGGACCTGCTGGAAGCAGACGGAGCGGAGGCGTTTGATGCTAACCTGCTCCTTCTGACAGTTGACATTCCGCTGCTCACAGAAGAGCAGCTCGCAGAGTTCGTGAACCTCGCCCAGGCGAGTGAGGCTGATGGAGTCTGGCCTATTGTTGAACGGGCGTCCGTGGTAGCGCGTTTCCCTGGAAGCCAGAGGACTTACGTGCGCACGCAGCAGGGGACTTTCACCGGGGGGAACGGTTTCCTCGTGCGCCCCTGGTTGCTTAGGGACAACGCCGAGCTGCTCCGGAAGGTGTACTCCAACCGCAAGAACCCGATGGCGCTGGCCGGGATATTCGGCATGGGGCTTGTTATGAAGCTAATGTCGGGGCGCATATCGCTTTCGGAGCTGGAAGTATGGTTCTCCAAGCGGTTTAATGCCCGCTTGAAGCTGTTGCAATTCCCGCACCCGGAGATAGCTGTAGATATTGACAAGTACAGTGACTTCCTGCTGGCGCGGGAGATACTGGGCTAGGCTCAACGGGACAGCAAGCGAGGCTCACTGATTGTATTGCCTCATCAGTGCAGCTAAGCTATAATCAGCGCGAAAGGGAGGAGGTCATGAAACACAGTCGCTTTGCGGTCGTGTGCATTCTTGTTTTGGCGGCGTTCGCGTTTCACGCGTCCGCGCAGAGCTACCAGGAGAAGCTCCTGGCTTACGACACTGGCGAAGCCGCAGGCTACAAGCAGCTCTATACCGAGGCTGCACGGGTTGACTTTCAGCCGGTGAAGGGATGGCAGGCCACCTACCTTACAGGTGTAGAGATCTATGCCCGCCGCTACGGTGGTGGCTCCGACCCGAAGAAGTCCTACACCAACGTTGCCGTGACCGATTCCGAGGGCAAGGTGCTGACGCAGAAGCTGGTGCCCTACGCCAGCTATCCGGCCGAAGCCGCTTGGGTTCGTGTTGATCTGCCCACCGTCAAGGTAACAGACGTCATTTCTGTCGTGGTTTACCCTTATGCGAGGCCTGAGTTTGGCGTAGAGATCGGCTACACCGAAAAGACCAAGATCTTCCGCAGCTTCCAGGGCAACCCGAGCGTTGGCTTTAGCCTGGTGGAGGACAAGACAGACTGGATGATCCGGGCGCAGGTGCGCAACTTGCTTGAGCCAGTGCACTACATAGACGCGACCGAGATCTCTGGCGTGAATTACCTGCATTACGATGATGGAACCGCGGAGGGCTTTTTCACCTTCCAGCGCGGCGGCGCACTGGTGGGTTTCAGGAATATGGGCTTCAAGACGCTGGATGACGTCTTCATCTACGGCAGCGTGGAAGGCGACTGGTTCGCCACCAAGCCGACCTTCCGCGTGTTCCTGCTGGACCACGACCTGCGGGTGATATCCTCGGTGCAGCGCGACTACACCATCCTTACCGAGATCCCCCACTGGACCAACGTGGACTTCCCGGACACCAAACTCCCCGGCGATTTCTACATACTCGTGGAGCCGGTGTCGCGCCCGGAGTACAAGCTGAACATCGGCTTTGACACCAGCGGCGGCAATAACCCCAACTACTTCGGCACCGTGGGCGCGTTCATGGACTGGCCGCTGCCGGTACTGCGTGAAAAGGTCAACTGGATGATCCGCGCGAAGGTCCTGTAGTTTAGCGAGGCCAGAAGCACGGTATAGTAAGGCAAGGCTGCGATCTGAGGGGGATAGATGGTTAGGACCCGCCTGCTGGCCACAGTGATCATTTTGCTGGC
>CAZXPM010000025.1:14940-15374 GCA_964643155.1 uncultured Planctomycetales bacterium | reverse complement strand
AACGCCGAGCAGGAGAGTGCTGATGGCTCACGGGCGGCAGTTCCCCGGTGTCGCCCGCTACCCCGGTCCCTCCACCAATCCCCGCAGCTCGTCACGGACGCGGCGGAAGGCCGCCAGGACCTCCTCCTCGCTGCCGGCCGCCGCCGCCGGGTCTTCAAAGCTGTGGTGAAGCTGCCGCGCCCTGCGGAAATACAGGGGGCACTGCTCCCGCGCATGGTCGCACACGGTGACCACGAGGTCAAACTCCACGTTCTTGAGCTCATCGGCGTGCTTGCTGCGCTGCTGCGAAATATCCACTCCCGCTTCCGCCATCACCCGCACCGCGCGCGGGTCCAATCCCCTGGGCGCAATGCCGGCGGAATGAGCTTCCACCCGGCCGCCCAGCAAGTGCCGCGCCCAGCCCTCGGCCATCTGGCTGCGCACAGCGTTGCCGG
>CAZXPM010000025.1:14410-14930 GCA_964643155.1 uncultured Planctomycetales bacterium | reverse complement strand
GAAAGAGAATGCGCGTTATCCGCGTGCCGCCCACCACCTGATTCATACCCCGGCAAGGGGCAAGTTAACCCGCGCACTAGCGGATAGTGAGGTATAATGGCTGCGCGGCGGATGAATCCGCCGTTTCACCGGCAGGTTCAAGCGTGGCGGTTGGCGCGCGGAGACCGCCGGGTGAGGTTATGGGGACCGGTTACGAACACCTGGAGCTGCGTGAAGAGGCCGGAGTGCTGCGCGTGTGGCTCAACCGCCCGGAGGTGCGCAACGCGTTCAACGGCAGGCTCATCGCCGAGCTTGCACAGGTTTTCACAAGCATCCCGGACAGAGTGCGCGCGGTCATGCTGGGCGGTGCGGGGAGCGTCTTTTGCGCCGGCGCCGACCTGGACTATATGAAGCGCATCGGCGCGATGAGCCATGAGGAGAACCTGCGCGACGCGCTGGCGCTGGCGGATATGTTGGCGGCGGTAAACATGTGCCCGGCGCCGCTGGTCGGGCGCTGCCAGAAGGCGGCGTTCGGCGGCGC
>CAZXPM010000025.1:11964-14400 GCA_964643155.1 uncultured Planctomycetales bacterium | reverse complement strand
GCCATTGGCCTGCTCGCCTGCTGCGACACTGTCATCGCTACCGGCAACGCGGTGTTCGCCTTCTCCGAGGTGCGGCTGGGCATCAGCCCGGCGACCATCGCGCCCTACGTGCTGGCCAAGATTGGCGAGACCCATGCGCGCGACCTGTTTCTCAGCGGCGAGCGCTGGGACGCGCGGCGGGCGCTGGCGGCGGGGCTGGTGCACCTGGTGGTGCCTGCCGAGGAGCTGGACGCGGCGGTGGACGCCAAGCTGGCTGAGCTGGTGCAGGCGGGGCCCCAGGCGGCGCGGGCCACCAAGCGCCTCATCCGCGAGGTGGGCGGCGAGGTCACGCCCGAGCAACGCGAATCCACCGCGCGGCTCATCGCCGACCTGCGCGGCTCTGATGAAGGCCGCGAGGGCCTGAGCGCCTTCCTGGAGAAACGCCGCGCCGGCTGGATGACTCCCGACGGACACTGAAACCTATGTTCAAACGAGTGCTAATCGCCAACCGGGGTGAAATCGCCGTGCGGCTCATCCGCGGCTGCCACGAAATGGGCTGCAAGGCGGTTGCGGTGTACTCCGAGCCGGACGCCGACGCGCTGCATGTGAGGTGCGCCGATGAGGCGGTGCTGCTGGGCCCCGCCGCACCGGCTGAAAGCTACCTCAACTTTGAGCGCGTACTCTCCGCCGCGCGGGAGACGGGTTGCGAGGCCATCCACCCGGGCTACGGCTTCCTGGCGGAGAACTCCGCCTTCGCGCAGGCGGTGGAAGACGCTGGTTTTGTGTGGGTCGGCCCGCCGCCCGACGCTATCAACCGCATGGGGCTGAAAGTTGAAGCGCGCGAACTCGCGCGCGCATCCGGCGCGCCGGTCATTCCCGGCTTTGAGAATGCCGCCGCGTCCGATGACGAGTTCCTCCGGGCCGCAGAGGAAGTAGGGTGGCCGGTGCTGGTGAAGGCCAGCGCAGGCGGTGGCGGCAAGGGTATGCGCGTGGTGCACGAGCCGGGCAAGCTCGTTGCCGCGCTGGAGGCCGCCCGCCGCGAAGCGGAAAAGGCGTTCGGCAACCCCGCAGTCTACCTGGAGAAGTACATTGAGCGGCCGCGCCATATTGAGATACAGGTGCTGTTTGACCGCGACGGGCGCGGGGTGCATCTCGGCGAGCGCGAGTGCAGCATCCAGCGCCGCCACCAGAAAGTGGTGGAGGAGACGCCCAGCCCCGGGGTGGACGCTGAGCTCCGTGCGAAGATGGGCGAAGCCGCGCTGGCCATCGCTGCCAGCGTTGGATACGTTGGAGCCGGCACGGTGGAGTTCATCATGGCGCCGGACAGGAGCTTCTACTTCCTGGAGATGAACACGCGGCTGCAGGTGGAACACCCGGTGACGGAGATGGTGTACGGCGTTGACCTGGTGCACGAGCAGTTGCGCATCGCCTCCGGAGAGGGGATGACGCTCAAACAGGAGGAACTCACGCCGCGCGGGCACTCCATTGAGGTGCGCGTCTGCGCCGAGGACGCGGAGGCCAACTTCCTGCCGCAGATCGGCCGCGTGGAGGTCTTCCGCGAGCCCGGCGGCCCCGGCGTGCGCTTTGACTCCTGCCTCTACGAGGGCTGGGAAGTCGGGCCGGATTACGACCCGCTGCTGGGCAAGCTAATCGTCTACGGCCCCACGCGCGGCGCGGCCATCGCCCGGCTGCAAACAGCGTTGCGCCGCACTGCGGTGCTGGGCGTGACCACGAACCTGCCTTACCTGCTGCGGCTCGTGGGACACCCGGCGCTCAAGGCGGGCGAGCTGCACACCGGTTTCATTGAGGAGCACGCGGCGGATCTCGCGCCGCCGCCGCCGCAGACGCCGGAGCTTATCGCCGCGGCGCTGGCGCTGACTAAGCCGCGCGTGGCGGCGACCACCGCTGTGTCCAGCGCGGAGCGCGGTATCCCCTCGCCCTGGGACTATCTCGGTGATTGGAGCAATGCCGGATGAAAGAGTACTTGCGGATCGGCGGCGAAATACGCGAACTGGAGCTGATTGAGCGCGGTGACACGGCCGCCGTGCAGATTGGCGATGAGACGCACGAGGTAACCGAGGTGAAGCGCGACGGCGCGGAAGTGAGTTTCACATTCGGAGGCAAGCGCTATACCTACCTATCCACCGCCGGACGGCGCAGCCTTACGCTCTGGCGCGAGGGCGAGATCTTCCGCGGCGAGCGGGTGGAGGGCGCGTCCGCGGCGGACGATGCCTCCGCCAGCGAGGCCAGCCTTACTTCGCAGATGCCGGGGGTGGTGCTGAAGCTGCTGCTCAAGCCCGGCGCAGAGGTCACCGCGGGCACGCCGTTGCTCATCCTGGAAGCGATGAAGATGGAGCACGAGATCAGCGCCCCGTCCGACGGCAAGCTCGTGGCCTACCCGTTCAAGGAGGGCGACCGCGTCATGCCCGGCGACCTGCTGGTGGAGTTTGAGGCCGC
>CAZXPM010000025.1:10530-11864 GCA_964643155.1 uncultured Planctomycetales bacterium | reverse complement strand
CCTGGAAGGCGGGCTGGGCCACCGGCTCTACGCCTGGCTGCTGGCGAGCCTGGGCACCATCCTGGGGAAGTTCCTCCATGTCCGGACGGAAGCGAATGCCGCCGGACCCGCGCGTTCCACCAGGCCAAGCGCGAAGCCTTCATCCGCCTGGAGGCTGAGGGACTGCTGTAGAGCGATACCCCCTACACCGGCACGACTTTGTACCCGTACATCAGGATGCCGTGGTGGTCGTCCTGCTGAATCTTGCGGAACTCAATACGCACGGGCATACCGATTTTGATGTCCTCCAGCGGGCAGTCCACCAGTTGCGCCGTGATGCGGCCGCCGCCGTCCATTTCACAGATGGCCATGGCGTAGGGCGCCTCGTCGGTGAACTGGGTCGGCGCGATGTGGATGATGGTGTAGGTCAGCACCTTGCCGGTGGTGGATAGCGTGTGGGGCTTCAACTCTTCGTCGCACTGTAATCCGCAGGAGCGGCGCGGCGGGAAGAACACCCTATCGCAGCTTTCGCACTTATTGCCCTCGTAGCGCAATCTCTGCGCGCGCTCTCGCCAGTAGCTGGGAATAAACGCCATCTATACCACCTCCAGGATGTGTACCACCGAGCTGCCGCCGCTGCCGCCCATGTTCTGGGCCATCCCACGGCGCGCGTTCGCAACCTGCCGTTCGCCGGCGTCGCCGCGAAGCTGGGTGACGAGCTCGTGAATCTGTCCGATGCCGGTTGCGCCCACCGGATGCCCCTTGGATTTCAGGCCGCCGCTGGGGTTGAGGGGGAACTTGCCGCCAATGGCGGTTTCGCCGGCCGCAGCCGCCTTGCCGCCTGTGCCCTTCTCAAAGAAGCCGATGTCCTCGCTGATGATGATCTCCGCGATGGAGAAGCAGTCGTGCACCTCGGCGAAGTCAATGTCGGCTGGCTTGACGCCCGCCATGTCGTAGGCGCGCTGGGCCGCCACCGCCACCGCGTTCAGCGTGCTGAAGTCCGCGCGGTCGTGCAGCGCAATGCTGTCGGTCGCTGCGCCCATGCCCGCGACCTTGATGACAGGCCTGCCCTTGGCGAAGTCCTTCGCCTTCTCCAGGGGGCACAGCACCGCCGCCGCCGCCCCGTCGGTGATGGGGCTGCAGTCCAGTATCGTGAGGGGGTCGGCGACCATCACCGATTTGATGACGCCCTCTATGGTGAGCTTGCTGCGGTACTGGGCGTGGGGGTTGTGCAGCCCGTTGGCGTGGCTCTTCACCGGCACGGCCGCCAGCTCCTCGCGGGTCAACCCGAAGCGGTGCATGTAGTCCCGCGCCATCATGGCGTAAAGCCCGGGGAAGGTGACGCCGTTGTAGAC
>CAZXPM010000025.1:8371-10520 GCA_964643155.1 uncultured Planctomycetales bacterium | reverse complement strand
GGTCGCCAGCGCGTAGGTGGCGCCGCCGCCGTCCACGTCCGTCATCTTCTCCACGCCGCTGACGAGCACGAGGTCAGACAGTCCCGAGGCCACTTCAATGAAACCAGCGCGCATGGCCATGCCGCCGGAGCAGCAGGCGCTCTCCACCCGCGTGGCGGGCACCGGCGTGACCCCCAGGTAGTCCGCGCACAGGCTGCCGATATGCTCCTGCCCCACGAACAGGCCCGGCGACATCGCGCCGACGTAGATGCTGTCAATGTGGTCAACTCCCGCGTCGTTTATCGCGTTGAGGGCGGCTTCCACCCACAGGTCGCGCAGGCTGCGCTCCCACAGTTCGCCCCATTTCTGTATGCCGATTCCGATTACTGCAACGTCTCGCATGGTGCGCCTCCTAGTCCGCCTTCCGGATTTTCCCGCGGCACTTGGCGTACTGGCCGTAGGAGAGATAGACCTTGTTTTCGTCCAGCTGCGGCCGGGTGAACGGCGCCTTGCCGCGCACCTCCGCCAGCCGCTCCGTTGCTTTCCAGATGAACGCGTCGGAGCCGGCGCCGCTGCCGTAGCTGCACATCAGAATCAAGTCGCCCGGATGCGCCTCGTCCAGAATGGCAGTGAGACCCATCGGCGACGCGCCGCTGTAGGTGTTCCCCAGCCAGGGCGACAGCCATCCGGCCTTCATCTGTTCTTCGGTGAAGCCGAGCTTCTTGCCAACGTTCATCGGGAACTTGCCGTTGGGCTGGTGGAACACGGCGTACTTGATGTCTTTTGGCGTCAGCCCGGCGCGCTCCATGATCTCCCTGGACGCCGAGATCACGTGCTTGAAGTACGCGGGCTCGCCGGTGAACCGCCCGCCGTGGCGCGGGTAGAACTCGTACTCCCGCCGCCAGAAGTCCGGCGTGTCGGTCATGAAGCTGTAGGTGTGCAGGCACTCGGCGAGCAGGTTCTCGCGGCCCATGATGAACGCGGCGGAGCCGGCGCTGGCGGAGTACTCCAGCGCGTCCCCCGGCGCGCCCTGGCTCGTGTCGCCACCGACGCTGAGCACGTAGTCCATCTCGCCCGCCTTCACCAGCGAAAGCCCCACGAACATGGCCTCGCTGCCGGCCTTGCAGGCGAACTCAAAGTCCGCGCAGTGGCAGTCCGGCGTGGCGCCGAGGGCCTCGGCGACGATGGTGCCCGAAGGCTTCACCGCGTAAGGGTGGCTCTCCGAGCCGATGTACACCGCCCCGATGTTCCTGGGGTCAATGCCGGCGCGGGCCAACGCCCACCGCGCCGCTTCCACCGACATCGTTACGGTGTCCTGGTCCGGCGCGGGGACGGATTTCTCATAGAGCATCAGTCCGCGCTTGTACGCTTCGGCGCTGGCACCCCACACGGCCGCAATCTCTTCCAGCTTGATGCGCTGCCGGGGGATGTAGGCGCCGTATCCGACGATACCTACCATGTGCTTTCCTCCTGGGCGAATTTGCCGCGTGCGTCCGCACGCAGCTTACCGGTCAGGGGCATATTATACATTACACCTCCCAGGCGGGCTATCGTTTCATCCCTCCCGGCACCCTCTGCTAAAATAGGCGGCATGGAGCGCATCCCCACCAAGATCAACACTGCTTCTGCCGAATTCAAGGAAAACGAGCGCGCCAACCGCGCGCTGGTCGCCGAGTACAACGAGCGCCTGGCGAAGGTCAAGGAGGGCGGCGGCGGCAAGTACCTGAAGCGCCACCTGGAGCAGGGCAAGCTCTTCGTGCGCGACCGCGTCAAGCTGCTGCTGGACCCGGGCACGCCCTGGCTGGAGTTTTCTCCGCTGGCGGGCTGGGAGCTGTACGACTCGTGGGTGCCCGCCGGCGGGCTGGTGACCGGCATCGGCCGCGTGAGCGGCGTGGAGTGCGTCATCGTGGCCAACGATGCGACGGTGAAGGGCGGCACCTACCATCCCATCACCATCAAGAAGCACCTGCGGGCGCAGGAGATTGCGCTGGAAAACCATCTGCCGTGCATCTACCTGGTGGACTCCGGCGGCGTGTTCCTCCCGCTGCAGGCTGACCTCTTTCCCGACAAGGAGCACTTCGGCCGCATCTTCTACAACCAGGCCATCCTCTCCGCCCGCAACATCCCGCAGATCTCGGCGGTGATGGGTAGCTGCACCGCCGGCGGCGCC
>CAZXPM010000025.1:0-8361 GCA_964643155.1 uncultured Planctomycetales bacterium | reverse complement strand
GCCTACCAGCCGGCGATGAGCGACGAGGCCGTCATCGTGAAGGGATACGGTACCATCTTCCTCGGCGGGCCGCCGCTGGTGAAGGCCGCGACCGGCGAGGAATGCACCCCCAATGAGCTGGGCGGCGCCGAAGTGCACACCCGCCAGAGCGGAGTGGCCGACCACTACGCGCTGGACGACCACGACGCCATCCGCATTGTGCGCAGCATCGTGGAGGGGTTGAACCGCCCGAAGAAATGGGAGCTGGAGCGCACCGAGCCGGAAGACCCGTACTACGACCCGGAGGAGCTGTACGGCATCATCCCCACCGACGTGCGCAAGCCCTACGACGTGCGCGAGGTCATCGCGCGCATCGTGGACGGCAGCCGCTTCCACGAGTTCAAGCGGGACTACGGCACTACGGTGGTGAACGGCTTCGCCCGCATCCACGGCTACCCGGTGGCGATACTGGCGAACAACGGAATCCTGTTCAACGACTCGTCGGTGAAGTGCGCGCACTTCATGATTATGGCCTGCGAGCGCAAGATACCGATGGTGTTCCTGCAGAACATCACCGGCTACATGGTCGGCAAGAAGTACGAAGCCGAGGGCATCGCCAAGAACGGCGCCAAGATGGTGCACGCGGTGGCCAACGCCAATGTGCCCAAGTTCACGGTGATGATCGGCGGCAGCTTCGGCGCCGGCAACTACGGCATGTGCGGTCGCGCCTACCAGCCGCGCCAGCTCTGGAGCTGGCCCAACAGCCGCATCAGCGTGATGGGCGGCGAGCAGGCCGCGGGCGTGCTGGCGACGGTGAAGCAGGATCAGCTCAAGCGCGAGGGCAAGCCGCTGATGACGCCGGAGGAGGAAGCGGAGTTCAAGCGCCCCACCATTGAGCTTTACGAGCATGAGGGCAGCCCGTATTACGCAACCGCGCGGCTGTGGGACGACGGCATCATTGACCCGGTGCAGACCCGCGACATCCTCGCGCTGGGCATCGCCGCCTCGCTCAACGCGCCCATCCCCGACGCGAAATTCGGCGTGTGGCGGATGTAGGGGGGGATTTCCGCCTTTAGTTGGAACGCTTGCCTGCGCTATCCCGGAGCGGCAGCCCGTTCTAACCTCACCCGCCGGAATCCGCGGGGCTCTTTTCATACCACTCTTTGTACTTGAAGAACAGCTCTACAGTTAGCGTAGGATTCTTGTGCACGAACTCGCTCAGCGGACAGCGCAGAATTGCTTCATACGGTTTTCTTTGAGCGACTTCATCTAAGGTGAGTTCCGAGAATGAGGCGTCCCACTCGTATGATCTTGGGTGTTGGCTGCGAGCGTATTCCAGCGGACAGCACCACGGGGGATCGCGGAAGCCTGGTGGCGTGTGAGTTCTTTTCCCCTCAAGATACGGCTCAATTGCATTCACTAGGTCCATCGTGCTGTCCGCTTGTGGAAGATGGCCTTCATGGGCCTCCGCGTACTTGAGCAGTCCCCAAGTCAGATCTCTCAGCTTGCCATAACAGGCACCCTCCACATAGCCCCCGGCCCACCCGTGGAGTGTCGAGCTTGCCGCGAGATACGGAATCAGGCAAGCTAGATAGACGACAATAGAGCCTTTCAGCAATTGGCTCTTCGGCTTCGCGCCAAGCTTTAGACCACTAGCCAGCCGGCGCTTTAGAAGCAGGAACAAGACTAGCAGCACACAATTCCAGAATAGGAACCAGAGAATCCAGGGCGTCCACGCTAGCCCATAATACGGTTTCATGGGAAAGGCTGGCCCTCCCGGGTCGAGGAAGAAAGGCACTAGAAAAACGATAAGCATTAGGACTAGAAAGAGGGTAATCTCCCGCCAAATAAGTGAGGCGAAACTCGTGTGCTGCCGCAGAATCCGCCAGTCAAGAGCGATGGAGCCAACAATGAAGACAATAGGAATCCAAACGAGGTTGACCGGCGGAGTTACCGGCGTGGAAGCGAAAAATGCCCAAGCATGGGCGTGTGCTATTCCGGGCGATGCAAGTAGTATTAGTGTTACTGAAAACGAAACCGTGGCTAGATGCACTACGCGCCTGCTACCAACCCATCTTTGTCCGCCCCGTCTCTCCATATTCCACTGCCTGAATGCGCCTATTAGAGTATAACATGGGATTGGGCGGGTAGGGAGTATGGAATAATGAAAAGGAATACCCGCGACGGGATGCTGCTGTTATGAAGATACTGATATTCGCTGGAAGCCTGCGCAAGGAACCGTGAACAAGAAGCTGCCGGGCGGCTGAATGAGGAGGAGTAGCCTCCGTGGGGTGGCCACCTCTGGGCCGCCGCCTCACTGCTTCGGCGGCCTCACTTCAATGCGTGAAACCACAGCGGTGCCGGAGTCCTTCAGCAGGTCCAGGCAGACCTTCGCCACATCGCGGGCTTGCAGGGCGTCGGGATTGCCCGGGCGGCGGCCGGCGAACTCCGTGTCAATGCGCCCCGGCATCACGCAGGTGGCCTTGATGCCATTCCCCATCAGGTCGGTGTGCAGTCCGTTGGTGAACTGCAACAGCCCCGCCTTGGTGGCGCAATAAACCGAGCCGCCTGGCCAGGTGTAGCGCGCGCCCAGGGACGCGATGTTGATGATATAGCCCTCGCTGCGTTCCAGCATTTGCGGCAGCAGCAGCTTGGTGAGCAAGTAGGGCGCGTACAGGTTGACCTCCAGCATCTCGCGGGCGGCCGCCGGCTCCAGCGCGGGCATGACCGCGTAGTTGCCGATGCCGGCGTTGTTCACCAGCACATCCACACGCCCCGCCAGCGCCAGCGCCTGGCTGGCCAGCATCTCAATTTCTTCGTGGTCACTGAGGTCGGCCGGAATGGGGACGGCGGAAGCGCCGTACTCAGCGTTCAGCTTGCTCGCGGTGCGGTTCACCACTTCGGTGCGGCGGCCGTTGATGATGACCTTCATCCCCTCGGCGAGGTAGAGGCGGGCGACCTCATAGCCCACGCCCCGCGTGCTGCCCGTGACCAGTGCTACCTTCCCATTGAGTTCCGGCATGATGGGCCTCCTGTGGCGTTTGGCGTGAACTCTACCAGACCCGGCAGCGCCGGCGCAAGCACGGCTCAGAAGTAAACATGGTGCTCGTCACCCGAGCGGCCGTTACCAGAGGGGCCGCTGCCGCTGCTCTCTTCCTGTCGCTGTTCCTCGGGCGTTTCCTCGCCCAGGCTGTCTTCAATCAGTTCTTCGTCAATGTCCTCCACGCGGATGGTGAAGGGGTAAGTATAGTAGCCCTCTACCTGCACGTCCTCCAGTGATTCCAGCGGGCGCACCGACGCGCCGCCAACGCCCACGCCCTCTGCGCCGGGGGGCGCCTTGAATTCCTCCTTCGGCCGGTTGGCGTACACGCCGGCCATGAACCGCTTCCAGGTTGGCGCGGGGATGGTGGCGCCGAACACCCGCGCCATCTTGATGCGGTGGTCGTCATTGCCAAACCAGACGGCAGTAGAGATGGTTGGCGTGTAGCCCACGAACCAGGCGTCGCCGTAGTCGTCAGTCGTGCCGGTCTTGCCGCCGGCAGGCTGCAACTGGCCCGCGCCGTTGCGGAACTGGGCGGAGGTGCCGGTGCCGCCGGTGACCACGCGGCGCATCATCTGCACCATCTGCCAGGCCACCACGGGCTCCAGCGCACGGTGGGTGCGCACCTGAACGTCGTTCGTATGGTCTTCCAGCAGCACCCCGTTGCGGTCATAGACCCGAAGGATGGCCACCGGTTCAATATAGGTTCCGCCGCGCGGGAAGCAGGCGAAGGCCGCAGCCATCTCCAGCGGAGTGACGTTGGCTACCCCCAGAGGCAGCGACAGCACCGGCGGCAGATCAGACTTAATGCCCATCTTGTGCGCCGTCTCTACGGCGTTCTCCGGGCCGACCCGGTTCATCAGGTCCACGCTCGCCGCATTGCGCGAGTACTGCAAGGCGTAGACCATGTTGACCATTCCCCGGTAGTTCAGGTCTGAGTTCTTCGGGCTGTAAACCTGGCCCGGGCCGACTTTGAAGTCCATGGGCAGGTCGCGCAGTATGGTGGAGGTGGGGATGCCCTGCGAAAGGGCAGCGGCGTAGACGAAAGGCTTGAAGGCCGAGCCTACCTGCCGGCCGTTCTGGACCGCTCGGTTGTACTTGCTGACGCGGTAGTCGTAGCCGCCGACGAGGGCCAGCACATTGCCGGTGCTGTTCTCCACACAGACAAGCGCCCCTTGGGACACGCGCCTCTGGTCGCGGTATTTGTCAATCGCTTCAGTGATGGCCTTCTCGGCTATCTGCTGGTATTCCCAGTCTAATGTCGTAACGACTACCAGCCCTTGGCGCAGCACCTGGTCCTCGCCGTACTTGCGGTAGAGCTGCTCCCGCACCCAGCTGGTGAAGTACGGTGCCCGCATGACGCCAGGCTCAGTGCGTTCCGCCAGCGATATAGGTTCTTCCAGTGCTGCTGCAATCTCCTCCGTGCTGATAGGGCTCAGGTCAAGGGGGCTCTTGTCCTCCTTCTCCGCCAGCAGCCGGCGCAGCACATAGTTGCGCCGCCCCAGCGCCTTGTCCTTGTTCATGAAGGGGTTCAGCTCACTGGGCCGCTGGGGCAGGCCGGCGATAAGCGCACACTCCGCCAGCGTCAGCTCACTGATGTCCTTCCCGAAGTAAGTGGAGGCCGCGGCTTTCACTCCGTAAGCCCCTGCGCCGTAGTATATGTTGTTCAGGTAACTCTCCAGTATCTCCTGCTTGCTGAACTTCTTCTCCAGCGCCTGCGCCAGCACGATTTCCTGCACCTTGCGGTTGAGCGTCTTCTGGCTCTTGATGTAAGGAAGAAAGACGTTGCGCGCGAGCTGCTGCGTGATGGTGCTGCCGCCCTGGGAGATGGAGCGGCTGCGGGCGATGGCCACCAGGGCGCGCAGGTTGGCGGCGACGTCCACGCCGTGGTGCTGGTAGAACCGCTTGTCCTCGCTGGCGAGGGTGCAGAGCACGAGCCTGTCCGGTATGTCCTGCAGCGGGACGAACTCGCGGTGTTCCAGGAAGAGGTTGGCCAGCAGCGTGCCTTCCTTCGTTGCCGGGTCGTAGTCGCGGGCATAGATCTTGGTGGTCTGCAGGCCCTGCGGGAGGTCAATATTGACGATGCCCTCTATGTTGGACTGAACCCGCAGGTACTGTGAAGTGAGGAAGCCGCTCGCGACCATAACCGCGAGCAGCGCCACTATCACGGAATAGGCTACCGCCTTCTTAGTTAGGTCCCACATCCGCAGGAGCCGGCTTGCCGGCTGCTAATCACCGCCTATGGCAAAGCGGAAGAAATGCAGGGGCGTGACCGTGTCGCCCAGCTCCTTGGCGGCCTCGTCCAGCATCTGCTTCACGTTTTGCTTGTCGTTCTTGATGAACGGCTGTTCTAGAAGGACGGCCTCCTTAAAGAACTTGTTCATGCGGCCCTGTACAATCTTGTCCACAAGATTCTCCGGCTTGCCCTCTTTCAGCGTCTGCTCGCGGACGATGCGCCTTTCATTGGCGAGGACGTCCTCCGGCACGCCGTCGCGGCTGACCGCCACCGGCACCACGGGCACTCCTGCCGCCACCTGCAGCGAAAGGTCCTTGGCCACCTGGAGGAACCGCTCGCTCTTCAGCGTTTCCGGCTTGCCGGTTTCAATTCCCACGAGCACGGAGACCTTTCCGCCCATGTGCATATACTGCTGCACGTGCGCGTTCTTGCCGGAGAGGTTGATCACCGCCAGGCGCCCGAGCTGGATATTCTCGCCTATCTTCCCCACGGAGTCTCCAAGAAGGTCGCGGACCGTGCGCGAAGTGTCGTCAAAGAGAGGCTCCGCCAGCAGCTCCTCCGTATTCTCGTAAATGGCGGTCTGAGCAAAGCGCTCGCCGCTGGCGAAGTGCTGCAAGAGCCGCTCCACCAGGTGCTGGAAGTCGTCGGTGCGCGCCACGAAGTCCGTTTCGCAATAGACTTCCAGCATCAGCCCGGCGTCCCCGTCCTGGTTCACCCAGGTGCCGGCAATGCCTTCCTTGGTCTCGCGCCCCGCCTTCTTGGCGGCGCTGGCGAGGCCCTGGATGCGCAAAAGCTCAATGGCCTTTTCCAGGTCGCCGCCCGATTCCGTCAGGGCCTTCTTGCAGTCCATCAGCCCCGCGCCGGTGCGCTTGCGCAGTTCGCTTACGAGTTGTGCAGTGATCTCAGCCATTATTCACCATCCTCCGGTTTGCCCGTTTCTTCGTCAGCCACTACAGGAACTTCGTCGGCCACTACAGGAACTTCCTCGTCCACGCTCACCTCCAGGCCGGCTTCGCGCATCTCGTCCTCCGTCATCGCGTGGATGAACACCGAATCCGGTGGCAGGTAGCCCAGCTTGGCTTCGCGCACGGAGTCGGCGATTATCTGGCAGAACAAGCGGATGCTGCGGATGGCGTCGTCGTTGCCGGGCAGCTTGTAGTCCACGTCGTCGGGGTCGCAGTTGGTGTCCAGAATGCCGATGATGGGAATTTTCAGCTTGCGCGCTTCGGCGACGGCGTTCTTCTCCTTCTTCACGTCCACGATGAACAGGGCGTCGGGCAGGTCCTCCATATCCACCAGGCCGCCGAGGAACTTCTCCAGCCGCGCCAGTTCGTCGCTCAGAAAGCGCACGTCCTTCTTGGTGAGCTTGTCGAAGTAACCCTCGTCGCGCTGCTTCTGCAACTGCTTCATCCGCTCAATCCGCTTCTTGATGGTCGGCCAGTTCGTCATCAGGCCGCCCAGCCAGCGTGCTGCGACAAAGGGCATGCCGCACTTGGACGCCTCCTCGCGGATGGAGTCCTGCGCCTGTTTCTTCGTGCCTACGAACAGCACCTTGCCGCCGCGGTTTACGAGGTCGCCGATGTAAGAATGAACTTGGTCAATGAACTGCACTGTCTGCTGCAGGTCAAGGATATGAATGCCGTTGCGCTTGGTGTAGATGAACTGGGACATCTTCGGGTTCCACTTGCGCGTGGGATGCCCGAAGTGCACGCCGCACTCCAGCAACTGCCGCAATGAGATTAGTGGCACTAGCCGATTTCCTCCGGATTCCAGATTAAATGCGAACCTGTAGACTATCACGCCGGGGGCTATATTTCAACATCAAACCACCGGAAGCGCTCTGGGGCGGAAGCAACTGCCTGGACGGAATCGGCCCGAACTTGTTACCGCCTGCAAAAAACACTACAATTGGCGCATCTCAACGCTATCTGTAAGGGCGGCTCTTGGGCTGGTGGCAAGAATTCATCGGTAGCTTCCGCGACGAGATCGGCATTGATCTCGGTACCGCCAACACGCTCGTTTACGTGCGCGGGCGCGGGATCGTCCTGCGCGAGCCCTCGGTGGTGGCCATAGACCTGCCCACCGGCGAGCCTCTGGCGGTCGGCGAAGAAGCCAAATCAATGATTGGCAAGACACCCGGCCGCATCGTCGCCATGCGCCCCCTGAAGGACGGCGTTATCGCCGACTGGGAGTACACCGAGGTGATGCTCCGCTACCTCATCCACAAGGCCACGCGCCCGCAGAAGTTCATCCGCCTGGCTCACAAGGTCGTCATCGGCATCCCCAGCGGCATCACTGCGGTGGAGAAGCGCGCGGTGGTGGACGCGGCGCACCGCACCGGCGCCCAGTGGGTCTATCTGGTGGACGAGCCCATGGCGGCGTCCATCGGCTGCGATATGACCATCCACGAAGCCATTGGCAACATGATCGTGGACATCGGCGGCGGCACCACCGAGGTCGCGGTCATCAGCCTCAACGACATTGTGGTGAGCAAGTCCATCCGCGTGGCCGGCGACGAGCTGGACAAGGCCATCATTGACTACGCGCGGCGGCGCTACAACCTGCTCATCGGCGAGCGCACGGCCGAGCGCATCAAGATTGAGATCGGCTCCGCCCACGAGAGCAGCGAGAACCTCACCACCGAGATGCGCGGAGTGGACCAGGTCACCGGCCTGCCCAAGATTGTGGAGATCACCACCGAGGAAGTGCGCGAGTCGATGTGGGAGAAGATTGACATGATCCTCAAGACGGTGCGCTACACTCTGGAAGAGACCCCGCCGGAGCTGGCGGCGGACATCATTGACCAGGGGATTATGCTCTGCGGCGGCGGAGCGTTGCTGCGCGACCTGGATATGCTCATCTACAAGGACACCGGCATCGTCACCAAAGTCGCCAGCGATCCGCTGTCGGCGGTGGTGCTGGGAACGCAGAAGATACTGGAGGACTTCGGCCGCTACCGCAACCTCCTCGCCACCCGCAGGAAGTAGGAGAAACGCAGCAGGGCAGGCGTCTCGCCCGCCAACCCCCCTTTGTCACCCGCAATCCACGCGTTATAATTGTCCTGCTGGGCCCGTAGCTCAGTGGTTAGAGCAGGTGACTCATAATC
>CAZXPM010000024.1:0-15581 GCA_964643155.1 uncultured Planctomycetales bacterium | reverse complement strand
CCTTTCGGGCCGTATCTGGCGGTAGGCGCGGGCATTGCCCTTTACTCTGCCAGCAATCTGCTTAGCTGGTACCTCAGTTTCTTCGGGCGCTAGGACGGCTGGGGCGGGGCGCGCTGTGCTCATCCTCGCGTGTTGCGGTATAATTGAACCACGCTACGTTACGGAGTGTGCATTTGGAGGGGAACCAGCCGGATTCCACGCAATTGAACCGGTTTATTGAGGTGAAACCACTTATGGCAAGGCGAATACTCAGCTTGGCTTTGGCTGCAGTCCTGCTGCTGCCCGTGATCGCATGCGGAAGCCGCAAGGTCATCGCACCGGTGGACGCGACTACACCGCTGCCGCCCATAGACATTACTATTACGCTGCCGCCGGACGCGACTATTGACCCGGGCCAGGTGTCCGCCCAGCGGATGACGCTGGCGCAGGCGCTCGCCGGCGGGAGGATGCCCAGCGACCTTCCCGGCAACTTCCGCGGCATTGACGCCTTCGTTATCCGCCCTGAGTGGGTGGTGTTTGATTCGCCGGCCCGCCTGCGGGTGCGGCTGAGCGAGGACCTTCCGCGTGGGACGAGGCTGTTCCTCTTCCGCGTCAGCACTACCGGCCACGCCACCCCCGTGGATGACGGCTTTGTGGAAACCGGCGCCATCATCAGCTTTGAGACGCGCATGTTCGGCTTCTTCGTGATAGCGGAGAACATGCTCATCGCCCGGCCTTCGGACGCCTTCCTCTGCTTTGGCTTTGCCGACTGCCAGGAAGGTCCGATCCCGCTCACCGTGAACTTCCGCGCATTCGCTTTCGGCGGGGTGGAGCCGGTTGAGTACTTCTGGGATTTCGGCGATGGCACGGACGAAGCTGCAGGCCAGAACGTGGCGCACACTTACTATTCCGAAGGGGCCTTTAGGGTATCGGTGTATGCCCAGGATGCAGCGGGGCAGCTCTCGCCCAGCTTCTCCACGACGATAGAAGCTTCTACCGACTATTACCCGCTTGCGTCCATCAGCGCCACCGTGATGCCCAGTGCTGCGGAAAGACCGTACGAGCGGCTGTTCATCCCCGTGGTGGAAGGCGGGATCCCGCCGCTGGAGTTTGAGTGGTCGTTCAGCGATGGCCATTCGTCCACCGACCGCGAGGTCACGTACGACTTCGGCGAAGCGGGGATTTTTGGAGGCTCCGTTACCGTCACCGACGCCGTGGGAGACACTGCGTCCGACAGCTTCACGGTGGACCTGCGACGCCTGTCATTGTCGGCAGACACTACCTTCGGCTTCTCCCCCCTGGAAGTCGCATTCACCGTTTCTGCGGACGGGGTAGGCCCAGAGGCGGAGGTCACGCTGGACTTCGGGGACGGCGAAACTGCGCTGGTGGATCTGGCCGCATCCGCCGTGTACGTACACACGTACGACGAGCCCGGCACCTATCCAGTGGTGGTGCAGGCGGCAGAAGAGTACCAGGGGGAAACGCTCTACGCCTTCTCCCCGACCGTCAATGTCGTCGCGGTTGCCGCGCCGGTGCCGGTGGTCTATTCCATCTTCCCGCCACAGGCCAAAGTGGGCGAGTTGGTCACGGTCTACGGCGTTGACTTCGGTTTCATCCAGGAGGAGGGAGACGTCGTTACTTTCAGCCCGGGCGTGGAAGGCGCTGTGGCTGAATGGCGTGACACCAGCATCGTTGTGGCTGTGCCGGAAGGTTCGCTGGACGGGGACGTAACGGTGACCCGTACCGAAAACGGGGTGTCCTACGAGAGCAACGGGATGTTCTTTGATGTGGTTCTCCCCGGTGACGAACCGGGCAGGCCCCTCATTTCCATCGTGTCACCTGACCGTGGCCCGGTTGGCACGGTCGTGACTATCCTCGGAGACAACTTCGGCTTCACCCAGGGGGTGGGGGACCGGGTCTCACTGGGGTTGCACCACCTCGCCATCCACTCCTGGGACAACACCGCTATTGAAGCGGAAATCCCGCCCTACGCCGAGAGTGGGGAGATTGTCGTTATACATGCCGGGATGACCAGCAACGGCTACCACTTTGAGGTTGGCAACTTCCTAGTAGACGACCCGCCGGTGATTTCGTCTGTGGAGCCCGCTGCCGGGTCCTACGGCGAGATTGTTGAAATCAATGGCGAGCATTTCGGCGCTTACGTGCCCGGCGCGGTGGTGATGCTGGGGTCGGTGCCGATGCCCGTGGTCGCCTGGACGGATACTCAGATTACAGTGACGATTCCGCTGAACGGGTACAACAGCGAAATCCGGGTGTTCCAGCATGGCGCCTTGAGCAACGGAGTGCCATTCACGGTACACCCGCCCGCCCCGAACCTGTACAGCGTCGAGCAAATATAGGTCTATGGCATCGCGGGCGTCCGGCGGTCGAGCCGCTGCCCGCGGAGGTGAATGCGAATGAGAACATGGTTGACTGCAACTGCGCTGGTGATTGTTGTTGGCATTCTGATGGGCCTGGCCGCCGTTTCATGCGGCGGCGGCAAAAAGGGCCTTTCTCTGCCGGAGACGAACTGGCAGGATGATGCAACCCCGGGCCCTGGAGTGGACGCCGGATTGGACCTTGTGATGCTCAGGGACGCGTCGGGAGCGCCCAGCGGCGTCAAGCTCTACTGGTGGCGGGTCAATGTGCCCAATGTTGAGGGGTACTACATCTACCGCGATACGCAGCACATAACCGAAGCCGACCCTGACCTGAGGGTAAACGGCGGGAATCTGGTTCCACAGCCTCCGGAGGACGAGACGGCCATAGTCTTCAGTGATGCTTTCCCGGCAAGGGTTGGCGTCACGTACTACTACCGCGTTTCCGCAGTGGACATTGACGGGGACGAGAGCCCTCTATCCTGGGAGCGCAGCATCACGATTGAGAACTTCTACATTGAGGGGTTCTCTCCCATTCAGGCGAAAGTGGGGCAGACGGTCACCATCACCGGCCGGCATTTCAGCGAGTACAACGAGGCTACCGACGCGGTTTTCTTCACCGGTGTCAAGAACAACAAGGGTCCCAGCGCCCTGCAGGTGAGCCAGGTACAGGCTACTGTTCTCACCTGGGATGACAGCCGCATACGTGTGAGCGTTCCCATTGGGGCAACGGTGGGGAGAATAACGGTTCAGAGCAATGATACGCAGCAGCAGACCAGCGGAGATTTCCAGTGCCTGTCGCCGTACATCCTGTCCTTTGATCCCGACCCGGTAAACGCGGGTTCAAACCTGGACTTCTATGGAGCCAATTTCGGTACTCCCGACGCGACGAATCTGCTGCTGGTGGATGACTCCGCTTACGGCGGGGTGTTCCGCGAGTGGGCGGACGACCATGTGCGCGCGACGGTCCCGACGGACATCACCACCGGCCTGCACAAGTTTGAGCTGCTCATTGACGGGGAGGTCACCAACCACTGCTGGATAGACGTGATTTCAACTACAATCCCGCAAATAGACAAGGTCACTCCCAACTACGTGGTGAGGGACTCGGGCAGTGAGATTGCAGTCATCGGCAGCGGCTTCGGCGAATCCGCTTCCAGTGTGGATGTCGTAATTAACGGCGTGACCGTAACGTCCGCAGACTTCACCAGTTTCTCCAACACAGAGATCCGGTTCAACCTGCCCGCCGGGGTCACCTTGGTAGGGGAGGCTTATGTCATCCTGCACAGTTCCATAGACGTGTACAGTAACAGCTACATCTACCATACGATTCCGGGGGGGCAGGAGAGCCTGCCGGAAGGCGTGGCCGCCGGCTTTGACATGGGGAAGTACTCTGATGCCGCCTATGACTACTCTTCCAGCACCCCTTACGTAATCTACACCGACAACACTGAGCATAACCAGGCGGGGGTTCTGTTCCTGGCAACCTGGGACTCGGACTTGGAGGAATGGGTGAGTGAGACACTGACCACTGCCAACTGGGGCGACGTCCGCTGGCCTCGGCTCGCCGTTGACAGCACGGGAAAAGTCCACTACGCCTACCAGCTTTTCACCTGGATGACCGAAGTCCGTTACGGCGTGTGGGATCCAACCTCGGGTGTCATCAGTGACGAGCGGGTGTATCAGGCCAGCTCGCAAGACACCCCAGGCGACTACCTGGACATGTACCTGTACGACGACGGCCTCGGCAATGTTGACGTCGTGCTGGCCTGGAGTATGAACCAGGCCTATGTGCAGTGTGGCTACAAGTTGTCCGGGGACAGTAGCTGGACGGTGAACACGGTCTATACGGCGGACGGCGCTTACGGCGAGGTGGTGGGATTCTACTGTTCACTGGACATAACCACCTTGCCGATAGGCGCACCGCCGCCCCACGGCCCCAGTTCGCTCGGTGAGGCTCGGGGAACCAGTGCGATCGGCGGTGGGTCGTTCATTGCCGGCGTGGTGTTCGGCTTATACAGCGCCGATTACACTCCCAATTACGAAGTGCGGCTCTGCTACTCGTTTGACCTGGATAGCTGGAGCATGGATTCAGAGGTGGTGGACACATCATCTGATCCCATCACAGAGACGGTTCTGCGCTGGCAGCCGGGAACAGCCATACCGAACATCCTGTGGTGCACCGACAACGAAGTGCGATGGGCGCGGAATGAAGACGGTTATGCCAGGGGGACGGTCACCGACGGGGACGGGCCGTATGGCGCGGCACTGGAGCTCCTGGTTGACCCATACGGGAATGCGGCTGCGCTCGGCCACAACGGCGAGTATGAGTTCTTTGCTGCGTCCGCCAGCGCTCCTGAGTACACGTGGAGCCTGGAGTTCTTTGACAACCCCGATTACCGGGAGCCGAGGCATGCCGGCCGGGGCAGCGCCACCTTTGTCCTGGATAGCGAAGGGGGGCTTCTCGGCGCGATGTTCTCTCTGTACGACGGCGATATGCGTGATATTGCAGTGGTGGTAGCGGCTAATGACCTGGGCAGCTGGGAGGCGATCTGGACCGATGTCGCTGACGGGTTTGCCACGCCGGGGTACCTGCTCTCCAACCAGGCTGTGGTCATCGGGGAGGATGGACGGCCTTGCGTGGTGTTCTCCGATGTTGACCCGCAGAGCGGCGTGCGCAGCCTCTGGTTTGGCCGTTTTGTCGGCGAGACTCCGGTGGGTGGTTTCTCCCACCTGCCGCGATGCCAGTGGGAGTACTTCAAGCTGGATAGCGTGTTCTCCGGAACGCTTGGCCGCGCAACCATGTCGTTGGACGCCAACGGGGACTATCACATCGCTTACCAGCGCAACAGCCAGATTGTGTATCTATACGGGAATCCGGCGGAGGGTTTCGGCAGCCCTAACGTGCTGGAGACCTTCTCCGCAATACCGACCGCCGGGCCGCAGATCGCCCTGGGCACAGATTCAACCCAGGATGTGTTCATCGCCACCCAGCGTCCGGACGGGGAGTCGCAGGTGGTGCTGCTCAGCTCCGGTGACAACATGGCGACACACACGCTGGATGTCATCTTCGCGAACTCAGCCACGATCAGCCAGTACGACCTGGCCGTCAGATATGACAACGGCGGAGCTGTGATTGCAGCTTACCTGGAGGGCCAGGTCAACGCTGCATTCGTCTATGATGTCAGCATGGGTTCCTCTTTGGGCTTCGCTGAAACCGCAGGCATGAACCGGGGTTTGACGCTGACACTGGACGACGACCAGCACTACTGCGTCACCGTGGCCGATCTGACCGACACGGAGGGCGGTTTCCTTCTTGAGTGGGACACCGACACCGGCGATTACGCGCTGAACATGTTCACTGACGCGGCTGCCGAGTCGATGACCATGTCGCAGTGCCGGGTGGAATATGGCCCGGTGATGACGTACGTGGATGGCGGCTACGACACAGGTGGCGACTACTACTGGAAAGACCTCTATGTGTCCCTGCTGGATGACGCAGGACGCTCAGAAGCTTGGGTCTCCTCCTACAGTGACGATGCCAGCATTTCGGTGTACCACTCAGTTGACGCCTATGAGCCGTGGCTTAACGTCTACGCGTGGCACCCGACGATTCCGTCCATGTCCTGCTTGTTCGTAAGCACCTATGCTTCGTACGAGTAGGCTGATATGAGCGGACATTATGCCGGGCGGTGGCCTGTGGGCTGCCGCCCGGTGAGCGTTCACAGGAGTTCTGATATGCGTGAGTGGAAACGGCTGCATCTGGCGTTAGGACTGGCGGTTTTGCTGCTGGCCTTGCTGCTCTCAGTCATATCCTCTGCCAGGGCAGAAGGTGAAGGTCTCCGGCCAAGCGCCAAGAAGGGGAAGGCGCCAGCAACGGCATTCCTGCCGGGCGCGGAAGTGACCTTCAACTTCTACTTCGTGCTGCCCGCCGGCTACCACTTCGGTGAAGACCCCGCGGCGGCCGTGGTCTTTGACGAGGAGGCGCTGGAGGGCCTGCCCGTGGCGATTGACCCGATGCAGTATCTCTGGCCTGACAGTGCGCTGGCGCCGGCCACGGCCGGGAACGGGATGATCCAGAGCACCAAGGCGGTTCAGGTCAGGGTCAGGCTGGCGGCGGACTGCCCGTTGGGAGAGCTGGAGATACCGGTGGCGGTGGATGTGTTTTTCTGCAACGACGAAGAGGGCTGGTGCACCAACTCGCATTACGAGGCCGTGCTCAGCGTCACGGTCTCCGATTCTGAGGACTGCGTGGAGCAGGGCAGCCTGAAGGTCTGCGTGCTGGCCCGCCCGCCGGAAATATAGATTCGCCGGCGGAGAAGCCGCCAGGCTCGTTGACGCGCCCGGGGCGCAGGCGTATAATCGGGCAACTTCAAACCAGGAGGGAGTTTGAGCGCGGGTAACCCTAAACGCCTTTTCTGCTTAGCCGCAGCACTGGCCGCGCTCGCCTGGGCGATCTGCGCTTACGCTGCCAATGATGTTGGGAGCGTAGCGCCCTTCGCCGGCCAGGCGCCTCCCCCGATCACCCCCCGCGTGCTGCTGGAGTTTGCGCCGCCCTCGGAGATTGAGGCGCGCGACCTGCCAAACGACGACGGCTCCGCCATTGTTATCACCTGGCGCACCTCGCCCAGCCAGCCGGAGGGTGTGCGCTACACGGTGTACTACTCTGAAGGGCCCGATGGTCCGTTCAAGCCGCTGCCCTTTGATTTCCGCTCCATCGCGCCGGACGAGAACCTGATGGCGGAGAACCTGCAGTACTTCCGCTACAAGCGGGAACACCTGAACTACCACTACGCCATCATCAGCCTGTCCTCCTTCACGGAGTCGGCGGTAAACGAGTACGAGAACGCCGTGCTGGAATATGAAACGAAGAAAGAAGAGGGACTGCCGACAGGCCCGGAGCCGGTGCTCCACGAGTACGACCTGGACAACCTCTATTTCAAGCTGGGAGTGACTACCGATGGGTCGGTGCGGCTGTTTGACCCGGTCCTGCATACCCAGCCGGTGGAGCAGTGGTTTGACTGGTCTAAGTTCAACGTCCTGGTGATGGGGCTGGTGTTCGTCGGCGTTATCCTCTTCATGATAGAGACCGCGCGGCGCAAGGATATGTACATCCGCCGCATCGCCGGGCTGGACGCAGTGGACGAGGCAATCGGCCGCGCCACCGAAATGGGGCGCCCGATGTTCTACCTGTGCGGGCTGGACCCGATGACCACCGTGTCCACCATCGCCGCCACCAACCTGCTGGGGCATGTGGCGCGCAAGGTGGCCAATTACGAGAGCCAGGTCAAGGTCCCGTGCTTTGACCCCATCGTAATGAGCGTGTGCCAGGAAACGGTGCGCGAAGCCTACTATGAGGCCGGGCGCCCGGACGCGTACAAGGAAGACAATGTCTTCTTTCTCACCAACGACCAGTTCAGCTACGTGGCGGCAGTGAACGGGATGATGGTGCGCGAGCGGCCCGCGGCCAACTTCTTCTTTGGCTATTACTACGCGGAGAGCCTGCTGTTGGGCGAGGTGGGGCAGTCCACCGGCGCCATCCAGATTGCCGGCACCGACTCCAACGTCCAGATACCGTTCTTTATCACGTCCTGCGACTACGTGCTTATCGGCGAAGAGCTTTACGCCGCCAGCGCCTACATTTCGCGCGAACCCAAGCTGATGGGCAGCATCAAGGCCAGCGACATGGCCAAGGCGGTGATTCTCATCACGCTGCTGCTGGGCATGGTTTTCTCGTTCGCGCTTTACTTTGGTGCGCAGGCGGATCCGCAGCACCCGCTGGGCTTTATCGGCGAGTGGATGGAGTACTTCCTGGAGGTGTTCAACCAGCACGCGGGGTAGCCTATGACCTTCATGCGGCGACAACTGCCCGTCATCATCGCCTTTGTGCTGGGCGTGTTCACCTTCGCCATCTTCTTCATCCCCAGCTCGGCGTCACAGGAAGCCGGCCTGACGCTGGATTCGTGGGTCGCCATTATCAGCGCCTTTGCCATGGTACTGGGCATCAACTCCATCCTCGGCCAGCACATTGAGCGGGTGCAGAAGCGCCGGCCGGGGTTCGGATACTCCTGGGTGCTCATCCTCTCGTTTGTCATAATGACCATCGCCTGGATACCCTGGTGGCACGCACCTGCGTCGGGCGCGCCGGAAGTCGGGTACTACCCGTGGGGCGGCCTGGAGAACACGACTGGAGTTTTCTCGTGGATGTTCTTCAACATGATGGTGCCAATGCAGGCGACGGTGTTCTCCATTCTGGCCTTCTACATCGCCTCCGCGGCGTACCGCAGCTTCCGGGCGAAGTCCACGCAGGCGCTGGTGCTGCTGATTGCAGCCGTGCTGGTGATGCTGGGGCGGGTGCCGCTGGGCACTTCGCTTACGGGCTGGATTGACGCCTCCGGGCCGCTGGCCTGGCTGCGGCTGGAGAACATAACCGGCTGGCTGCTGAATGTGCCCAACGCGGCGGGCTTCCGCGGCATCGTGCTGGGCGTCGGCCTGGGCATCATCGCCACCAGTGTGCGCATCATCTTTGGCATTGAGAAGACTTACATGGGGGGCGGCGACTAATGCACGTGCGGCCAGTTGAGCGCTTCGTCCTCTATATCCTCATCGCCGTGGGCGTTTTCCTGCCGCTCATCTTCCCGTTTGAGGTGTGGGAGAACCTGCCTACACCGGAAGTGGAAGCGGTCTATAACACGATAGAGAACCTGCAGCCGGGAGACACCATCCTGGTCGCCGTGGACTTTGACCCGTCCAGCGAGCCGGAGCTGTATCCCATGCTGTTGGCAGTGCTGCGCCACGCTTTCAAGAAAGACCTCTATGTGCTGGGCGTATGCCTGTTCAATCCGGCGGGCGCGGGCCTGGGCATGTCGGCTTTCACCAGCGTCGGCGACGAGTTCGGCAAGGTCAACGGGACGGATTACGTTTTCCTGGGATACAAGCCCAACATGATTGCGGTAGTGCGCGGGATGAACCAGAGCATTGGCCGGATGTTCACCACGGACGCGTTCGGCATCCCCACCCGCGGGATGCCCATAATCCAGCGCACCCCCCGCCTGCGCGGCGGCATCAAATACCTGGTTGACCTGGCGGCGGGCGAGACCGTGCGCCCCTGGGTCGCCTACGGATCCACGCCCGGGGGATACCCGATGGGCGCCGGCTGCACCGCGGTTTCCTTCGCTGATTACTTCTCGTTCTACCAATCGGGGCAGATTAACGGCCTGATGGGCGGGTTGAAGGCGGCGGCGGAATACGAGGAGCTGGTGCATATGAAGGGCGCCGCCTCCGCCGGCATGAACAGCCAGTCCATCGTCCACGTGCTGCTGGTTATCTTCATTCTTCTGGGCAACTTCCTGTATGTACTAAGCAAGCTGGCCGAGCGCAGGCCGAAGGGGGAGGCGTCATGAACGCCTTTGACGTAATCGGCATCTGGGTGGCTGCAGGCCTGACGCTGATGATGCTGTCCTTCCTCTACAAGGACAACCCCTTCTTCCGCTTCGGCGAGCATCTCTACCTCGGCATCAGCAACGCATACATCGTCTGGTTCCTGTGGTGGACTATCATCCGCCCGGACTTCATCGGGCGCGTCTTTGTGAACCTGGAGCCCGGGCAGCCGTGGGAGCCCAACTTCACGTACCTTGTGCCCGGCATTCTCGGCCTCATCATGCTCGCCCGGATGGTCCCGCCCATCGCCTGGCTGAGCCGCTGGGCGCTGGCTTTCGTGGTGGGCTGGGGCGCAGGCACCGCCATCGGCCCGACGCTGAACAGCTACTTGCTCGCGCAGGTGTACGCCACCTTCCCCTGGGTCAACCTGAGCCCGCTGGTGGGTGCGCCGGCGGGTGAGTTTGTGCCGGCGCTGGTAAACGCCCTGCTGCTGTTCATCTGCGTGTTCACCGTGCTGGTGTACTTCTTCTTCAGTGTGGAGCACAAGGGCCTGATCGGCCGCGCCGCTGGTATCGGCATCTGGGTGCTGATGGTCGCCTTCGGCGCCAGCTTCGGCAGCACGGTCATGGCCCGTGTCTCGCTTTTTGTCGGCCGCGCACGGTTCCTGGTGCAGGACGCGGAACGCGCCGGCCACGCCTTCAGCATTCTCCTGACGGTTGGCGTACTTATCGCGGTGATAGCCGCCCTGATTGCCAAACGCCAGGGGCGTTCCCCGCTGGAGCCTCTGCCTCCCGTGGATATGCCGGGTGATGAGTAGCAGGCGTCCCGATTGAGAAAGGAGAGCACCCCTTTCAGGCGAGATTCTGCCGGATGGCGCTTGAGCGGCCCTCGCATGAGCTTGCGCCCACTGGCATGCTGCTTCTTGTGCACTTTGATGTTCCCCCTGCCCAGTGCGTCCTCATGGGTGTAGCCGGCACCTCCGGCGATCTCAGTCCGCCACTGCCGCCGCCGGAAGCCTGGAAAGCACAAATGCGAGCACACTCGTGCGCCGTCCCGCTCATCACGTCTGAGGGAACAGTGAGCTGTTTCACGCACAGGTGCAGCATGCTGCGCCCGGCTGTATATTTCTGTATGTGCCCCACAAGCAGGCTGCGGCGGTAAGCCGCCGGCGGGACAATGTAGAGGCGAAACACTAGGCGCGGCCCGGGGGCGACCGGGCAGTGCTGCCGGCATTGGCGTTGCGGGCATGTGCGAGTGGCGGACTACACAGCAAGACCCGTGCAGTGCTAGAATGGCCAGGAAGGAATTGTATATGAGCCAAAGCAGACCAAAATCCGAGAAGAAGCCCCGGCCGGGTGAACCTGCAGGGGAAGAAGTTCTCCGCGTAACGCTTGCGCTGAAACTCGTGCCGACGGAAGAGCAGGCAAGCGTTCTTACTGGCTACTTTGACCGCTTCCGGGCGGCGGTTCAGTGGCTCATACCCAGAATACCGAAGTCCAAGGAACATGACAACGAGTGGGCGCGTTTCATCGCTGACCGGAAGAAGTGGAAGGAAGGGCAATGTCCAGTTTGTGGCCGTGAGAAGAAGCCGGATAGACGCTCTAAGAACGGAGAGGCCGCGATACAGTTGAAATGGAGGACTAAGGCAGATAAGAGGCTGGTGTGCTCCAGCAAGTGCGTGCTGGTGGACGCAGCTTCCCGCATCCTCAGCGACAGGCGTGGTTGCGGATTCGGGTTGAGCGTTGCTGAGCTCATGATGGCCTTTGACACAGCCTCTGCGGCGCACAAGTCCCGCGCCGGCGCCTTGCGCCGGCAGCAGCGGCGCGTCAGCGATCTGCAGGACCAGATTGATGAGTGGACTGAAGTGATGGAGGGTGCGCAGATAGAACGCGAGGGCAGGATGATCCCCGCCCGCTGGGAAGTGCAAGGCGGAAAGTATGTGCATTACGACCGGCGCAACACGCGGGAGCGTGCCCGCGCCCTCAGTAACATACCCGAGCTCTTGAAGAAACTTCGGGAGCGGCTGGGGCGACTGGAAGAGCTGTCGCGGGCGACGGAGTCCGCGTCCATCGGCACTCCTAACCGGATTAAGCTCAGCCGTTCTTCGCTGCTGGATTTCAGGTTTGCAGGCGATGGCTCGTGGGTTGAACTGCAACTGGGGTCGTCCAAACTGAGATTCGCTTTCGCTGCACCAGCCGAATGGCCTGCGGGTCATCGCTGTTCGGCCAAACAGCGCGGGACGCATGAGAGGTACATACAGTCCACGCAACGAGGATTCGCCTGGCTCTCAGCGCTGAAGGAGGGCGGGAATCTGCCGGAGACGACTATCCACCGCAGGGGCTCCAGGTTCACTCTTTCTATTCCGGTATGGAAGGAGAAGCCGCAGTTAACCGCAGAACAGCGCAAGGAGGCAATGCCTGTGGGGATGGACGTCGGAGAACGACGACACGTTCTTGCCGCCCTGAGAAACGGGAGTGCACCATGCTACATCAAGTTCTTCAGGTCGTCCGAGTTGGCGGACCTCCGCCGGAAGCACCGGATTAGGCTGGAGAAGCTCAACCTTCGGAAGCAGAATGAACCCATCCGCCGGCGGACCATCCGTCAGCACGGCCGTAAGAGCAGCCGCCGCCTCTCGCACCGGGAACACTCGCTTACGCGAAAGGTGGCAGACCATGTGCTGGCCATATGGGAGGCCGAACGCCGTCCGCTCGTCGTCGGCGTTGAGGATGTGAAGGACCTGTGGGACGCGATGAGAGAGGAGAAGCTCACCCCCAAGTGGCTGAAACCGTTGAAGCCGGATGGAGGCAAGCAGGGCAACAAGACGGAGCCGGGCGAGGGCGCGGTGGAAGTGTGCCGCAGGCTGGGAAACATGCTCGCGGAGGTGGCACCGTCCAGCCGGGGCGCGGCCAAGCTGAATCCCCGCCTCCGCAAAATAAGGGAGACGAAAGCCCGGAGGGAGGAGCTCAACCCGGGCAAACTCTCCCAGGCGATCGCCGACGCGCTCAGCAAAGCGAAGAGGGACGGGGCCATCCAGGGTGGCGGGGAGCTGGAGTGGCTTTGCCAGAAGGATGGAGCCAGGGCAGTGCATCAGGCATGGCGCCCCCCCAGCTCCGTCACCGTCCAGCAGCTCAACGCCGCGCTGAAGCAGACGATTGAACACGAGCGCGTCCGCCGGCGGAAGGAGGCGAACCTGCGGGCGCAGGAGGCGAAGGCCTTCAGGTCGTTTATCAAGAAGCTGGAGTACAAGCTCTACCTGCTCTGCGATGGCCGTGGCGAACGCGTGCCGCTGGAGCTGGTTGTCGTTGACCCGGCGGATACCAGCGCGATCTGCTACCGCTGCGGCACATACAACAAGCATTACAAGAAACAGAAGTCCAAGAAACAGAAGTCCAAGAAACAGAAGTCGGGAAGAGGGGGAACCGTCTTCAGGTGTGAATATTGCCGGAAGACGGTCAATTCAGACCTAAATGCCGCCCTGAACATCGCCAAAAAAGCGGCTGTGAAAGCCCAAAGCGGCGGTGGAGCATAGCTCTTTTTTGGGGTATAATGGTGGCGTCGGCTGGCATGGATCAGCCATCCCGGTGGCTATATGCCAAAGGGGATAGGGCACCAGTTGCTGTGCCCGGTTCTCTTCGGAGGACGAATCCCCCAGAATCGGGCATCCACCAACCGGTTCCCCTGTTGAGGGGTGTCAGAAGACAGGGGACTGCAACAGGATGGGCTTTACCCACGCAGGCGCGTTCCCTGTTGAGGGGTGTCAGAAGACAGGGGAGTGTAGCCGCAGGGCAGTGGATGGGAAGCTACATGATGTACTGGGCGCCGGCGCCCGCCCCCGGCCGGAACTTGCTATACTGGCAGCGAGGGGGTACAATCCTGCGCTTCCATGTCGTCTCGTGGAGCTAAACAACCGGTGGTGAGCGGCTTCATCAACGTGAACAAGCCGCCCGGCATCACTTCCTTCCAGGTTATCAGCCGCCTGCGGCGCATCACGGGCATCCGCAAGCTCGGCCACTCGGGCGTGCTGGACAAGCCCGCCACCGGAGTGCTGCCTGTCGGCATCAACCGCGCGAACAAGCTGTTCAACTTCTTTGAGACCTTCACCAAGTCATACCTGACGACTTTCCTGCTGGGATTCGCCACCAACACGGATGATGTCACCGGGCGGGTGCTGGCAACCGGCGATGCCGGTCGCGTGAGCGACAAGGAAGTGAAACTGGCGCTGCGGCAGTTCGTGGGCGAGATCAGCCAGCGGCCGCCGGCGTTTTCCACTACCAAGGTGGAGGGCAAGGAGTTCTACCGCTATGCGCTGGCGGGCGAAGAGGTGCCCTACCGGCTCAAGCGGGTCACGGTGGACGATATTGAGGTGCTGGGCTACAAAGAGGGCCCGCGAGGGAAAGAGCTGCTGGACGAGCTGCCGCATCTCACCAGCTCCATCCCCGAAGACCTGAGGACGAAACTGCTCACCCTGCGCATCAAGTGCCGCGGAGGCTTCTACGTGCGCAGCCTGGCCCGGGACCTGGGCGAGTTGCTGCGGAGTGAGGGCTGTGTTTTCACGCTGGTGCGGGAGCAGGTGGGCCCCTTTCGCGTGGAGGAGGCGTGGACGCTGGAGGCGCTGGAGGGCCTGGCGGAGGCGGGCAGGCTGGATGAGGCGATTGAGCCGATGAGTGTCATAGCCGAAGCCGACGAAACGCTGAAGCTGGACCAGGCCAGCATTGAGAAGCTGTCCCAGGGGATGCACATCGTGGTGAAGGCGCGGTATGTGCCGGAGCGGTCGCGCCGGCACGGGGCCTCTATGTTTGTCGCGGGTCCCGACGGCGAAATCGCCGTGGTAGTGGAAGTGGGGATGCCGGTGGGGCCGAATCTGCCCCTCAAGCCCAAGCGGGTGTTGCGCTGACGCTGGGCCCTAGAACGCCAGCCCGCCATCCCGCTTCAGCAGCATAATCCTCTCGCCTACCACCAGCCTGGTTTCCAGCTTCTCGGCGACGTCCTTGGCGAACTTGCCCAGCGGCAGCGCTCCCGCGTGTACCCGGCAGTTGATGCGCAGGCGGTCGCCATTCGCGCCCCAGCCGAGCAGTCCGCAGGTGGCGTCCACTCCCAGTTCCTTCAGGCAGTGCTCCACTTCTTCCGGGGTTACTCCCTCATCGTCAAACTTGAACAGCAGATCCACCAGCGTGGAGTAAACGACGCGGCTGAGTTTGGGTTCTTCGTTCTTCAGCGTCCGCACGCGGTGGATGAGCTTGCGGGGCTCTTCCTCGCGTCGGAGCAGCTCAAGGACCTCCGCGGGTTCCTTGCGTTCCGTCAGCGAGAAGTCCAGAAGCTCCATCCGGCTGGTGAACCCCAGCGGCAGCGGGGGCGAGGTGACCAGGCGCGGTTTCTGAGAGAAGCCCTCGGTGTGCACGAGGGGCAGCCCGGCGCGGCGCATGGCGCGCACGACCAGGTTCACCGTGTCCAAATGGCCGACGAACCGCAGCAGCTCGTCCTTCAGGTACCAGAGCCGGTAGCGGAATTCGCCGTCGCCTGGCATCCTAACCTTCCTCCTCCGGCTGTACCAGCAGCGCGATGAGCGCCATGCGGATGAACACTCCGTTGGTGACCTGCTCAACTATCGCCGACCGCTTGTCCGCCATCGCTTCGTCGGTCAGCTCAATGCCGCGGTTGACCGGCCCGGGGTGCATTATCACTGCGCCCGGTTTCAGCCGCTGCAGCCTCCGGTGGTTGAGCTGAAATCCCGCTGCGAACTCGTCGGGCGGCACCGGCTCCGTGCCCCCGTGGCGCTCAAACGGCATGCGAAGCATCATCAGTGCGTCCAGATCCGGCAGCAGCGGGTCCAGCTTGGTGTGCAGC
>CAZXPM010000023.1:11934-16457 GCA_964643155.1 uncultured Planctomycetales bacterium | reverse complement strand
GCCGGGATTCTCGTGGAGCCGCCCACGAGCAGGACCTGGTCAATCGACTCGGAGGTGACGCCTGCGTCCGCCATCGCCTGCTTCACCGGGTCGACGGTTTTCTCCAGCAGGTCGTCAATCAGCTCCTCAAACTTGCTGCGGGAGAGGGTGGCGTCCAGGTGCTTGGGGCCGCTCGCGTCCGCAGTGATAAACGGCAGGCTTATGGTGGTGCTGGAAGAGCTTGAAAGCTCCACCTTGGCCTTCTCCGCCGCCTCCAGCAACCGCTGCATCGCCTTTGGGTCTTCCCGCAGGTCAATCCCCTGTTCCTTCTGGAAGGTGTCGGCGAGCCATTCGGCCACGCGCTGGTCAAAGTCGTCGCCTCCCAGGCGGTTGTTACCGCTGGTGGCCTTGACCTCAAACACGCCTTCGCCGATCTCCAGGACGGAAACGTCAAAGGTGCCGCCGCCAAGGTCGTACACCATGACGGTCTGCTCCTTTTCGCTCTTGTCCAGGCCGTATGCTAGCGCCGCGGCGGTAGGCTCGTTGATGATCCGGAGCACCTCCAGGCCGGCGATTTTGCCGGCGTCCCGGGTCGCGCGTTTCTGGGCGTCCTCAAAGTAAGCGGGCACGGTGATGACCGCCTGTGTTATCTTCTCTCCGAGGTAAGCCTCGGCGTCCCGCTTCAGCTTGCTGAGTATCATCGCCGAGACCTCCTGCGGAGTGTATTCCTTGTCATCAACCTTCACCCTGTAATCGGTGCCCATGCGGCGCTTGATTGAGGAGATGGTGCGCTCCGGGTGCACCACGAGTTGGCGCTTCGCCGCAACTCCGACAACGCGGTCGCCCTCTTTGGACAGGTGGACGACGGAAGGCGTAGTGCGCCCGCCCTCGGCGTTGGTGATGATCTTGGCCTCTCCGGCCTCCATCACCGCCATGCACGAGTTGGTAGTGCCAAGGTCAATACCTATTACTTTAGCCATCAGTTTAAACCTCGTATTCAGATTTGACGACCAGATTATAACCCCATCCGGCCGACTTGTCAAGCCCCGCATCAGAAAATCTTATGCGATGCGCATAAGGTTATTACCGTGTTCCCCCATGATTATTTTGGCGGATTAGCGGTTTTCTCGGGGAAGCGGGGGCCGGCTGAACATTCTGCGCTCAACTGCATCACATACCAGTGATGAAATGTATAATGTCTGACCCGCCGTAGCGGTCGGGATGTTGGCAATACTCGGATGCCGCGGAGGTAATTGAGAGTATGGACTATCGCAACGACGCTATCTGGAAGTATGTATCTGTTGGTCTGATGGCAGTGATTGTTGTGCTGCTGCTCATCACGCTGGGTGCCCTCAACAAGGCGCAGAACAGCAGCCGCGAGCCCGTGAACTTCGCCCAGAACGCTGCCTTTAGAGCCGGGACGGCCGGTATAGACGTCCCCAAGCCGGAGAACATCTACTGGGTGGCCGACTTGGTGGAGAAGGCGCTCCCCTTTGTAGTGCACGTCCGCACCCGTACTGCCCCGGGCGCAGCCAAAGAGGAATCGGCTGACAACGGCCTGTTCAAGGAGCTTCCCAACGGCGGCGGAGATGACAGAAGCGAAGGCCGCCGCGATATCTGGGAGCGCTTCCACGAGCAATTCCCGTGGTTCGACTTCCAGATGCCCGACATCCCGAAGGACTGGGGCGAGATTCCCCGGGAAGGCGTAGGTAGCGGCTTCATTGTCTCAGCGGACGGCTACATTGTTACCAATGCGCATGTGGTGGACCGGATGCAGGAGTTCACTGTGGTGCTGAATGACGGAGAGGAGTACGAAGCGGAGCTGGTGGGCACCGACAACCTGAAGGACATTGCCATACTTAAGATCAAGGCGCGGGGTTTGGTGGTAGCGCCGCTGGGCAATTCGGACAAGGTGCGCATTGGCGAGCCCGCCATAGCCATCGGTTCCCCCTTTGGTCTTGAGGCAACGGTCACCCAGGGCATAGTGTCCACCACCGCGCGAGACCCCCGCGAGCTCAGCATGCCATCGGATGTGCGCCGCGTCAGCAAGCTCATTCAGACCGACGCTTCAATCAACCAGGGCAACTCGGGTGGCCCGCTGCTCAACGCCAACGGAGAGGTAATCGGGGTGAACCAGGCCATTTTGCCTTACGGGCGCGGGATTGGCTTCGCCATCCCCATCAATGAAGTTAAGAGCAGCATTGACCAGATCATCAAGCAAGGCAAGGTCTCTTATCCCGGCATTGGCGTCTATGTGCAGGACGTTACTCCCGAGATTATGGACGAGCTCAAAGTTGAGGTTGACCATGGCGCCTACGTCCGCCAGGTGAACGCTGGAGGAGCGGCGGACAAGGCCGGGATTCAGCCGGGCGATGTGATTATGGAGGTTGAAGGGGTCGAGGTCCAGGACTCCGATAGCCTGATCACTGAGATCCAGAAGTACAGTGTCGGTGACAAGATCACGATTCTGCTGGCGCGCAAGGGCCTGAAGTCCGACATGAAGAAAGTCAGCGTGATCCTGGACGAGCTGGACACCAGTGAGTTCACGCCTGGGCGGTAGCCGCGCATCGGTGAAACTATGCCCGGGCTGTGATATGATTTAAGTTCGCCCCGGCGCAAGCCGCGGCGGCCACTTGATGAACAGCAGATTCGTTCAAATTGCGCTGATCATCCTGCTAGGCATCATGGCCTGGATGATCTTCTCCCATATGAACCAGGTGGGAGTGGATGAACTCGCCTATACCGAGCTTCTGTCCAAGGTTGAGGCCGGGCAGGTTGCAAGCATAAGAATAAACCGGGCAAATGAGAGCGCTGAGGGTGAGTACGTGCCGGCCACAGATTCAGAAGGACGGGAGGTCAAGGGCAGGTTCAAAGCGAATCTCCCTACCGAGTATCCGCAACTGCTGGAGCTGGCGCGGGAGCAGGGCACGCGGGTGGAGTTCGTCACCCCTTCGGGGTTGCAGGCCTTGCTCGATCCCACGCTCCTCATCTGGATTCTCATTCTTCTGTTGCCGATAGGCCTGATCTGGTTCATCTTCTCGCGCCAGATGCAGTCTGGCGGGCAGTCTCAGGCTTTCACCTTCGGCAAATCACGCGCCCGGATGATGAACCCCGAGCGGGCGCGGGTCACCTTCAAAGACATAGCCGGGCTGGAGGAAGTGGTGGACGAACTGGAGGAAGTTGTGGACTTCCTCAAAGACCCGGGCAAGTACCGCCGCCTGGGAGCCGAAATACCCAAGGGCGTGGTTCTTCTCGGCCCGCCGGGCTGCGGTAAGACGCTGCTGGCCAAGGCGATAGCGGGTGAGGCGGGGGTCCCGTTCTTCTTCATCAGCGGCAGCGATTTCGTAGAGATGTTCGTCGGAGTGGGTGCCGCCCGCGTGCGCGACCTCTTCGACCAGGCCAAGCGCCGGGCGCCTTGCCTTATCTTCATTGACGAGCTGGACGCGGTAGGCCGCCACCGCGGCAGCGGCATTGGCGGGGGGCATGACGAGCGCGAGCAGACGCTGAACCAGTTGCTCGTGGAGATGGACGGATTCGAGCCCAACTCCGGCGTGATAGTGCTGGCTGCCACCAACCGCCCGGACATACTTGACCCGGCGCTGCTCCGCCCCGGACGCTTTGACCGGCGGGTAGTGGTGGACAATCCCGATGTGGCCGGACGCGAGGGTATCCTCAAGATTCACCTGAGGAACAAGCCCATTAGCGACAACGTGAACATCAAGAAGCTGTCTCAGCGGACTCCGGGCTTCAGCGGGGCTGACCTGCGTAATGTGGCCAACGAAGCAGCCCTGCTGGCCGCAAGGCGGGGGCTTGAACAGATAACAATGAACGAGCTGGACGAAGCCATAGAGCGAGTCGTGGCGGGCCCGGAGCGGCGCAGCCGGGTGATTTCGGAACACGAAAAGAAGGTCATCGCCTACCACGAGCTGGGGCATGCCGTTGTCGCCTACCGGCTGCCGGGCAGCGACCCGGTGCACAAGGTTTCAGTCCTGCCCCGCGGAATGGCCCTGGGATATACGCTTCAGTTCCCTGAACAGGACACATTCCTCCATTCCCGGGAGCAGTTGCTCAACCGTATCGCAGTCGGGCTGGGTGGCCGTGCGGCGGAAGAAATGGTCTTTAACGAAGTGACTACCGGCGCCGCGAACGACCTGGAGCGGGCGACCGATATCGCCCGGGAAATGGTGATGCGCTACGGGATGAGCGATGCGCTGGGGCCGCTGACCTTTGGCACCAAGCATGAAGGCATCTTTCTCGGCAAGGCGCTGTCCGAGAGCCGCAACTACTCGGAGGATGTGGCTGCTCGCATTGACGCAGAAATCAGGCGCATCATTGACCAGTGCTATGAGCGCGCGAAGAGCATCATCGCCGAGAACCAGGAGGTGCTGGACCACATCAGCCGGGTACTGGTGGAGCGGGAGACTCTGGGCGGGGAGGAGTTCAAGCAGATGATGGACGAGCTGGGCGGAGCGGGCGCTCCCGCTGCCCCGCCGGAGACGCCGCCGTCCACCCTGGAGCTGCAACAGGAGGGTGCCTCGTGAGTC
>CAZXPM010000023.1:0-11924 GCA_964643155.1 uncultured Planctomycetales bacterium | reverse complement strand
GTGAGTCAGCGGCGGATTGACCTGGAACGCATCAGTGCGGCGGTGAAGGAGATCCTGCTGGCCATCGGTGAAGACCCGGAGCGCGAAGGATTGCAGAAGACTCCGGAGCGCGTAGCGCAGATGTACGAGGACCTGTTAGGCGGCGTTATGGAGGACGGGTACGAGCTCATCCGCGGCTCCATCTATCACGAGAAACACCAGGAGCTTGTATTGCTCCGGGACATTGAGTTTCACTCCATTTGCGAGCACCACTTGATGCCGTTCATGGGCAAGGCGCACATCGGCTATATCCCCAAAGGGCGCGTGTGCGGTGTCTCCAAGATCGTGCGGGCTTTCTCGCACCTGTGCCGCCGCCCGCAGATTCAGGAACGCCTCACCTGGCAGATGGCTGACATGCTATACGAAACAATGAAGCCCCACGGCGTCGCTGTGGTCTTAGAAGCCCGCCATCTCTGCATGGAGATACGCGGCGTTAAGAAGCGCGGCACCATCGTGACGACTTCCGCTTTGCGGGGCATATTCCACCATAATCCTGCCAGCAGGCAGGAGGTATTCCGTCTGATGCAAGGCAGCAGGGATGTTGTCTGACGCTTTACGCGGCCGCCCGCGCGCATGTTTGACTTTTGCTGGAGGCGCGGGTATACTACCTTGCCTGTTATTACAGGCTTTGTTTTTTGACCCAACTCAAGTGTAATCCACCTTTTGGAGCGACTGATGAAAGGGAGCAAATTCATACGGGGGGTCGTTCCGGTCCTCCTGCTGATTTCTCTCCTAGTGGCCTTTGCTGCGAGCGCTCTGGCTCAGGAGCGGGGAGAGGCGCGGCCGAAAGAATGGAAGCGTCCTTGGATCGAGCTTTTCGAGCAGAATATGGCCAAGTACGGTATCCAGACGCAGGACGTTCCGTACGTGCCGCTGCTGGACTTCTCGGAGTCATGCTCGCTGTGCCATCCAACCTACTACCGCCAGTGGCAGTACTCGGCGCACGGCACTTCTTACACAGGAATGTTCTACCAGCAGGCCTCGACCGAGTACCGGGAGTTCTACGACTACCAGGAGAAAAAGGTCAAGGAGATGCGCCGCATGGGCGAACTCGGCAAGGACGACCAGCTCCCGGCGAGCGCGGTAATGCCCGAGGAGATTGACTGCTTGTCCTGCCACGCTCCAGCGATTAATGTGGAGATAGCGAGCAGCACCAACCAGCCGCTGGTTGAGTTCCTCAAGGCTATGCGCAAGGGTTATATCCCGCGCCTGAAGGATGTTGCTGCCGGCAAGGTGGATCGCACGCTGGGTGTGCGCAAGGATACTTGGCCCAACTCAGACATTGCCATCCGCAAGCAGCTGAACTACTGGCAGCGCCTCAACGACTACGTAAAGGACGGCGTGAGCTGCGACTTCTGCCACACCATCAGCCGCATGGGCCTGCCGACCGACCGCACACAGGTCAAGTTCCCCGAGCTGTACAACCACTACTACGGCCTGTCTTACGAGCACCGCTTCGGCATCCAGAAGTTCGGGCCGCTGGACGAAGCCCCGACCTCGGCGCACACTATCCGCTACTCCTCGGTCTTTGTTGACTCCCGCATGTGCGCGCCCTGCCACCAGGAAGTAAACGGTTACGGCGTCATCGTGCAGGACACCTACAACGAGTGGCTTCGCAGCGATTACGCGGTGCCCGGGCCGAACCATAAGACCTGCCAGGACTGTCACATGCCCACCACGCAGGAGCTGGGTCTGGGCCGCCAGCCGACTTCCAAGCACGGTCCCGACCGGCGCGATTCCCACGTTCACGACTTCCGTGGAACCACGCCCGAGTTCCTCCGGAAGGCCGCGGAGCTCTCGCTGGACGCCGAGCGCAACGAGGACTTCGTTACCGCGACAGTTGACATCACCAACTCCGGGGCGGGCCACATGCTCCCGACCGGTCTCCCGTTCCACCAGCTCGTGCTCGTCGTGCGGGCGGAAGATGCCGATGGCGTCGTCTTCTACGAGGAGATACGCACTTACGAAAAGCGCCTCACCCGCAGCTTTGATTTCCGCGACGAGGTCCCGTACTGGGAGGCCGATTTGGTTCTTGGCGATAACCGCATCGCGCCGAATGAGACGGTCACCGAGGAATTCGAGATTAACGCGTCCGGCGTGACCGGTTCCGTGTTCGTCACCGCCCAGCTGTTCTACCGCCAGGCGAGCAAGTACTTCACCTCGGTGTACCAGTTGAGCGACCGGCCGGTCGAGATCTACTCTATTGCCGAAGAAGTATTCTAGGCCGGCTTGATACATGAACTCATAAGCGGGGGCACACATGGTGTGTCCCCGCTTTTTGCAGCAACATATGGCTGATGCCTGGAGAATCTGGCGCATCAAGGATGCAAGTCTGGAGCTCAGGCTGCCGCTGGTGATGGGCATACTGAATGTCACGCCGGACTCATTTTACGACGGTGGAGTCCATCACGGTTCAGTCGCGGATGCGGTGGAGCACGCGGCGAAGATGCTTGAGCAGGGCGCGGGGATCATTGACATCGGCGGCGAGAGCAGCCGCCCCGGCAGCGAGCCCCTCAGCGCAGATGAGGAGCTGGAGCGGGTGCTTCCGGTCATCTCGGAGCTCAAGGCGCGGCATCCTGCGGCGGTCATCTCCATTGACACGTATAAGGCCCGCGTGGCGGACGCCGCGGTTGGTGCCGGTGCCGCTATTGTCAACGATATCTCCGCAGGACGCCTGGATCCCGAGCTGCTGCCCTTCGCCGCCGAAAGCGGGTGCGGTTACGTGCTGATGCATATGCTGGGCACCCCCCGCGACATGCAGCGCGAACCTCACTACGATGACCCGGTGGCCGAGATTCATGCGTTCCTGAAGGAGCGCTTGCACCGGCTGGCGGAAGCGGGTATCGCGCCGGAGCGGGTGGTGCTGGATCCGGGCATTGGCTTTGGTAAGCGGCTCTCCGACAACCTCGCGCTTATAGCGAATGCGGAGAGGCTCCGCGTGGATGGCCGGCCGCTGCTCTTCGGGGTGTCGCGCAAGTCCTTTCTGGGTAAGCTGTTAGGGCGTGGGCCGGAGCAGAGGCTTGCGGGAACGGTCGCGGCTAACGCCCTGCTATTGCGGCAGGGCGTTGATATACTGCGCGTGCACGATGTCCGCGAAGCGGTTGATACGGTGAAGCTCCATCTGGCATTACTGCCCCAGCGACCACGGACGGGTGACAAATGCTAACCAGGCGTTACGTTGTTTCAGGGGTGGTTCAGGGTGTGGGATTCAGGTACTTCGTCCGGCGCACAGCATCACGTTTGGGTGTGAGCGGCTTCGTGCGCAACCGGCGGGACGGCACGGTGGAAGTGGTGGCTCAATCCAATGATGAGGCTGTGCTGGAGAGGCTGCTGTCAGCACTGCGTGAGGGGCCGCCGCATGCGAGCGTTACCAGCGTTGAAGAGGAAGACCTCAGCTCCTTCCCGGCGCAACTGTCCGGTTTTGAGATTAGACTTTAATCCTGCCCTCGCCGGGCTTGTTCAGGGTCTCGTACTCCGCTTCTTTCTTGTTGCGCATGCGGGTGAGCTGGTCGCCCAGCTTGAGCTTCCGGCCCTCCTCGGTGGGCGCGAGTATGCCGATTGCGTAGATGGCGGCGTTGCGCGCGCCGTCAATCGCCATGGCCGCCACCGGCACTCCGGGCGGCATCTGGACGATGGACAGCAGCGCGTCCAGCCCCAGGAGGGACACCGAGACCGGCACCCCCACCACCGGTTTGATTGTCTGGCTCGCCACCACGCCGGGCAGGTGCGCCGACATTCCGGCGAAAGCGATGAAGACCCCCACGGAGGCCTCCATCTCCTTCAGCTTGTCCCGTAGCACGTTGGGTGAACGGTGGGCCGAGGCAATGGCGATGCGGTAGGGCACGCCGAATTCGTCCAGCGTGTCGGTGCACTGCTTGATGTGGGGAAGATCCGATTTGCTGCCCAGAATGATGCCGACCAGTGGGTCCATGTTTCGCTCCCTCGTTTGATTGCGGCTATTCTACCAGAGGCGGCCTGCGGTTGGAGTATAATGCGCGAAGTTGGGGCGTGGGTACTCGCAACTTTCACAACCGCTTGTTTCTCCTGGTAATGGACAGCGTTGGAATTGGCGCTGCGCCGGACGCCGGGGACTTCGGCGACTCGGGCAGCGCGACCCTTCAGCACATTCTCGCGGAGGCCGCGCCGGTTCTTCCCACGCTTGCGGGCCTGGGCCTGGGCAACATCATGCGCGAGCCGGGTTTGCTCCCGCCGGCGCCTTCGCCGGCGGCTTCCTTTGGCAGGCTGCAGCCAGCGGGTGCCGCCAAGGACACCACCACCGGCCACTGGGAGCTGATGGGCGTGATCCGGAAAACTGCCCCCAGGACCTATCCCGGCGGCTTCCCGCCCGAACTGGTGGAGGAGCTGGAGCGGCGCATCGGGCGGGGCGTGCTGGGCAATAAGCCGGCATCGGGCACGGAGATAATAGAGGAACTCGGTGCCGAACATCTGCAAACGGGCAAAGTAATCGTCTACACCAGCGCGGATTCGGTGCTTCAGGTCGCTGCCCATGAGGAGGTTGTCCCGCCGGAGGAGCTCTACCGTATCTGCCGCATCGCGCGCGACCTCACCCACGGAGAGTACGAAGTGGACCGGGTGATAGCGCGCCCCTTCGTTGGCGCGCCCGAAGTGGGATTCAGGCGCACCGAAGGCCGCCGCGACTTCGGTCTGCCGCCTCCCTTTAACTGCCTGGACGCGCTGTCGGAGGCCGGAGTGGCGGTGACGCTGGTAGGCAAGCTGGAAGACATCTTCGCGGGCAGAGGCTTCAACCGCAGTCTGCACACCACCAACTCGCGGGCAACCGGTGACGCTCTGCTCAAGCTCAAGCGGGAAGACCGGCCCGGGTTCGTTTTCGCCAACTTCATTGACTTTGACATGCTTTACGGCCACCGTAACGACGTTGAAGGCTACGCGAGGGAGCTGGCCTGGTTTGACGGATGGCTGGCGGGCTTCACCGCCGGCTGGAATCCTGCCGACCTGCTGCTTCTCACCGCCGACCACGGCAACGATCCGACCACAGCTTCAACCGACCACTCGCGGGAGTACGTTCCGCTGTTGGCATTCACGGGGTCGGGGCCGGGCCGGGACCTGGGTACCCGCAGCAGTTTCGCCGATGTTGGGGCCACGGCTTTGGAGGCCTTTCGGGTTAACCAGCCCGCCGGCATAGCGGGAACAAGCTTCTATGCTAACATCGCGTGATGACGGATACTGAGGTGGCATCATGGCGACAGCGGTAGTTACCGGCGGCGCCGGCTTCATCGGCTCGAATCTGGTGCGGTTCTTGCGCAGGGAGCGCCCGGACTGGACCATCGTGAACCTTGACGCCCTTACCTATGCGGGCAACCTGAACAACCTCTCCGGCCTGGAAGTGGGGGAGCATTACAACTTCATCCATGGCGATGTCGCCGACCCCTCGGTGCTGGAGCGCCTGTGGAGCCGCACGGAGGTTGATTACGTTTTCCACCTCGCAGCCGAGACCCACGTGGACCGCTCGCTGAAGGATGTGCGGCCGTTCCTGCGGACCAACATAGAAGGAACCTCCGCCCTCATGGAGATCTGCCGCGCCGCGGGGATCAAGAAATTCGTCCACGTGAGCACCGACGAGGTCTACGGCCCCACGCCGAAGGACAGTGAGCTGAAGCATGCCGAGGATGCACCTTTCCGTCCGGGCAATCCCTACGCGGCAACCAAGGCCGCGGCCGATTTGCTCTGCCAGTCGGTCTTCAACTCCTTTGGCTTCCCCGTGGTGATTGTCCGGCCGACCAACAACTACGGTCCCTACCAGCACCCGGAGAAGTTCTTGCCTCTCATGACGACGAATCTCCTGACAGGCGGGCAGGTGCCCATTTACGGCCAGGGCGAGCAGATGCGCGACTGGCTGTATGTGGAGGATACCTGCCGCGCGCTGTTGCTGCTGGCCGAGTCCGCCGAGGCCGGGAGGGCGTACAACCTCGCCGGCACCGGGCTGGTCTCCAACCTGGAGTTTGCCCGCCGGGTGCTGCGCATCCTCAAGCTGGACGAGAACCGCCTGGCCTTTGTTCCCGACCGTCCGGGCCACGATTTCGCCTACAGTGTTGACGATTCGAAGATTCGCGCGGAGCTTGGATTTGAGCGGCGCACGAGCCTGGAGGATGGTCTGCTGCGCACTGTCTTCTGGTACAGGGAGAATGAGGACTGGTGGCGAGGCGTGCGCGAGGGCAGGTTCAAAGACTACTACGAACAGCAGTATCCGGGATTGTAAGCCTTGGCGTAAAGTGGTAATATTCCGCGTCTGTTGTTCTTTGTTTCTTAGTTTAGAGGAGGAATACCCCCCCTATGGATCTCGACCTCTTGCAGGATTATGTGGTAATCAAGGCGATGGAAAGCGGCGTGAGCGTCGCTGGGCTTACGCGCGGTGAAGAGACCAAGTTTCTTCACTCCGAGAAGCTGGAGCGGGGCGAGGTGCTAATCGCCCAGTTCACCGAGCACGTGTCTGTAATGAAAGTGCGCGGACGCGCCCGCATCTGGACACAGTTCGGTGAAGTTGACGCTGAAAGCGACATTGAGCTGCACCACCGGCCGCTGCCGCGGCTGTAGGCGATGCATGAGTACAGCCTGGCGTGTTCAATAGCCGAGATCTGCCGAGACTCCGCCAGGGCTAACGGACTCGCTGAAGTTGTCCGCATCGTGCTCAGGGTCGGGCCGCTTGCTGGCGTACACCAGGAGACTTTGCAGTTCCTGTTTCCGGATGTGGCGGAAGCGCACGGCATCGGGCGTCCCGAGCTGCATTTCCAGCTGGAGCCGCTGAAGATAAGCTGCCCCGTCTGCGGTCACCAGGAGACGGTCCCACTGCCGGACGGCGGCTTCGTGGAGGTCTGGCACAACCCCACGGGGCAACCCTTGCCGTCCCGCTGCCCGGCCTGCGGCGCCACTGGACTGTCGTATCCGGACGCGATGGTCTTTGACATAAAGGAGATTGAAGGTGAGCGGGAAGGGGAACCTTCTAGCAGTTGAAACCTCCTTTGACGACACCGGCCTGGCTCTCCTCTCGGACGAAGGCGGGGTGGTGTGGTCCGCGCTCTCTTCGTCGGTGGCGCTGCACGCGGATTACGGCGGCGTGGTGCCGGAGATAGCGGCACGGGAGCATCTCACCAACCTGCCGGTGCTGCTGGCGGAACTGCGCTCAGCCCAGCCGGCGGCGCTGCAAGACGTCGGCGCGGTAGGCGTGACGTGCGGCCCGGGGCTGCCCGGGTGCCTGCTGGCCGGCGTGGCCTTTGCCCGGGGGTTTGCCGCCGCCGTTGACGCCCGCCTGTACGGGTTGAATCACCTGGAGGGCCATCTGTATTCGCCCTTCTTCGGCACAAGCGCCGGGCACCTCTCCTTTCCCTTCCTGGGGCTGGTCGTATCCGGCGGCAACACCGTCCTTTACTTGGTTCAGTCTCTGGGTGAGTCAGTGGTGCTGGGCGAGACGCTGGACGACGCCGCGGGCGAGCTTTTCGACAAGGTCGCTCAGCGCCTCGGTCTGGGCTATCCCGGTGGAGCAGTGCTGGAGCGTCTTGCGCGGGAGCATGGCGACAGCCCCGTTTCACCGGAGCTGAAGCTGCCGGTGCCGATGCGGGAGAGCGGCGACCTGAACTTCAGCTTCTCCGGCCTGAAAACTGCGGCAGTGCGCATGATTGCGGCCAACGAGCCCGTCGGGGCGGACTTCCGCCGCGAGTTCTCCGCTTCGCTGCTGCGCAGCGTCTGGGACTCCATCTGGGAAAAGGTGCTTGCGGCGTCAGCGGCCACTGGTGTTCGGCTCGTTTCGGTCAGCGGCGGCGTCTCCGTCAACGGCTTGTTCCGTGAACACCTCACTGAACGCTGCGAGTCGGCAGGGCTGAAGGTCTTGTTCCCGCATCCCCGGCTGGCGATGGACAATGCTGAGATGATGGCGTACCTGCTCTGGCTCAAGCGTGGCAACGGCGTCTCCCCCTCCGCCTTTGACATCCAGCCGGGCCTGGTCTAGCTGAATCTGTGCGCCCGTAGCTCAATGGATAGAGCAGCGGACTTCGGATCCGCCGGTTGGGGGTTCAAGTCCCTCCGGGCGCAGTCTCTGTGCTAGAATCCAGCCGGGCTACAAACTTCGTGCAACAGGGCAAACATGCGATTCACGGCGCTGAAATCTCTCTTGGCTGCAGTTCTAATCTGCGCCCTTGCCTCGGTCTCTTTCACCGCTTTCGCCGCCAAAGAGGTCTCGTTTCAGACGCGGGACGGCGTGACCATCAGGGCGAACCTGTTTCTCCCGAAGGGAAAGAAGCCGGTGCCGGTGGTGCTGCTGCTCCACCAGCTTGGCTCCAGCAAGTCCGCGTGGAACGCATTTGCGGAGAAGCTGGTCAGGAACAACTACGCGGCGCTCGCGCTTGACCTGCGGGGGCACGGTGAGAGCACCAGCTTCTCGGGAAAGCACCGGGACTACAGGAGCTTCACCGAAGCTGACTACGCGGCGATGATCCGGGATGTAGCTGCCGCGGTGGACTACCTTGACTCCCGGGAAGACATCAACAGCTCGCGGCTCGCGGTCATTGGCGCCTCTATCGGGGCCAACCTGGCCTTCCAGTACGCCGCCGGGGATAAGAACGTGCGCACGGCCATCCTGCTTTCGCCGGGGCTGAACTACCGGGGGCTGGAGGTTCTGCCCTACATCACCGGCTTCAGTACTCGCGCCCTCTTTCTCATCGTGTCCGAGAAGGATGAGTACTCCTATGAAAGCTGCCTGAAGCTCAAGCAGGCGGCGAAGCTCGCGAGCCCCATCAAGCTGAAAGCCTACGCCGGCACCAGGCATGGTACCGACTTGCTGCTGGCGCATGAAGGCCTGGACGAGATAATGATAGCCTGGCTGCTCAACCATCTGGTGAACGGCTAGGCCCAGCGGGAACGACTGTTGGCCGGCATCTGGACACTACTCAACCGTCACATCTACTTCACCCTTTTCTTGGTCTTCCTCGCGTCCATCCACGCTTCGCGGTTGCTGCCGGGGGACGGCATCCCCCTTTGGGCGCCACTGCTTGCGCTGGCAGTGCTGCTGGGCCTGTTTGCGCTTTCCTTCCGCCTGCGCCGCCTCGCTCGCCCCCTCAGGCTGGCCCTGCTGTTCATGCTGATTGGCGCTGGCGGCTTCGCCTATGCGTCTTACGCCTACCAGCTCTCGTCCTCCTCCGTCCTCAACATGTTTGAAGGTGAAGAGGTGGAAGTGACGGGGCTGGTTGACACCGTTCCCCGCCTGAGCGAGAGCGGCATGAGCTTCTTCGTGCTGGTCAAGGAGATGAGCACCAGTAGGATGACTCTCCGCGAGCGGCACGGACTCGGTCGGGTTTACGTTTACGTCCGCGGCGGGCGGGAGTTGCCCGTGTCCTACCAGTACAACATCCACCTGCGCGGTCACTTCCAGCGCGCGCCTGAAGCTAGGAACCGTGGGGGATTCTCCATGCGCGAATACCTGCAGCCGTTCGGGGTGACGCATGAGATCATCGCTCCCACCGAGGCCTCCATTGAACGGGCCGAACCTGCGGGCGCCTGGGCGCGTTTCCTCTATCACCTGCGGACGGAGATGACCGAAAGGGCGAGCAGGGCGCTGGACAGCCCGCAGCGTGAGGTCTTTCTCGGGCTGCTGATTGGGGACAGCGTCATCTACTTTCCGCGGGAACTGAAAGAGACGTTCCGTGCCGCCGGGCTCACGCACCTGCTGGTGGTTTCAGGCTCGCAGGTGTCGCTGCTGTTTCTGCTGGTAAGCCTGCTCTTCCTGCGTCTGGAGTCGCCGCTGACCCCTGCCGGGCGCATCATCAACATCTTCAAGTACACCGCCATCTTCACGGTCATCATGACCTACGCGGTGCTCACCGGCTTTGAGCCCTCCATCCGCCGCGCTTTCATCATCAGCGTCCTTGTTCTCATAGCCCACTACCTCTACTATGAAACTGAAGGACTCAACCTGCTGGGCCAGGCCGGGATCATACTTCTGCTCCTCAAGCCGTTTGAGGCTTTCTCCGTGAGCTTCCAGCTCACTTTCGCCGCCACGCTGGGCCTGATACTGGCGCTCAAGGTGTTCTATCCGCACTTCAAGCGCTTCCACCGGCGGTGGCGGGGACTGCTGGCGGTGCTGGCAGGCACCGCCGGGGCGCAGGTAATGGTCTTCCCGCTGCTCATTTACTACTTCAACCAGTTCTCGCCCTGGGGTCTCTTGAGCAACCTCATCGCTATCCCGCTCGCCTCACTGGTCGTGCTGCTCGGTGTCGCCTTTTACTTGCTGGGCTATGTTCCCCTCATTGGTGGCGGGCTGATATGGGTCTTGCACGTTCTGGTGTCGGGGCTGTATTCCTGGGCGGCGCTGTTCTCCCGGCTGCCCGGTTCGGATCTGCATTTCGTGCCGCTGGGCGGGTGGAGCGTCGTTCTGCTGATGGGTCTTATCATGCTGGCCTTCGCCGCCTTCGGCTGGGGGCCGAGCCGCGCTGAAAGGCTCTCCGCCGTCCTGCATCTGAGCCTGGTGCTGCTCGTCATGGCGATGTGCTCGCTGGCCTACATACAGTCACTCCCGCAATACCGCGTCTTCTACACCCCCGCTGGCGCCGCCTCCGCCCTGGTGGGCCGGAACCGCTCGTCCACGCTCTTCATCTGCCTGCCGCCATCAGCCGAGCGCCAGCAATCGCTTCTTTCTGATGCCTACTGGCTGCTGGTGCATCAAGGAGCTTCGGGCGTTGGAACAGTGGTCATTCTGGATGGCGAACCAGCGGAAGGGCTGTGGGACAGCACGCCGTTTGTCCCGCGTGTAGTGCTAGATTCCGCTGGCGGCGCCGTGCTTGCGCCCGTGGGTTCTTCCGTGAGCGCGCGTTTGGGCTCGGTCACGGGCGCGGATGGTTCATTGTCGCTATGGACGGTAGGCCTTTCCCGCCAGGCCTGTGTATATGTCCCGCCGGTAAAGCTGCTGCGCCAGAGCCTGGCTTCCGCGGCCGCGCCTGGCGGCAGGCTGGGGGAAACACGGATTCTCGTGGTTCCGGGATATGCGGCGCGCCGCAACCTGGCTGCTCTCCGCGCCTTTCTGGAGTCGAACGAGCTGCACACCTTGGTTTTGCAGGGGCGCGGCGAAGTGCCGGAGAGCCTCCAGCATTTCGGCGCCCGCGTCCGCTTGCTTACGCAGCAGGACGGGCGGGAGATAGCTTTCAGCGCTGGCGGCCGGATTATGCCCTGAGTGAGGTGGTGGCTAGCTGCCGCTGGGCTGCTCTTCCCGGCCGAATCTCTTGTTGAACATCTGGTACAGCCGCGAGATCTTGCGCGAACTGGTCTGCTTCTTGATTACACCTTTGCTGACCGTGCGGTTGATCACCTTCTGCGCGTCGTGCAGCGCCGCGCGGGCTTTCTCCTCATCCGCTGCCTCCACGGATGTGACGAACCGCTTCACCGCCGAGCGCATCACGCTGCGGTAGTGCTGGTTCCGCTGGCGGTTACGCTCGGTAACCAGTATCTGTTTCTTTGCGCTACTTGTGTTAGCCATAGTTAATCCCTGAATGGGAACGGTTATTATACGTCCCGACAGCCACTTGTCAATCACCGCAGGTAGCCGGACTGATTCCGCGCTGCGAAAGACCCCGAATCAAATGCTATAATCGGGGCAGGCGCAGAGCGCGCCGGGAGGTGGGTTCTTGGCTCTGCTTTATTCGCTGTTTGTCCCCCACCCGCCGATAGTCCTGCAGGCCATCGGCGGTTACGAGGTCAAGCACGTTGAGAAGACGCGCCGGTCGCTGTTTGCCCTGGCTGAGGGCCTGGCGGCGGACAAGCCGGACACATTGATTATCAGCACGCCCCACAACGTCGCGCTCAAGGACAGAGTGGGCGTGCTGATAATCAATGTGTCCGGCTTGTCCGCCGCCAGGCCCTCAGCC
>CAZXPM010000022.1:0-16778 GCA_964643155.1 uncultured Planctomycetales bacterium | reverse complement strand
GCGAAGTGATAGTGAAGCGCGAGACGGACGAGATGGCCGCCAGGGCCTCGCCGCGGAAGCCCAGCGAGACCTGGTGGTAGATGTCCTCGCACAGGCGGATCTTGGAGGTGTGGAAGTTCTTCACCGCCAGCGGCAGCTCGGCGGCGGGGATGCCCGCGCCGTCGTCAGTGACACGCACCAGCGCCTTGCCGCCGTCCTCCACCTCCACGGCGATGCGCCGGGCGCCCGCGTCCAGCGAGTTCTCCACCAGCTCTTTCACGACCGAGACCGGCCGCTCCACCACTTCGCCGGCGGCTATCTTCTCCACTTCTGCGGGCGGCAGCGCCTGTATCGGGGACATCGCGGTTCAATATGGGCGGCAGCGGCGCCTGCGTCAATGCCGCCTGACGGCGGGAGCGCATCTGCTTTATAATTGGAGCGCGCCGGCGTAGCTCAGAGGCCAGAGCAGCTGATTTGTAATCAGCTGGTCGCCGGTTCGAATCCGGCCGCCGGCTTGGGTAATCTCGCCAGGAGGGACCAGGTGAAAGCGCTAACCGCGGTAATCACATTGCTCGCATTGCTTGCGCTCGGCTATCCAGCGCTGGCGCAGCACTTATTCGTGGACGATATCGGGGACGGCGCGGCGGGCGCGGGGACGGCGGACAGTCCGTACCGCGACCTGCAGGCAGCGATTGACCTAGCGCCGGACGGAGCCACGGTCATCGTGCTGCCGGGGCGGTATGAAGCAGCGCCGCGCGACATGGTGGAGCCGATTGCGGGCAATGAGTTGGAACCGGCCACGCCGGTGGAGTTCCGGGCGGGATTCATCGTCCGCGGCAAGTCGCTGGAGATTGTGGGCGCCAGCCCCGGCGAGACCGTGCTGGTGACCAACGCGGGCTACGGGGTGTACCTGGTGGATTGCCCGCGGGTGCGCCTGAGCAACCTGACGGTCACCGGCGGAGTGCGCGATGAGAGCGGGAAGGCTTGCGACGCGGCGGTCGTGGTGCGCCGCAGCAGCGCGGAAATTGACCACTGCCAGTTGCGGGACAACAGACACTACATTGAAGCCAACATCGTGGGCGTGGGCGGAGTGTTCGTGCGCGACGGCGGCTTCGCGCACATCCACCACAACGCGATTGTGAACAACACCTGGGACGGCATTGCGCTCTACCGGGGCGCGAGCGCGGTGATACACGACAACTTCATCTACGGCGGACGCGGCGCAGGCATCGGCGTAACGTGGGACGCCACCGCGCAGCTCTACCGCAACATCATCGCCAAGTACTGGAAGGGCATCGGCAGCTTCGGCGAGAGCATGGTCACGGTGGAGAACTGCATCGTGACCGACTGCCTCGGCTGGGGCATCATCGCCACCGGCGAGTCGCGCATAGACGCAGTGAGCAACACGGTGACGCGGATGGGGAATGTGGGCTTCGCCGGCTGGTCGCCGGAAGCGCAGATGAAACTTGTCAACAACATATCCACCGGCAACGGCTGGACGCATCAGTGGGTGGCGCCGCGGGTGGGCGTGTGGATGAACTGCCAGCCGGCCAACTACCGGCTGCTGAACAACTGCGTCTGGGGCAACGAGGAGGGCAACTACCTGGTAACTCCCGACCCCACCGGCACCTTCGGCAACATCAGCGAGGATCCGCTGTTCGTCACCGGAGTGCTGAACCTGCCGGAAGGCGCGACGCCGGAGAACACTGTGTTTGAACTGGTGCCGGACGACCTGTTTGCCCGCATTGGCGGCGGCTTCCGGTTGCAGGAAGGCTCGCCGTGCATCGGCGCAGGGTATGCGGGATACCTCAATGCCGACGCCACGCCTTCGGACATTGGGGCCTTCGGCGGGTGGTTTACGCCTTTGCCGGCATCCGCCCGGTGAACACAGTTCGCGGCGGTATACTCTTAAGAGAGTGCTTACCAGTCCCAAGAGGAGGCCTATGATACGGTCAAACGGCGAAACTACGGTGAGACGAGGTAGATACACGGGCAATCTCCGGCGCGCTCTCGCGCTGCCGCTAGCCCTAATATGCGCGGCCCTGCTGTTGACGGGCCTGGCGCTGTCATGTGCGAACCGTAGCAGCGGGTATCGCGGCGCCACGGTGCTGGAAACAGCGGCAGACAAGAAGGCCGCGGGGGCGGTCAACGCTTACGCGCCTTCGCGTGAAGCTGCACCACAGGAGCTCGCCCGGCCGGAGATGGACGAGGCCGGAAGCCCGATGGAATCCGCGCAGGCTTCGGGTGTATGGGGCCAGCCGGCCCATGCGCAGGAGACTCCGGCCACCGGCCGGAAGCCCATGATCGTGTACAGCGGCAGAACCGAGGTAAAGGTGTCCAAGCTCAGGGAATCCGCCGACACGGTGCTCAAGCTCATTGAGCAGTTCGGCGGCTACATGAGCAACATGGAGGAGTACAACTACGAGACCTCGCAGAGCGTGAGCATCACCGCGAGGATACCCGCGGCCAGAATCATGGACTTCCTGCGGGAAGTGAAAAAGCTGGGCGAGGTCATTTCCTCCAACCTGAGCGGGGACGAGGTGACGGAGGAGTACTTAGACCTGCAGGCGCGGCTGGAGGCGCTTAAGGTCTCGGAGGCGCGGCTGAAGGAGTTGCTTTCACGAAGCGGGAAGCTGAGCGACCTCAAGGAGATTGAGCGCGAGCTTACGAGCCGACAGCAGGAAATCAACCAGGTAAAGGGGCGGATGCGCTACCTGAAGGACCGCAGCGAAATGGGCACGCTGGAGGTTTCGCTGGTGACTGAGGCGCCGCCCCCCAAGCCGAGCATCGGCTTCACCTGGGATTTCCCTGAGGTGTTTTCGCAGGCCTGGCTGAATCTTAAGTACACGGTGCGCACCTTCACCCACGGGGTTATCTTCTTCGTGGTCAACGCCGTCTTCTGGCTGCCCATTCTCGCCGCCATCGTGCTCGTGCTCTGGTATGTGGTCAGGAAGATGCTGCGCGCCGGAATGACAGCACCCCCAACCAAGGGCCCAGGCCCTGGCAGCCCCTAGCCGGACAGAGACCACCGGACCGCGCTACTTGAGCGTTGCCACGGAGAGGGATAAGGCGTAGACCTTGCTGGCGCCGGCCTGCTTCAGCGCGCGGGCGGCGGCGTTGGCGGTGGCGCCGGTGGTAATGATATCGTCAAACAGCAGCACCCGCCTGCCCTCCACCCGTTCCTTCACCCGCCGCGGCACCACGAAGGCGTTGCGCATGTTGTCAAACCGCTGCCGCATGGACAACCGCGTCTGCGCCAGGGTGTTGCGGCGGCGGCGCAGCAGCGCGGTGTCCACCGGCAGCTCCAGCCGCTCGCAGCAGAACTTGAGCACTAGCTCGCTCTGGTTGAAGCCGCGCACCGCCCGCCGCAGGAAATGCAGCGGCAGCGGCACCAGCACCTGCGGCTCGTCGCCCAGATCCCAGCCGAAATGCGCCGCCAGCCCGGCCCGCCCGGGGTATGCGCGCGCAATCTGCTCGCCGAAGAAGCGCGCCAGCCCGCGCACACGACCGTACTTGAAACGGTGCAGCAGATCCCGCGCCTGGCCTTCGTGGCGGAAGAGCGAGCGGCTGCGCTCCACATACCACTTGCGCCCTTCGCAATGCAGGCAGGTTGCGCGCGGCACCCCGGTCTTCAGCGGCTTGCCGCAGCGGGGACAGATCGGGCCGGCTACGCGCTCCAGCTCTTCGGCGCAGCGCGGACACACAAGCTGTGTGCCCATCTCTCCACAGAGCAGGCAATACTGGGGGTAGAGCAACTGCGCGGCTGTGGCCGTTAGCCGACTTTGCCGCCGCCGGAGCATCAGCCATCCCGCTCCAGCTTCTCCAGCAGGGCGCTGGTGGAATAGCCCTTTAGCATCGGCACCAGGTGCACCCGGCCGCCGTAACTTTCCACGTACTCCGCGCCGGCGATGTCTTCTTTGGCATACTCCGCGCCTTTGACCAGCACGTCCGGCCGCACTTCACGGATGAGCGCCTCCGGCGTGTCCTCGGCGAAGATGATGACCAGGTCTACGAAGCGCAGCGATTCAAGGAGCTCCTTGCGCGCGCACTCATCCAGCAGCGGCCGTCCCTTGCCTTTCAGCCGGCGCACGCTGCCGTCGGAGTTCAGGCCGACCACGAGGAAATCGCCTTGCGCCCTCGCCTCGCGGAGCTGGTGCAGGTGGCCGGGATGCAGCAGGTCAAAGCACCCGTTGGTGAAGACGATGCGCTTCCCCGCCGCGCGGGCTTCGGCGAGCAACTCCTGAGCCTCGTTTTGCAGAGCCATATTGAATTCCCCTACCCCGCCAGGCGGGCGAGGAGTTCCGGCGCGGTAACGGTGGCGAGGCCGAGCTTGCCTACCACCATCGCGGCCGCGTGGTTGGCCAGCACCGCGGCCTCTTCGTAAGTGCCTCCCGCGGCCAGCGCGAGCGCCATGACCGCGCAGACGGTGTCGCCTGCGCCCACCACGTCGTAAACCTCCACCGGCACGCCGGAGAACTGCTGGAGCTCGTCGTTGGTGAACAGATACATGCCGTCAGCCCCGGCCGTGATGGCCACCGCTTCGCAGGCCGTGAGTTCGCGGATATGCCGCGCCGCGCGTTCCAGCGAGTCCAGCTCGGGTCGCTCAATGCCAGCGGCGCGAAGCGCCTCGGCGCGATTGGGCGTGAGCAGCGTGACCTCGCGGAAGCTGGGCAGGTTCGCCGGCTTGGGGTCGCAGGCCACGGGCTTGCCCTGTGCGCGGAAAAGCTGCGTGGCTTCACGGCAGAGGCGCGGCGTGAGCACGCCCTTGTTGTAGTCGCTCAGGATGAGGATGCTGCAGGCGGCGGAAGCTTCTTTCAGCGCGGCCAGCAGCAGGTCTTCGGTGTGTTCGGAGATGGGGTCGGTCAATTCCTCGTCCACGCGAAGAAGCTGCTGGCTGGAGGCAATCATGCGGGTCTTACGGGTGGTGGGACGGCCGGGAACCGCCATAATCCCGCCAGTGCCCGCGCCGAAAGCGCGCACCTGCGCCTGCAAGGTGCGGGCGCCAAAATCGTCGCCCAGCACGCCAAAGACCTCAGCGTTGCCTCCCAGGGAAGTGATGTTGTGCGCCACATTAGCCGCGCCGCCTGCCTGGTACTCCTCGCGCTCCGCCAGCAGCACCGGCACCGGCGCCTCGGGCGAGATGCGGTCAACCGAGCCGTAGATGAAGCGGTCGCAGATCAGGTCGCCCAGCACCGCGGCGCGCTGGCCGGCCATCCTGGTCAACAGCGAAGCGAGTTCCATCAAACAACCTCCGCGGCCGCCCGGCGTGCGGCGATGAACCGGTCAACTTCCGCTTTCACCTTCTCCGGCTGGATAGTGTCCATGCAGAATGGTTCTCTCGTGCAGCGCTTCAGGTAGCACTTGAGGCAGTTGACCTCGCCGGAGATGATCGCCGCTGGCGCATAGGCCGGAGGCCCGCAGCGCTCCGGCGCCGTGGGGCCGAACAGCGCCACCACCGGAGTGCCCAGCGCCACGGCGAGATGCACTGTCCCGGTGTCGGGAGAGACCACGACATCCGCGCGTTGCAGGAGGTAAACCAGTTCGCGCAGAGAGGTCTTGCCCACAAGGTTCAGAATCTCGTTGTTCACTGAATAGACCTTCTCCGCGCACTCCTCGTCGCCTGGTGCGCCCACCAGCGCAAAGGTCACGGAATGAACCTCAAACAGGTCAAGAAAGCGGTTGATGTGCGACGCACGCCAGGTCTTCGTGGGCCACCCGCCTCTGGGACAAACCACGATGAGCGGGCGGCTGTTCTCTGCCAGCCTGGGTGATTGCCTGGCGAAGAACTCGTCGGCGTGGGAAAGGTCCATATCCAGTTCCACCCGCGGCGTTTCGCCGGGAATGCCAACTTCACTGAGCAGGTAAAGATGCTCGTCAATGATGTGCCCCTGCAACTCGGGCTCGCGGACGCGGTGTGTCAGCAGAAGGTCGCGCAGCTCATTGCGGTAGCCCGCGCGCACGGGGATGCGGGCGAGCCACGCCGCCAGCGCCGACCCGAAAGACCGGTGGAAAACAAAGGCCGCGTCAAAGTGCCGGGCCTTAAGGCGGCTCCCCAGGCGGAACACGCCGCGCATGCCACGGTCTTCGCCCCGCTTGTCGTAGACGACGACCTCGTCCACCAGGTCCCCGCCGCTGAACAGCTCCAGCGCGAAGGGCTGCGCCGCCAGCGTCAGCCGTGCTCCCGGGTAGGCCTGCCGCAGCCGGCGCAGAGCCGGCGTGAGCATCACCAGGTCGCCAACCAGGGAGAAATCCAGGGCGAGGATGCTGGAAAAACGCCTTTCTACCAGAGGTTTAGGGGCAGAACCCATAGCTCAAGAGCGTATTTTAGCAGAAAGAGGAGGATGCCCGCGGCGCTGCCGACGGTGGTCTTGAGCTCATGGTTGGCGCGGGCCTGCTTGAGCGAATAGGGAACACGCTCCAGGAACTTCCGCAGCGAGGAGAAGCGGGGCAGCAGGCAGGGGGTCTCGCGCACGTAGCCGCGGTAGGCGTCGCCGAAGATGCTCACCAGCCACTGCTGCTCCAGTCGGATGACCTGCCAGTAGACCAAACCGAAGACGGCGATCGTGAGCGCGGCAAGCGACCAGTAGCCGGATATCAGGCCAAAACCGAGCATCATTGTCAGCGTGCCCAGGTAAAGCGGGTTGCGGCAGAGGGCGTAAGGGCCTGTGCGCTGCAGCCGGCGGTCCTTGCGGATTACGCCGGCGGAATACAGCCGCAGCCCGGCGCCAAGCCCCACCAGAACCGCGCCAGCGATGAACATGGGCCACACCGGCCTTCCCAGTATCAGGAGCAGGAGCGGTGCGGCGAGACCGAGGTTTATCCGCAGGTGAGTGAGCGCGAGATATGCGCCCGATTTGAGCTTGCGGCGGGGCCGGTTGTTATTGTCCAGACCGTTCACTTCCTAAACCAAGGCGCCTTCGCAACTGGGCTACTATCCGGGGAAGGCCAACAGCATTATATACTTCTTCGCGGGACCTGGCAGGAGCCGACAGCGCCTCTTCCCACTGGCGCGCGTCAAACTCCGAGGGACTCAGTTGCCCGGCGAAGCCCTGAGTGTACACATAATCAAAGAAACGCCCCAGCTTGGCGGCAGCCGAAGAGGTTTCAACCGGATACACCAGCGGATGGTGCCCGGCGAGGATGCATTCGGAGACCATGGAGATGCTGTCCGCGGTCACCATCACCGCCGCGGCCACATCCAGGAAGGCGGGAACCGGGTTGTAGTCGTCCGACCGCCCCCATACACAGCAGGTGAACACTTCCGGCTTCTCCGCGGCCAAGCGCTGCAGGCTCTCCTCCAGCTCCGGGGGCGTCCGCCGCGAGGTGGTGAGCACTATCCCGCGCCCGGTCTCCCCGGCGAAACCAGCCAGCGCAGCCAGGTACTCCAGCACTCCGGATGAATCCAGATGGTGGTGCAGGGAGTCGCCGCCGATCAGTACGGCAACCAGTTCACGGGAGGACTCCGGTGCGGGGCCGCGACCCATCCGCCGGAGCAGTTCTAGCCTGGACTGCTCCCGCGCCGTCCCGGAAAGCGGCCCTAAGGCCAGCGGCAGGGCAAAGGCGTTGGGCGGGCAACGGCTCGGCACATCGTGCAGGGGCAGCACCAGCGCATCAAAGCAGCGCGCCGGCATCAGCGACGGCCGCAGGATATGAAGCGAGCGGGCGCCCAGCTCTCCCGCCAGCGCCAGCGCGGGGACGGCCGCGGTGGTCCCGGCGGAAATGACCAGACCGGGGCGCTCCGACCACACCTGCTCCAGGCCGGCGGCGGCAAAACAACGGTTCAGCACGCGGCGGCGCAGAGCCGGCGGGTATCTCCGGGGACAGATGACGCAGGAGACAACGCGCGAGAGCGGCTCGTACCAGCCCGGCAGGGGGGCTATCCGCATGAGCAGATGCGGGAGCTCCAGCACTTCGGCAAGCGCAACGCTCTGGTTCTCATGCCCCTTCTTACCGTCGGATACGATGACGCAGCGCACGGGCTAGAAGGGTATCACCATCAGGTAGTAATTCCCAGTGGCACTGCCAGGGCTGCTGACCTTCAGCTCGTAGTTCCCTGAGGTGGTGAAGTTGCTGACGAGCTGATACACGCCAGGCGGGGGGCTGGAGGGATTGCCCGGGTCCAGCGCGTAGTTGGGCTTGGCGGAGTCGTTTACCGCGAAGCTGAACTCGTCAAGCTCCGCCGTGAGGGAAACCACGCGGATAACGAAGTGATGAGGCGCCGGCGCGTCAATGGTGTAAGTGTCGGTTTCGCCCGGCGAACTCAGGCTTGCCAGCACGACCCCGCCCTCGTACAGGTTGCCTGCATCGGCTTCAAGCACCACTTCGCTTGAGTCGGTTCGCAGCAGCGCCGCCTGAACCGTGTCGCCGTTCAGCGGGGTGATGGTCAACCGTCCGTAGGCCTCCGCCCCGGGCAGCAGCCGCACAAACAGCAGGCCGTTCTTGCGCGCCGTCAGCGTGGCTGCGCCGATGCTATCCGGCGACAGCAGATACGCCAGCGGCTCCGAGACCGGCAGCAGGTCGCCGGTGTAGGAAGTGTTGCCGCCGCGGAAGTGAACTCCGTGGGGCGCGCCGGTGTCGGGGTCGGCGGCAACCGCGTCGTAAGCGAACCGGGCGTCGGTCGGGGCGCCCAGGCCGGAAGCGTACATGGCGACGCCCCATCCCAGAAGGGTATCAGCCATCCGCTCGCCGGTCGCGGCCTCGGCGTTGGCCCATCCGCCCAGCAGGCCCGTGAGCTTGCCGCGCTGCAACAGGTCAGCCAGAATCCCCTCGCCGAACCGGTCAACCAGGTAGCGCATGTACAGGTAGCCGGCCCCGCGACGGAAGATGGAAGGGCTCCAGGAATTGCCGCCGGGCAGTGCGGTCCAGGGGCAGCCGGTCACGAAGTAGTTGCTGATGGAGAAGTTGTTCGCCGACTGGAAACCCGTGAACTCCTCGGTGAAGTGCGAAAGCGACTCGTTCAGCCAGTACTCCTCAAAGACGAAGTCCTCACCCGACTGGTAACTGCGCAGCCGGTTAGAGAAGTTGATCAGGTGCTGAAGCTCGTGGGCGGGTGTGGATATCAGCCCGTCGGCGAACTCCTGCGCACTCACGGGGCCTGATGGGTCAAACTCGCCCCCGGGGTCGGGAACCTGGATATAAACCGTGTCCATGGAGTTGCTGCCGACAGCGGTGGGCTGGAGGTCGTTGGCCACGAACATCCCTCCGACGAGACCCGCCATCTCGTTGATGGCGGCCGTGAAGACAACCGCAATCCTGCCGTCCTCGTCGGGGTCCATGATGTCCCCGTAGGCGCCAACTTCCTGGCCCACGACGCGGTCGTCCAGCCACTGCTCCAGTTCATCCAGCTGCGCCTGGCTGATGCGGCCGTCGTCCGCCCTCGTGTCCACCCAGATGACACAGGCGTCGCCCACGTTGGTGCAGCGGGCGGTGATGGTTCCATCCACTGTCTGCAGGTCTGCGTCAATGAACACAATGGAGAACTCCTGCGTGTCATCCACCGCCGCCACTCGCTTCGCCCCGGGTTCGGCGCTCTCCCCCATCCCCAGCGCCGCCTCAAGCTGCGCCCGCCGTTCGCGAGCGCGAGCGGAGTTCTCAGCAGGCAGCCACGCGCGGTTCATGCGCGGTGCTGCGCCAGAGGCGGACGAGGTGGAAGCGCCGGTGTACTCCAGTTGCACCTCAAAGAACTCCTCAGGATCGTAGCCTTCCTCAACCTCGTCTTCGCAGGTGAGTACGAGCAGGTACTCCTGCCCGGCCGCGGTTGGCAGCAGGTAGGTCTCCTCAAACTCAGTGTCGTCCAGTATCGTTGCCTCGCCGACCGAAAGCGTGATCTCGTTCGGGCCGGGCTCCACCGTCTCCACTGGCGGTGGAAGAGGTGGCGCGGACACCGGAGAGCCAAAAGCCGCCACATTGCTGGGGACACCGTAACTCAGCTCGCCGTCGCAGGGCTGAACCGCGTAGAACGCCGCGGAGGGGCCGGAACCATCGGTGTATTCGTAGAGGGGGCGCTCCTTGGGCTGCCCTGAGTCGGATGGGTCGTAAGGCCGCGGAACCTCGGCCACCTGCGCCCAGTCCCCGGCGCCGTCAGGATGGCGCATGACCCGGTAGCTCTCCACCGTATTGCCGAAGTGAGCGGCAATCGGGGTTATGTCAGCGATGCTGATGCTGCCGTCCCCGTTGCCATCTACCGCGTCGTGCCAGGCATCCCAGGTCGTGGATTCCGTATGGCCGAAGAACATCGCCAGCGGCGTTATGTCCGCAATGGCCACGCGGGAGTTCATGTCGTAATCGCCTATGTTGAGTTCGCCCCAAAATAGCTGCGCACCGCCGTCGTCTACGACCGTGAGCTCCACCGCGTTAGCGGAGTCGGTGGGAACCGCCATAGCGGACTTCCCCACGCCGGTGCCCGGGGCAAGCGCAAGCTCTACGGAAACGGTGCCCGCCTGGCCCGCGGCCAGCCCCAGGGCGATCAGCCCTGGCCCGCACTCCTGCGCCAGCATTAGCAGCGGCGAGGGCACACAACCGGCCTCCGCCAGGGAAAGACCGCGAGGAATGGAGACATACCCGGTGAAGGTGGAATCGCCTGCGGGAAACCGCAGGGAGAGGGCCATCGTCGCCCCCGCCGCGTGTTGCTCAAGGCTCGCTGCTTCAACGAGCGCGTTCGGCGTAAGACGCTGCCTGTACTGGAAGATGACCGGAGCAGCATACGAAGCGCTCAGAGCTGCTGCTCCCGAGGGAGAATCGCTCAGGATTGAGACTACTCTCACTCCAGCCGCGGACGGTTCCGGCACTGGCGCCACCTTCCGTGAGCCGCAGCCCAGCAACACCACAGCCATACCCGCCAACACAGCCATACCCGCCAACACCGACACAGCCACCTTAGAGTAACGCGCCCGTCGCATCATGTTTGCTTTTCCCTCCTAGAATGCCCCCCAGTATAACATTGCCACCGGGCCAAACTAACTTGGAGGCAAATGTGGTATATGGGGTTGCGGCGCGGCGGAATCGCAGGTATACTCTTTAACCTACCCCGCGGCGCATAACGTCGTGAACAGGATTGAGAAAAATATGCCGCCAAAACCCGTGAAGGCTCTTAAGCCTATAACTGCGCGCAACCGAACCAAGGCAGACCCTTGCTTCAGTGACGAGATATACGAGCGAGTCTATGACATCGCCTTCCGCAAGGGCTTCATTTCCACGAAGGAGCTTAACGACCTTGTCTCCCGGGACGAGGATCTAACGGACGACGACATTGAGATCCTGCTGGATGACCTGCAACGCAAGGGCATTCAGGTGGTGGACGAACAGGGCCGCGCGCTGGACGCTCATGCCGAACTGATTGGAACGAACGAAGAGTTCACCAAAGAGGAAATCGGCGCCGCCGAGAACCTGCGGCTGGATGACTCGGTCAAGATGTACTTGAAGACCATAGGGCAAATACCGCTCCTCACCAAGGAAGAAGAGCAGTATTACGCCCGGCGCTACCGGGACGGCGACGAGACCGCCAAGCAGCGCCTGATTGAAGCCAACCTGCGGCTGGTGGTCAGCATCGCCAAGAAGTACTTGAACCGTGGAATGGGCTTCCTTGACCTCATCCAGGAAGGGAACATGGGGCTTATCCGCGCCGTGGAGAAGTTTGACCTGGACCGCGGCTTTAAGCTCAGCACATACGCGACGTGGTGGATTCGCCAGGCCATCTCACGCGCGCTGGCAGATCAGGCGGAGCTTATCCGCAAGCCGGTGCACATGGTGGAGACCATCACCAAGCTCTCCCGCGCCAGCAAGGCCATCCAGCAGCGTGAGGGGCGCGAACCCACCAACCCTGAGATCGCCAAGGAGCTGGAAATCACCGAGGAGAAGGTGCGCGACATTCTGCGCGTCGCGCAGAAGCCCATCTCGCTGGAGAAGCCCATCGGCAACGATAAGGACAGCCAGTTTCAGGACTTCCAGGAAAACAAGAATGTGCCGAATCCCGAAAACGAGACTATGTTTGAGCTCACCTGCGGGAAGATAGACACGATCCTGGAGACGCTCTCCGAGCGCGAACGGCAAGTTATCCGCTTGCGCTACGGGCTGGACGACGGCCATCCGCGCACGCTGGAGGAAGTCGGCCGGAAGTTCAACGTCACGCGGGAGCGTATCAGGCAGATTGAGATGAAGGCCATCAAGAAACTCAAGCATCCCAGCCGCCGCAAGCAGTTCCAGGGATTGCTGGAGTTCTGCGAGAAGCGGCGCGAATACCAGAGCTGACGCACAACTGCGCATTCTGAGAGGCAGCCGCAGCCGGCGCCGCCTGCTGCGGTTTGTTCTATAATCTCGCCGATGGCGGGCGAGCCAGACCATCCTTCACCCAGCCGGAACATCATCCTTACGGGATTCATGGGAGCCGGCAAGACTACCGTCGGCCAGGAGCTCGCGGCCTTGATGGACCGGGAGCTGGTGGACATGGACGCGGAGCTTGTGCGCCGCCACGGTGCCACCATCGGCACCATCTTCGCCCAGCGCGGCGAGGAGCGCTTCAGGGAGTGGGAAGGGGCACTTGCACTTGAGCTTGCGATGAGGCAAAATATAGTGGTTGCCACCGGCGGTGGCTCGCTGGTGGACGACAAGGTCTTTGAACAGCTTGGCGTGTACGGTTTTTTTGTTTATTTGGAGTGGCCATTTGAGGTTCTCTGGGAGCGGATTGAGCAGACAGGAAGGTATCGCCCGCTGGTTGAGCGCGGCAGAAACGAGATGCTGCGCCTCTTCCGCAAGCGTGAACCTCGCTACCGGCAGTCGCACCTGACGGTTCGGTGTGACCGGCTGCCGGCTAATTTTATTGCAAAGGTGGTAAGGCATGCGTTTACAATCTAGTGCGCAAACTAAGTCTCTGGTCTCCGTAGCGACAGCGCAGAGCGACACCCAAGAGGTATTCGCCTGCAGCCTTAGCAAGCTGACTCCAAAGAAGTTAGAGGCAGCCCTGCCGGACGGGAAAGAGCTGACCGGCCGCCGGCCCGTCATACTCATAGATAAACAGGTGAATGCGCTGTGGAAAGAGAGCCTGGCGAAAGCCCCGGTGTTTAAGGACTCGACCCAACTGGTGCTCCCGCGCGGCGAATCCGCCAAGACGCTCCCGACAGTTGAAACCACGCTCAGGGCGCTGTCCCGCAATGAGGTTTCGCGGCACGATCACCTGCTCTTCGCCATCGGCGGAGGGGCGCTGCTGGACGTGGCGGGGTTTATCGCCAGCGTCTACAATCGTGGGGTTCCACTGATCCACGTTCCCACAACGCTGCTGGCGATGCTGGACGCCACCCTGGGCGGCAAGACCGCCATCAACTTCCTCGGCAGCAAGAACCAGGTGGGCTCCTTCTACCCCCCGGTGGGCAGCATGGTGGACCTTGCCTTCCTGCAGACGCTGGCGCCGGACCAGTTGAGAGAAGGCCTGGTGGAAGCGGTCAAGATGTCGTTCCTCGCCGGCCCAAAGGCGTTTGACGCCATCGCTTCGGACATACCCAAGGTCATTGAGGGCGATGCCGACGCCACCATGAGGATCATCGCCGACGCCTTGCAGACCAAAGCATCCTTCATCAAAGACGACCTGCGCGACATGGGCCCGCGGCAACTGCTCAACTTCGGCCATACGACCGGCCACGCCCTGGAGGCCGTTTACGGCGGGCGGCTCAGCCACGGCGACGCGGTGGGCAACGGGATGCTGGTAGCCTGCGAGCTATCCCTGGCGCAGAAGAAAATCAGCCGCGATGATTACCTGATGCTCGCCCAGATACTCCACTCGTGCGGCTTTACGCCGCTGCAGGTGAGCGATGCGGAAAGCCTCGCGGTGATGCTCTGGCAGTCCATCAAGGTGGACAAGAAGCGCAAAGGGGGCCAGGCCTTGTTCGTCCTGCCCCACAAACCCGGCGAGGTGGCTGTCACGCCTGTGGACCAGGACGACTTCGCGCAGGCGATTGTCAACGTAATGCAGGCGATTCCCGCTGTGGTAAAATGACGCCCGCCTGATGAGCGAAGAATCCCGCCACGAGAGGGCTGACGCCGGTTACGGCCCGGTTGAACTGCGCGCTGCCGACTTTCCCCTTGCAGGCAAGCGCAACGGTCACGCACGCACGGAGATCAAGGTGGGGGCCGCCACCATCGGCGGCGGCTCCTTCACGCTCATCGCGGGCCCCTGCGCGGTGGAGAGCTACGAGCAGTTCTCAGCCGCCGCCAAAGCGGTCAAGGACGCGGGGTTCCACATTGTCAGGGGCGGCGCCTTCAAGCCGCGCACCTCGCCCTACTCCTTCGCCGGATTGCAGGAAGAAGGCCTTGAGGTCATCGCGCAGGTGAAGGCCGAGACCGGGCTGGCCTTCGTCACCGAACTGATGGAACCGGGACGGGCGGAGATGGTTGCGGAAGTGGCGGACATGATACAGCTCGGGAGCCGCAACATGCAGAACTTCCCGCTGCTTCACGCCGCCGGCAGGCTGGGCAAGCCGGTGCTGCTGAAGCGAGGCTTCGGCAACACGCTGCACGAGCTGCTGATGGCGGCCGAGCATGTGATGACCGAGGGCTGCGAGCAAGTGGTGCTGTGCGAGCGCGGCATCCGCACCTTTGACCAGTCGCAGCGCAACACGCTGGACCTGATGGCGGCGCCGATACTCCAGAGCGTGACGCACCTGCCCGTCATTGTGGACCCCAGCCACTCGGTGGGGATACCGCAGATAATCCCGGCGGCGCTCAAAGCCGCACTGGCGGCGGGGGCGGATGGAGCGCTGCTGGAGATTCATCCCGACCGTGAAAAAGCGCTCTCCGACGGGGCGCAATCGCTGAGCTTCAGCGAGTTTGGCGAGGCGATCGCAGTACTGCGCCGGATGGGCGCGGCGCTCGGCGTCCCCATCAACTGACTCCGCCGACCTCAACCGGCTAGTACACCATCAGCATTCCGCCGACGCTCTCGGTGCCGGGGCCGTAGCCCACGCGCATATATTCACCCGGCTGGAAGTGCTTGCCCGGGGCGAAGAACGAGGGCGCATCAGGGGACTGGCTGCCCGCGCCGAAGAGAGGCACCGTTAGTTCCCAGCTATCGCCGCCACCAAGGTAGTATGGATCCATCGTGGACTGGTAGGCCTGGAGCGTCATCTTGTAGCCGGTCAGCGGTGACACCCACGCAGCGGGGTTAGGCGGCCCGGCGAACTGCAGCAATTCGTCCAGCGTGGGATAACTCTCATCCTCCGGGTGCAGCTGCCTGTATGCATTCACCGTATACGCAATGGTGGTAGCCAGTGACCGGGCCCAGCAAAGCTGCCGCCACTCTTCATCGCTGGCGGCATACGCCTTGAATGTCAGCCACTCCCCCATGGAAACGCGGCCAGTCTCCACATCCTCCGGCGTGATGCCCGCGGTCCTGCTGAACAATCGGGCGGCATCCAGCGTGGTGCGCTTGAGCTGCTCCTGGCGCTGGGCGAACAGCTCCGTTCCCGGCAGCGCAACGCGGTGGCAGATGCTGCCGCTGGTCAGGAAAAGCTCGTCGCCGAAGTACTCCCAGGCCATTGCATCCGGCGGCGGCACAAAGAAGAAGTAGCCGCTCTTCACCATTTCCTCCTGGTTCTTCGGAGCCCGGCCTTCCAGCGCGATAAAGCGTTCCACCTCCATCTTGTAGACAGTCGTGTCAAAACCCTGGGTGGTCAGGTCGGGAAGCGTCGCTGTCACCCAGGCCGCCGGGCTGGGCGCGGCGCTTAGCAGGGCTGCAATCAAAGCTGCAGTGACTACAGGAATCAAACACTTGTTCATTGTCCCCTCCTTGCCCTAGCAGGGGCACGTCTCCACCAGCCAGATGTAACCATCAGGCTGGTTATACATCCAAGAAAAGCTGTGACCTCTCAAGCACGCTCCCGCCGGACCCGACCAAGATAAGTACTGCTCACAACCGGGCTTCGTTTTCACTACTGGCATCGGCTGGCCGCTCGCCACGTACTCACCTGTAGTGCATTCATGAATAGCGTTGACGCACTCCCATGAATGATAAGTGTAGTGCACCTGTCCGGAGCGTTTGCGGAAAGCGTGAACTGGAAAATGCAGCCTTCAGCCTCACCTGGGGGCCTGTAGTCTTTTGTTTGACCGGGCCCAAGCGGAGAAGAGTGAGTAACACAGCAGTATCCCGTGTTTCACCTCCTAATAGGTGATTCTCTAACAGCCTCACAGTAGCTGTGACTAAGTATACCATCAGATTCGTACGTCCGCAACATGCTGCATGAGAAGTCGCCCACCGGTGTAGTGGTAATGGACACATCCTAGTCACCGGCCACCCTCGGCCTCTCCAGCGTTGTCCGACGGCGCGCAGTCCTTGAGCTTCGGCGAGTTTGGCGAGACCGTGGCGGAGCTGCGGCGGATGGCGGGGGCGTTGGGCGGGGAATTGGGATAGTATTCGCCAAGCCCGGTAGTCCAGGGCTTCAGCCCTGGTTCTTAGGAACGGATGAGTACCAGCCCTGAAGAGCTGCAGCACCTCTCGGAGTTGGAGTGGGGAATTCATTCTCCACATTCGGTGGAATTACAGCCTTACGGCAGATTCTGGGGATTGAAGTTCCCAGTCCGGCAGTTGCCAGCAGCATGCAACCGACTTCCAGTTAGCCTGAAATAGCGGGGCTGAAGCCCCGCGTAGGTGGAAAGTTACGAACCCGTGCTCAACTGCGCGACTTCCCAGGCGAGGGATTCGTAGGCCCTGGCGGTGGAGGACGCAGGGGCGTAAAGGGTGACGGGGAGGCCGTAGGACGGGGCTTCAGCAGCGCGGACGCTGCGCGGGATGACCGTTTTGAACACGGGGCCGCCGA
>CAZXPM010000021.1:11714-17149 GCA_964643155.1 uncultured Planctomycetales bacterium | reverse complement strand
ACAACAAGATGGGGAAGCACGTTAGATTTACCGGGATTGACGCTGACGTCAGCGTGAGCGCGCTCAAATATCCTGGAGGACGAGAGCCCCTCGCGACGGAGGGATTACTCGACAACGCTGCGCTTGAGGTGATTGTCGCTCTTCGCGATGCTAACGCAAGATGGCTAATCTGCGAGCGTCGCAGAGACTACGAGTATGTGGCGTATAAGTATACAATAGAGCACAACGGACTAACGGAAGACTACGCCTATAAAGGAAGGTATGACCGTGGCGCAGTATTTAGACTTCCTAGTGAGTATTTACTCTACTATGGTGCTGTAACGCGATGCATGCTTAAAGAGAGTGACGAGTACTACACCGTCACTTTGGCACCCACAGAGGATATAGAAGGGGCAGGAGTGCCGAACTTCTACCTTTGGGCGTTCCCCGCTCCTAAGCCACAAAGCTGGCTTACGTGGGAGGAGATGAAGCTAATAGGGAAGCTCCCGAAGCCATCTGGTAAGACCGGTCTGAAGTTGACGTTCGACAAGAAGACTGGGCACTTGCTTCACGAATCCTTCCTTCTTACAGGAGCTTCAGGAGAGGAGGAAACGAGTTCAATCGGTCACGAGATATCTTACGTGTACGGCAAAGACGGGTGGCCGGTGGAAGTAATCCATGTCAATCCTGAGTGGCGAGTCACATCGCATTTCGCAGTGTTCAACGGTTTGTGGATGTTAACGGGCGGCGAGGTTGTGTTCGCAGGTCGGGACGTACCGTCTATCATGTTCAGTCTGGAGGACATCACCGTCGTAAGGTAGTCTATCTAAATCACCTAAGGAAGGTGCGCACTCGCTTGGCCAGGCGGTAGGTGATAAGCTCCTTTCGCTTGCCACCGAACGTTCTTTCCCGCCCATCACGCACTTGCAGTTAATAGTCACGGAGGACTGCAATTGCCGGTGTGATTACTGCTTCGTGGAGGGCAAGCGACCCGAGTATATGAGCGAAGATGTCCTAAGGGCAAGCATCGATTTTCTGATGCAAAAGAGCAGGCGAGAGCGAGATGTGACAGTTCTCTTCTTCGGTGGCGAGCCGCTCCTTGCCTTGGACCTAATACGATTCGCCGTTGAGTACGCGAACAACGCTGCAGCACGCGAAGGTAAGCGGGTTGGCTACTCCATGACCACAAATGGCACTCTCTTTGATGCGGACTCCCTGGCCTTTTGCAGAGAGAACTCACTGAGATTCCTCCTATCGATTGATGGAGCTAGAGAAAGCCACAATAAACATAGGAGGCTGATTAGTGGGGAAGGCTCGTTTGACCTTGTAGCTAGGAAGATTCGTATGATGAAGGCCGCTCAACCTTGGATGGGCGCTAGAGTGACACCGACACCTGCTACGATGAACAAAATCGCCGACAACGTGATGTACTTATACAAGTTGGGGATTAACCAATTTTTGGTAGGACCAGCAACAGGGATTGAATACTCCGATGATGACATAGCCCTATTCAAAAGAGAGATGCTCACTCTTGCAGACTTCTACATTGCGATGGTTAGGAGAAAGGCACCTTTCCGTTTGACTCTCTTTGAAAGCGATTCACTGACGTCCATTGGGAGTAAAAGCGGTGTGTGGGGATGTGGTGCGGGTCGCGGTACTCTGAGTATCTCCACTAGTGGTGAATTACAGCCATGCGCCAAAATACAGGGTCTGCATGGTCTAAAGGGCATTAATCGTTATTCGCTAGGAAATGTGATGAGTGGCACGCTTGCTAATGCTGTACGACGTGAGTTCATCATGTCCTCATATGAGCGTAGAACCGAGTGTCACTCATGCGAGTCTAGGGATGATTGTGCTGGCGGGTGTGCTGCGGTGAACTACCAAGCAACTGGGTCGATCTGGCTACCTGATGAAAGCCAGTGTAAGATTGTGCATGTTATCACAGAGATGAAGAAGTACGTGCGGTCTAAACTGGCGGCGAGCTAGCCATACTCTCCACTGTCCTCGAGATGTGTACCATAGTTATCGGTCCTTGATCGAATTAAACCGCAGCTACACAGCAGTTGACATAGGAGAGGTAGGTGCGCGAGACGCACCAAGGGATATTGATGCTAGGAGAGACGGGGCTATTCAGGTAGTGCTCGTTGGACCAGGAACCGCGCAATCGCTTGACAGAAGCCAAAGTGTGTGTTAAGTTCCCTATAGAGGCCACAAGATGGGCGTTTCCGACCGTGAAATTGAACTCATCGCTGAACGGGTAATCCAAAAGATTGAAGAGCGCCATCAGATATACATGCTCGCGAACGCTATCGCCAAGGTGCTATCTGACGAGGAGAAAGAACGCTTGCGCAAGCTATCTGATGAAGCGACCGAAGCTCACGAGTTGAACACTACTGCCACCTGCCCCCCAGAGAAAACCACTCCGCCCAGAGGCCAACCTTAGGCTAAGGGAGCGCCGGGCCAGGCCTGGACTCCCACTACAGGAGGTTTCAGATGCTAGTGGGGCATCAGGATTTCAGGAAACTTGCCGATGCCATTGGCAAGAAGCTCGCGGCCGATCCGGAGAAGTACCGCCAGATAGCGCGGGCGACCGAGCCTTACTTCGGCTGTGGCGGCGACTACTCCTTCGAAGCGCCGTGCCTCTCCGAATCCGAAGCTTACGGCCGCGCGCTGAACCAGATGCACTACGCAGTGAGTGGGTCGCGGCCGTATTCGGAGGAAGGAGAAGAAGGGGAGCAACCCGGTTCTTCGGAGCCAAGGACAGGAGTTTGCATAACGCCGATAATATTTATCTGCAACTTCCCGGACCATCCGTTTGTCTGCAGCGGTGATTTCTCTTGCACAAACGCGGATGGTTTCTCTTGCAGGGGTGTTGGGTTCACGTGCAGAGACGCCTTCAATGGGTGTACACAACGGTTTAGCTGCACAACTAGCTTTGGCTGCGTACCACCAGACGCATTCAACATGCCTGGGTGCCCCTCATTCACTTGTCCAGGTTTGTACATATGATACTAACCACAGTGGAGCTGGGGCAAAGAGGCGTGACCATACTGCTGACCGGAAAATAGGAGGTTTCAAATGGACTCTCGCCGTAGTGAGTGTTTGGCAATATCACTAAAGGCGATACGACTAGTGGCTTCAGCAGCTTCGATAGGAGTGCTTATCCTGGCCGTTGGGGCTCCTTCTAAAGGATCAAGTGATTCTCCATCACTAGCCGCTCAGAGAACAGGCTACGCGGTTGCCTTTCAGGGATTCAGGGATGCTGTCAGAGTATACCCATTAGCGAAGGCAATGACTGGCGCGGCAGCGCTTTCGCCCGCGATCATCTCGCAGATAGATCGAGCGCGAGAGAGAAATGCCCGGTGGCTTATCAGGCAACATGCAAGGACGCTTGAGACCAGCATGGAGGCAAGCGTGTCCTTTACTCTCGTGGCTGATTATCCATCGGCGGGACAGAAAGCCTACCCTTACGCGGGCAGGTATTGCCCCGGGATCGTCTTGCAGCGCCCTTCGGAATTTATGCTGTACTACTGCAATCCGCAGTTGTTTGAATACAGCGAAGACAGCCATTACTTCCGGATCATCCGAAGAGGATACAGGGGAGAAAGTGACGGAGTCTTGCAGCCATACGTCATGGCAGGCGGACTGGTCGCCGCTTCGGTGCCACCATCCTGGTTGTCGGATGCGGATCTCCTTTGGTTTGGACGATGGGAGAAGTACGAAATGCAGCCGGGACATGAGCTGTGGTTTGAGAAGGAGGACTACAGGCTCGTGAAGGAAGTCTCCTCATACACTGGCGAGGGTGGCGCAGTTGGCGGACGGATTGAGGCAACGTATGTATACAAGGATTCGGTGTTTCCCCATAAGGCAGTCATACTCTCGCGTCCTACCGACGAGGAACTGCCCGGCGTTGCTTCCATTCTGCTCTTTCAGGAGGTGGATGGCCTGCTCTTCATTGAAAAAGGCGTATTGCAGGCAGACCTGACGGACGATCTGGAGGACATCCTGAGGAGCAGTGACGACAAGCTGTCCAGTATGGGAGGAGTTCATATCGCAGTTACGGGTATCAGCGTGGTCCGTTAGGAGCAGGAGCTCTTGAGAGATGTTGACGTTCGTTCGTCGCTGGCCAGAACTTCCGTGGGTAGTTGCTCGCTTAGTTCGTGAACGGTCGTTTGCCCCTGTCTCCATTGTGGACATGCTAATCACGGAGGACTGCAACTGCCGGTGTGACTACTGCTTCATTCAGGGCAAGAGGCCGAAGCGGATGACGGAGGAAATCGTAAAGGCGACGGTTGATTTCCTTCTCATTAAGTCCCAGAATCTCAATGAAGTAGAACTGATATTTCTGGGCGGAGAGCCACTACTAGCCTTTGACCTGATGCAGCTTGCGGTGGACTACGGCGAGTTCCGCAGCCGCTGCCTGGGGAAGCGGCTTACCTTCGCCATGACGACTAACGGGACGCTGTTTGACGAGGAGAAGCTGCGATTCTGCCGGGACCACGGCATCAAGTTCCTGCTGTCCATTGACGGTGACCGGGAGACGCACAACCTTGACCGCAAGTTCGCCGATGGGAGGGGAAGCTACGACACGGTAGTGAGGCTCATCGGCCTGATGAAGCTCTACCAGCGATGGCTCGGCGCGCAGGTGACTCCCACTCCGGAGAACATGCACCAGCTGCTGAAGAACATCAAGCACCTGTACGGCCTTGGCATCAACCAGTTCATCGTTGGCCCCGCCACGGGAATCGCGTATAGCGATGAGGATATCAACGTCTTCCGTCAGCAGATGAAGCTGCTAGGCGACTATTATATTGAGCAGGTGAAGGCGAAGGCTCCGTTCAGGCTCTCTCTCTTTGAGCAGGCTCTAGACGATGCGCCGGGCAGCAAGCGTGGCTTCTGGGGTTGCGGCGCTGGGCGGGCACGGCTTTCGGTGTCGGCCTCTGGCGAGATTCAGCCATGCGCCAAAGTACAGGGGCTGAACGACCTGGCGGGCATCCCTCTCTATTCGCTCGGCAATGTGCTGACGGGTTTCAGCGGCCTGGAGGCGAGGCGCGAGTTCATTGCCTTCCGTTACGACCGGAGAACGGCTTGCCACAATTGCGATTTGAAGGACGACTGCGCGGGCGGCTGTCCGGCGGTGAACTACCAGGCTTCCGGCTGCATCTGGCTGCCTGATCCCTGTGAATGCAAGCTGACGCGCGTCATACTGGAGACCAAGCGCGAAATCCAGCGCCGCCTGTCTGAGCTCTCAGCAGCGGCATAGCGGATTACCGCTTCGCGCACTCGGTGAGGAACCGCGCAATCGCTTTCGTGTACTCCTCTTCCGCCAGCACACAGATGTCGTTGTGCCCCGCGCCGGGGATGAGCACGAGCTTCTTGGGCTCGTTGGCGGCGGCGTACAGGCGCTGCGAGTGCTCCGGCGGGACGGTCGTGTCCTGCGCGCCGTGGAGGATGAG
>CAZXPM010000021.1:11207-11704 GCA_964643155.1 uncultured Planctomycetales bacterium | reverse complement strand
CAGGTTATCAAACCGCGTCTTGAGGTAAAGCTGCGGCGGCAGCAAAGGGAGCACCTTGCGCGCCAGGTCGCTGGCGCGGGTGAAGGTGGATTCCAAAATGACACCGCCCACGGCGTGGCGCGATGCCAGCTCGCACGCCACTGCTCCGCCCAGCGACTCGCCGTAGAGGATGATGCGCTCCGGCACCACGCTGCGCTCGTCCGTGAGGTGGTCGTATGCTGCCTCGCCGTCGCGATAGATACCCGCCTCGTCGGGACGCCCTTCGCTCTTGCCGTATCCCCGGTAGTCCAGGATGAAGACGTCCGCGCTCAGGCCTGTGAGCAGCCTGAGCTTCTCTATCCGGTCGGTGAGATTCCCGCCATTGCCGTGGAAGAAGAGGATGACCGGCGCGGTGGCGTCCGCCTTGCTCTCAGCTTCCTGCGCTTTCGCGTACCAGCCGTGGATGCGCACGCCGTCTTCAGTGGCGAGCCAGACGTCTTCCACGCGCAGCCCGGTGT
>CAZXPM010000021.1:0-11197 GCA_964643155.1 uncultured Planctomycetales bacterium | reverse complement strand
CTTCTGGATTCCATCGCCCCGCAGGATGCCTGGACGGGAAATAGATTAGCGAGTTTTCCATCAGCCGAGCGCTGAGCGCCACCACGGCGATGAAGATGACGACGCAGATAGCGGAAGTGAGTGCCATGCGCTTGATGCGGTGGATTCTAGCAGCACCTGCTACTTCCAATCCCCGCACGCCGCCAGCGTCTCGCGGCAGCCCCGGCAAAGGCAGAGTTTCACGTGGAAGAGCGCCCGGTAAACCCCGTCGTCCGCCAGCCGCCGCAGAATGCGGTTCGCCGGCTGTCCCTGGCCCGCCAGCGTCTCCAGCTCGCGCCTGACCACCGCCTGCGCTTCCTCACACTCCACCGTCTGCGAGATATGCCGCGCCACCCACGTCTCCTCGTCCAGCACGAAGTCGCCGAAGACCACTGGCGCATGCTCGCGCACCAGCTTGAGCATCTTCCCGCAGATGCGGCGAATCTCCCACTGGGCAGCTTCGGTGCAGCGCACGCGGAAAACGTGCCGCCACTCGCGGAGGTTGCCGCTGATGACGATGCCGCTTTCCACCGCATTGGGAAGCACGAACCGCGCATCCTCGTTCTTCAGCCCCAGCTCCTTGAGTTTCGCATAGGCCGCGCGCGTGTGCTCCAGCAGCTCCTGGAATACCGCCAGCGCCTCCGGGTTGTCCGCCACCGCGGGCGGCAGAACGGCGCGGTAGTTGGTCTCGCTTACATACCGCTGGCTTTGCTGCGAAAATGAGAGCAGCCGGTGACGCACCTGCTCGTGAGTGAAGGCGCGGCTGCCGCCCAGCACGCGGAAAGTGGCGCTTGCGTGCTCCAGCACGCTTTCGTGCCCGCGCAGGATTATGCCGCGGATGAAGCGCGGGTTATCCTCCGGCGACATTAGCCTGTGCGACTGATAGCACTCCCGCGCGGCGCGCTCAAGGTGCTGTTCAATCGTCCCGCCTTCCAGCGGGCGAGTAATACCGATGAGGCTCACCTCCGGCTCCGTGAGCAGGTAGGAAGCGGCCTCCACCCGGTTAGATAGCTTCTCTGAATCGTTCATGGTATTGCTTAAGCCGCAGGTCGTTCTCCTCGTTGAAAGCCAGCGGTGGTATGCCTGCGATATGTCCGATGGAGCGGTATCCCTCCGAAGTCGTTTCCAGCATCTCAAAGAACTCGCTCAGCAGCGTGCGGTCAAACTGGGCGCCGGCGGCTTCCATCATCTTGAGCTTGGCGGTTTCATAGTCCATCGGAGCGCGGTAAGGCCGGTCGCTGGTCATAGCGTCAAAGCAATCGGCGATGGCGGTGATCCGCGCCAACAGCGGTGGGTCAGCCTTACCGTCTGGATAGCCCTTGCCGTCAGGACGCTCGTGGTGATGGCGGACTATGGCCCGTGAGTCCTGCAACATCTTGATGTTCTTGATAATCTCGTCGCCCCGGCTGGGGTGGGTCTTGACCACCTCGTATTCCTCTTCGGTCAAGCGGCCTGGCTTGTTGAGGATGTGGTCGGGAATCCCGATCTTGCCGATGTCGTGGAGCAGCGCGCCGCGCTCCAGCACTTCCAGCTCTTCGGGCGTCCGTGCGGTGTAGCGCGCCAGCAGCTCGGCCCAGCCGGCGACGCGCAAGGAGTGGTTCTGGGTGTACTCGTCGCGCGCCTCCAGCGTCGCCACCATCGCACGCACGGTTTCCAGGAAGAGCTGTCTCAGCTCACGGTTGAGGCGCACCTGTTCCTCGGTCTGCTCGGAGAGCAGCTCGTTCAGGTTCATAATTATCTCGCTACTCTCCTGTTCAATCGCAATGAACTCCTGCTCCTGCTCCAGGAGGTCCCGCATGTGCTTCTGCGCGCGGACGTAGTGCTTGTGTAACACGACAACACTTACTAGCAGCAGGGCCGACAGGATGAAACCGAAGCCAATCAGCAGGAAGAACGAGACCTGGTTGCCGGAAGGAACAAAGAGCTTAAGCAGGAGAAAGAACACCGTAATGCTGCAAACCGTGAGCACCAGGATGAAGACCCAAGCTATACGGGGGAAGCTCACGCTGACGTTCAGCGGTTTGCGCTGCTGATCACTCATTTGCGTCTGGCATTATATCAGAGCGGGCAAGAGGATTCAGTCGGCTCGGGGACGGCGTTATAATGTGTACGTGAGACGATTCGCGGCCAGCATCGCTGTTGCTTCAGTCCTTGCACTGCTGCTGCTCGGAGCGTGCAACCGTACGGAGACAGCGGAGGAGCCACGTAATGAGCCACAGGAATCTGTTCCCGGCGCGCAGCTCCAGAGGCCCAAAGCCCTTTTCCTATTCGTCGTTCCACCGCCAGATCCGAAGTACCCTGAGCGGGAGGTGTTCACTCCCGCATTCAGCAAGGCGGCCGAGGATGCCTTTGCCGCCGCCAACTGGGAATACCGCGAGATTCGTCTTTATGAGAAGCCCACGACGGAGTGGATTCCCCTGATGCGGAAAGAGATTGACAGCTATCCGACCGTCGTCTTCTCCTACCACGACACTTACTCGTACCTCTTTGTCCGGCTGTCTGAGACCGTTGGGGTGCGATCAGCGAACTACGTGCTGGCACTCTCCTCCATTCCGCCGGAAGCATCCTCGCAGATATTCCGGCTTGACTTCCGGATGGAGGAGCTGGGGTTCATTGGGGGCGTGGCTCTGGCGCACATGAGTCGCACCGGCCACATTGCGGTGCTGAGCTTTGAAGAGGAGTGGTGCGACCGCTTCGTGGCTGGCTTCACCCAGGGTGTTCGTGAGATCCGCGCCGGTGCACGCGTGGCAGACCTGAGGGTATCACGCATGGAGCTGGTGGATACGAGAGAGACAGCCGACTTCATCTGGGGCCTGGTCGGTGAAGCCAAGTCCAGAAGCTCGTCAGGGCTGGGGGTTGACGCCATTGCAGTGTTGGCCAGCGGCTCGGCCGACCCGTTCATCAGTTCATTGATGCCCGCTCGCATTGACGCCATCAGTGGGATTACTCCCCCGCACGGGGAGTGGTGCCGCGCGCTGGTGCTTGCGGTTCTCATTGATTTTGGCCGCCTGCCGCTGTTTTTTGTCGAGAACGCGGACAATGTCGGCCTCTTCAAGATTGATGTACCTGTGAGGCTTCGCGAAGGCGCGGAGGATTCCCCATATATGCCAAAGACCGGGCGAGGCGGCAGCCTGGGTGGAGTAAAGGTGATAACCGCCGGCATGAGGGAAGGAGTGTTGAGAGTTGCCTGGCCGCCGGAGGAGAGCGTCCGAAGCCGCTTCCCGGACGAGGTTGAGTCCGACATCGCCTACTACGAGCGCGCGATTGAAGCGGGGGAGGTTCCTATTTACAGCGAGCCTATTCGGGAGTAGTCTTCACGGCAAGGGACTCTGGCGTTATAATCGCCGTCCTACTATGAAGTGGATACCGAGCTTCTTTCCCTTGTTCATAATCGCTGTTCTAGTGATGCCACCTTGGGTGGCGGAAGCTGCCGAGCGAGAACCGCATATCATCGCTTTCAGCGACGGCAGCCAGATAGTGGATTACGACTGGTGGGATGACGACACTCTAGTGCTTTATGCGGTGAATCCCTACGGCGCTATCGTGTGGAAGCACGATATTCGCACCGGTGAACGGGACAAGCTCATATCTGCTACCAATCTGGCACGCTTGCTGCGCCGCAAAGACGGTTGGGACGAGTTGTCCCTGGAACTTTCCCCAGAGCGCCGCTACGTCTCGTTTTACGCGCCTCAGACCCGCCCGCTGGCCCCCCCCTTGTTCAAGGTCGTGGACCTGGAAGCCCCGAAGCAGCGGGTGGTGCAGTTCACTAAGATCCCGCCGGGCTTCACGATTGGCCAGTACGTATGGGACAACACGGACAAGTACGTTTACGTCGCCGCGCAGCCGTTTACTTCGGATGAGAGCGACATCACGCTCGCCAGGCTGAGCCTTGAGACGGGCGCTTTCCTGGCTCTTTCCATCAGGACCCAGGTGGACCTCATTGACGAGCTGGCCTACAGTCCTGGCAACAACTCCATCATAGTGGTTTCCCGTAGCTTGGGTGGCGATTACCCGCGAGGCGAGTTCCTGTCGGCCTACTCGCTAAACGACAACGCTCTGGTTAAGCTGTATGACGCATATCGCTTCCGCGGTGTAGAAGTTGTTCCCACGGGGGAGATCATTGCCGGTGTGGTCTCGCCCGCCGCATTCGGCGGCGAAGGAAACGCGCCGGGGTTTCTCATGGTGGACGAGGATTTCCGGCTCCCTGAGAACCCCCGCGAAGGACGCGACGCCAGATTCTACTCTCAGGTGCTGCTGTTTGGCAGTGATGGTGAGCCTGAAGTGCTACTGGAGAGCCAGGATAGGGGATTCGACTTTGACCCTCGCCTGTCTCCCGACGGGCGGTTTCTGGCCTATTTCCGGGTCTTCTATCGCCTTCCCTTTGCTGTGCGCGTGCGGATGCCGGAGAACGACCCCTTCCTGTGCCTGCGGGAGCGTGATGGCAGGCAGGAGTACGTGGTCGCCGGCGGAGTGGACAGCTACTCGTTTAGCCCGGGTTCGCGGCATGTGGCGGTGAGAAGCGCGAATCAAGAGAGACTGGTGCTGTTTGAGCTTCCTCAGTAACTGCGCCGGTGCATCTCAGAAAAAAGTCCAAGTGTAACTGGCGCCGCCGCCGAAATCCTCCATGTCAATCAGACCTATATCCAGCGCCAGCCCGGCACTGTTGAAGCGCAACCCAAGATTGGTGAGGTTCTTGGTGCGCTCGCCGATTATGGAGAACTGCGGGTGGAGCCTGACTTCCCCCCCAAGGAGGATGCCGTCATCGTAGAAGCCGCCGCCATAACCGGCATTCACCGCAACACTCACCTGGTTCTTCGCCAGGGGACCGGAAAGGCTGAAGCTTTTGGAGGCGATGAAGTAGGGTGTAATCTCCTGCTGGTCCAGCACGTCTATCACTCCCGCCGAGAAAGAGAATGGATGCAGCCCGGACTCGGTCCGGATAGCGAACTTGCCGTTGAGCATGGTGACAGTGCCGCTCATGTCGCTGTCCAGTACGGTAGCCCCCAATTCCAATGCAGGGAAGGGGCTGTAGTTGACCGCGTAAGTGCTCGTGCCCCCATCGATCCCGTACTTCTTCAGGGCACCGGAGAGATCGAAGAAGTGCGCAGAAAACGACAGCGCTTGGAAGTCGTTTTGCTGGCCATCCGGCGTTAGTATAAGCCCAGATGGACCCAAGTAGCTGGGAATCGCCAAGGCTGACAAGCTAAACAGGCTTAGCGTACAGAGCGCCACTAGTATTGCGAGCGTAAGACGCTTCATAATCCACTCCTTCTGGCAGGTTGCTTCATTCTAACTTCATGACGGCAAGGTGTCAACAAGTTGTTGATATGTTGTTGATGATGACCCTGCTGCCAACAGCAGCCAACTTAGATACTGCAACTTGTGAACAATGCCTCAACTGGTGATAAGTAGGACGCACCAGCAATTCCCCGTGGTTACGGCTGGTGCGGCTAGGCGCTGGTCTAATGCGCATTGTCCACAGATGTCCTTCGGCTGTGGACAAGCTTAGGGTTTACATTATGCAGGTGTGCCGCGCGCTTGTGCATCAGCGCTCCATTGCATGGAATCCGTGGGCGGGGCAGCGCAATTCCGCCGTCTCAGGTCTGGCGACTAGCCTGAAAGTGCGCTTTCATACTGCGAGAGGTCCATAACTTGCATCCCTTCAGGTAGCCTGAACAGCGACGGCTCCTGTTGACCGAACCTGTAGTTGGTGAAGGTGGCCTCGTAGCTGATGTTGCCGGTTTTACCGCTCATGAACACAGGCAAGCCCTTTGAATCAACATAGATCAGAGATGCAGTCATCTGGCCTTCATGCTCATAGGTCACGCTGTAAACTGTGACGGTCTTGCCTTTGTACTTGCGGGCACCAAGATTCTTGAATTCGGCTCCCTCGGGATACTTCTCCCGGTCAAGCGCCATGGTGGGGTTCCCTGCCGGGGCGCCTTCGGCGAATGAGGGATTACTGAGCCTGAACTTGATGGCGTAGTTCATTCCAGGGACGATGGCATAGGCCTCCATTGCGTCCCCGTCCACAATCACGACGTTCCTGAGCTCTTCCCCCTCGGCGCTTTGCGCTGGGGTGCCCATGAACCCGGGCATGCCTTCCTGCTCCACCCGCGCCCTGTTGCCACTGAAGTAGACGATGCCCTTCATCGTCTGCTTGCCCATCTGCGCTATAGAGACGGTATAAGAAATCTCCACCGAGCCCGAGCTGGGTAGCTTGGCCGCAGCCACGGCGGCGGTTACGGCGAGCAGCAGGGCGGCCACTGCGTACGCCAGTGACTTTCGCAATGCTTTCATCAATCCACCTCGCATCTATCAGTCTTCGAAGTAGGCCGCCACCATCATGGCAGCCACGCGTTCAAGAAAGGCCTGGTCCTCGGCGCCGAAGGCCGCTGCCTTGTCGGAGTCGATGTCAATCTCACCGACGCACTCGCCTCCACGCATCAGGGGGACGACAATCTCGCTCTGTGTGTTGATGAAGCAGGCAAGGTACTCCGGGCGCTGATTGACGTCATCCACAATTACTGTTTCCCTCGTCTGCGCGGCCAGGCCGCAGATGCCGGCTCCGATGTCAATCTCGGTGTGTTCGGTGGCCTCCGGGCCGTCCCACGGGCCCAGCTTCAGCTTGCCGTCCTGAACCAGGTAGACGCCCACCCAGTCGTAGTGCGCCACCCGCTTCCGTAGCAGCGACACGACCGCCTGCAACCCTTCTTCCGGCGACGCTTGTGTCTCTACAATACGCTTGATTTCGGCAAGCAGACGATCCACAACTGGATTATAACATCGCGCCGCTCCTCGTTGACTAAGCTCCAAGGCGCATATATACTCTGGGGTGGTGATAGACCGATACACCCGCAAGCAGATGGGGCAGGTCTTCTCGGAGCGCCACAAGTTTGACATCTGGCTGCGAATCGAGCTGGCGGTAGCAGAAGGCTGGACGAAACACGGCAGAATCAAGGTTGCCGACTACATGCGGATGCGCCAGAAAGCGAAGTTCAGTCTCGCGCGCATGCGCCACTATGAGAAGGAAGTTGAACACGAGGTAGTAGCTTTCACTTCGGCAGTGGCGGAGTCCATCGGCGACCTTTCGCGTTACTTCCACCTGGGCCTGACCTCCTCCGATGTGATGGACACTGCTCTGAGTATTCAGATGCAGGAGGCGTGGAATCTCCTCATCCCTGAGGTCAGCCATCTCGTTGACGCTGTCGGTGCCCTGGCGCTGAAGCACAAGCGCACGGTGATGATAGGACGCACTCACGGCATTCACGCCGAGCCTATCACCTTCGGGCTCAAGGCACTCATTTGGTATCTGGAGCTCAAGCGCGACCTGGAGCGGATGGAACGGGCACGGGAGGAAACCGCTTACGGCAAGCTCTCAGGCTCGGTAGGTAACTACGCCCATGTGCCGCCGGAGCTGGAAGCGGACGTTTTGGGCAAGCTCCACTTGAGCCCGGAGCCGGTGTCCAACCAGATCGTCCAGCGCGACCGCCATGCCGCCGCGCTTGCGGCGCTGGCGCTGCTGGCAGGAACGCTGGAGCGTATCGCGGTGGAAATCCGCAGCCTTCAGCGCACCGAGATCGGCGAGCTGGCTGAACCGTTCATGGCTGGCCAGCGGGGTTCTTCCTCCATGCCGCACAAGCGTAACCCCGTGCTCTGCGAGCGCATGTCCGGGCTGGCGCGGCTAATCCGCGGATACGCGCAGGTCGGGTTTGAGAACCAGGTGCTGTGGAACGAGCGCGACATCTCGCACTCCAGCGCCGAGCGGGTGGCGGTGGCTGACGCCTTCATCGCTGCCGATTACATGGTGGCCAAGATGACAGGCATCATTGAGGGCCTGGTAGTGAACCCGCGCAGGATGGAGGACAATATCGGCCTGACCAAGGGGCTGATATTCTCCCAGCGACTGATGTTGGCTCTGGCGGGCAAGGGCCTGTCCCGCGAAGAGGCCTACCGGCTGGTGCAAGAGCCCGCGATGAAGGCTTTTGAAGAGGGCAAGCACTTCTATAACCTCGTCAAGGAATCCCGCGATATCCGCAAACACGTGAGCCTGAAAGAGCTGTCCGACATCTTCAGCGTGGATCCCTACTTGAAACACGTGGATGCGATATTTGCCCGCACCGGCTTGGGCGAGGCGAAGAAGCAACCTGAGCCACCCGCCGAGAAGAAACCGGCCAGGCGCACACGCAGGGGCGGCCGCCGCCGCAGTGCGCGCAAGGCCTCCTCCGGCTCGTGAATAATTGTTTATGGTAATGAGGTGAACCAATGACCTGGGAAAAAGGCGAGATGCTCTACGAGGGTAAGGCGAAGAAGATCTTCGCCACTAACGACCCCGACTACCTGATTGCAGAGTACAAGGACTCACTGACCGCGTTCAATGGCCAGATGAAGGCCGAGATGACCGAGAAGGGCGAGTGGAATAACAAGATATCCTCTGCGCTGTTCTCCTACCTTAACTCACAGGGGATGAAGACGCACTTTGTGGAGCAGCTCTCCTCCCGCGCCCAGCTGGTCAAAGCGCTGGAAATGGTCCCGCTGGAGGCGGTGGTGCGCAACGTGCTGGCGGGCTCCGCCGCCCGCCGCACCGGCCTGGAAGAGGGCACTCCGCTCAAGCGCCCGGTGCTGGAGTACCACTGGAAGAAGGACGAGCTAAACGACCCGCTGCTCACCGAAGACCTCATCATCGGGCTGGAGCTTGCCACCGATGAGCAGCTAGCAGACTTCCGTGCAATGTCCATGCAGGTGAATGAGCTGCTCAGCAAGTTTATGGACGAGCGCGGAATCCTCCTGGTGGACTTCAAACTGGAGTTCGGGTACTTCAAGGGAGAGGAACTTACGCTGGGCGACGAAATAAGCCCGGACACCTGCCGTTTCTGGGACAAGACCGACATGACGCGTCTGGACAAAGACCGCTTCCGCCGCAAGCTCGGCAATGTAGCTGAGGCCTACCATCAAATCCTCCAGCGGGTGACCAGGCAGTGAAGTACGCCGGCATCGTGACGATTATGCTGCGTGAAGATCTGCTGGACCCTGCGGGCAAGGCCGTCAAGGGCAGTCTTCAACAGCTCGGTTTCAGCTCCGTAGAAGACGTGCGCGTGGGCAAGCAGATTAAGGTCGTCCTGCAAGCGGACGATCCGGACACCGCCTTGGCGCAGCTGGAAGAAATGTGCAAGAAGCTGCTGGTCAATCCAGTGACCGAAGACTACGACAAGATGCTGATGGCGTTGCCGGACGAGGAATAGGCGCCCTACCCCCGGATTTGCGCATCTGGCAGATTTCTACCAACGGGGCTATACACGCGTAAAGTTTCGTGCTATACTGACAAGTGTATAGTAGTCCCATTACAGGGGGTTTCTGGGGATATGCTGGCGAAGATACATTCGGCTGCGTTGGCCGGGCTGGAGGCCCAGCCCGTGACAGTGGAGGTTGACCTCTCGCGGGGGCTTTTCAAGTTCTCGCTGGTTGGCCTGCCCGATGCGAGCATCAAGGAGGCCGAGGAGCGGGTATGGTCGGCCATGCGCAATTCCGACCTGGAGTATCCCTCCCAGCGCATCACGGTGAACCTCGCGCCGGCGGAGGTGCGTAAGACCGGCTCGTGGTACGACCTTCCGATTGCGCTGGGCATCCTCGCCGCTTCCGGCCAGGTTCCGGCGGGAGCGCTAGACGGCACCATCGCGCTGGGCGAGCTGTCGCTGGACGGCAGCGTCAAGGCGGTGCCCGGTGTTCTTTCTGCCGCGCTGATGAGCCACCACGGCGGTTCGGGCAAGATGATCGTGCCGGCTGAGAACGCCGCTGAGGCCGCGTGCTTTGAGGGATTAGAGGTCTACCCCATTAGCCATCTGGCGGAGGCAGCGAGCTTCCTGCGCGGGGATATGGCGCTGGAGCCCCAGCCGGTGACGCTGCTCTCCGAGCTGTTGGAGAAGGCTAAGTACGAGCTTGACCTCTCCGACGTGAAGGGCCAGGAGCACGTCAAGCGGGCGCTGGAGGTGGCCGCGGCCGGCGGGCACAACATCTTGATGATGGGGCCGCCCGGCTCGGGCAAGACGATGCTCGCGCAGCGGATGCCCGGCATCCTGCCGCAGCTCGCGCCCGAGGAGGCGATTGAGGTCTCGTCCATCTACTCCGTCTCCGGCCTGCTCACCGGCGAAAGGCGGCTGATGACCACGCGTCCCTTCCGCCACCCGCACCACACCATTTCCGGGCCCGGTCTCATCGGCGGCGGCACCAACCCGCAGCCCGGCGAGATCTCGCTGGCGCACAACGGCGTGCTCTTCCTGGACGAGCTGATGGAATTTCCCAAGAGCTTACTGGAGCAATTGCGCCAGCCGCTGGAGGACGGCCAGGTGACCATCGCCCGCGCCCAGTTCAGCGCAACCTTTCCCTCGCGCTTCATGTTGCTGGCGGCGACCAACCCCTGCCCCTGCGGCTATTACGGCGACGCCACGCGCCCCTGCCGCTGCACCGCCGGCGAAATCCTCAACTACCGCAAGCGCCTGTCCGGCCCGCTGCTGGACCGCATTGACATTGTGCTGGAGGTGCCGCGCCTGCCCATTGAGAAGATAACCGGCCCCGGAGGCGAGGATAGTGCGACGGTGCGCGGCCGTGTGCAGAAGGCGTGGGAAGTCCAGCAGCACCGCTTCCGCCACCGCAAGAAGCAGCGCTTCAACTCCCACCTGCGGCCGGCGGACATTGAGAAGGTCTGCGCGCTGGACGAGGCGGGGACGAACCTGCTCAACCGCGCGCACGAGCGCCTGGGTCTCACCACGCGCGGCTACCAGAGCATCAAGCGTGTCGCCCGCACCATCGCCGACCTGGACGGTTCCGGCGCGGTGAAGGTCTCCCACCTCGCAGAAGCCATTCAATACCGCGCGGGGGAAGAGCGATTGCGGAATCTCTAGCGAGCGGCTAGCATATCCGCCAACCGGGAACAGACCCGAACGTTCTTCCAACTCAGGGGGTTGAGATGACGCGATACTTCATTCGTACGGTTCTTGCGCTGCTCGCGCTTATCACTGCGCTCGCACTTCTTGCGGCACCGCAGGCGCTGGCGGAGAAACTGAAGCTCGGCATCTGCCACACCAACGACACCGGCAGCCGCGTGGTGTTTCAATAGGCTGTGAAGGACTGAGCGTCTAGGGTGAGAGCAGGGCTGCGTCCAGTGGCGGCTCCACCCAGACGC
>CAZXPM010000020.1:0-17313 GCA_964643155.1 uncultured Planctomycetales bacterium | reverse complement strand
AGCCCCGGCCTTTCGGCCGGGGCCCTTTACTTCATGGCGGGGGATATTGCCTAGAAGTGGAGCAGGAACTCGCCGCGAACGAGAGTGATCGCGTCCTCCAGGTTGTTGAACTCACCAGCCGAGATGATGTCCAGGCCGAGAGAAGCATTCTTCTCAAACGGATAGCGGAAGTTGAACTTCAGCAGTCCGGGACGATCATCAAAGAACGCATTGATGCGCTCGCCGGTGTACCAAGTCACCTTGCCGTAGAGGTCGTTGCGGAACGTGTGCTCGGCGGTAACGCCGATACCCTCAAAGTCCGCAGGGAAGTAGTTCTTGCCCTCGCGGCTGATGTTGAAGGCGTCGGCAACGCCGTTCACCGTGAAGTCCCACTCGCTGAACGGGTCATTGTCCACGTTGGCGTAGACCGGCAGACCCTCCAGCTGCGCGATGCTCGCGCCGGCGACGCACACCTTGGTGCGCCCATCGTTGTAAACGTCCAGCTCAACGATGAGGGACATGTCCTCAAGACCGAAGTCGTCGGCGTTAAGGTCGGAGACGTTGGTCGGAGTGTAGTTCCACTCGGCACGAATGCCGTTGAACCACTCATCATCAAACCACGGGATCTCCGCATTACCGGAGAGGTTGATGAACTGCTCCGCACCGTAGCCGTTGGGGCTGCCGTCCAGGAACAGCTCCAGGTCATGAGCATGACCCGGAACAACACCCTCATGGCCGAAGTACTTCAGGCCCATGTTCACGTAGTCGTCCATGTCGTTGACATTGACGACGCTGGACATATTGCTGAGGCTCGCGGGATTCCAGTAAGGATTCACGCCGCCCACAGCCTCGGTGCGGTATGCACCGACGTAAGCCGCCCAGCGGCCGTCATGCCACGTGGTGTCGAAGCGGTAACCGAAGTCGGAGCGGTAGCCGTTGTCACCGGCCAGACCGAACTCGCCCTCGCTGAAATACTGGCGGCCGACGGTCAGCGTCGGGGTGTCGCCAAACGAGTGCGTGTAGGGGGTCAGGTCAATGGTGGCCTTCGCCTCGTCCAGCACGAAGGAGCTGGACGCCGAACGGTTGCCGAACGGCGGGTTGCCCGGACGGGCAGCCGCGGTCTCGTTGTTGATGCCCGGGACAAAGGCCGTACCGACAGCACCCTGCGCCTCAACCGAGGTCAGAGTGAAGTCAAAGCGGATGTTCTCCTCCGGCTGGAAGCCCAGGTGCAGACCCAGGACCTGCTCGTGACCGAAGTCGTTGCTCCAGTCAACCGCGCCAGTGGTCACATACGCGCCAGTACGAACCCGATAGTACCCGTCAATCTCGTTGTCCTTGATCATGGACTTGAGGGTCCGGATGTCGTCGGTGTTGGTGTTAACCTGGCCCTCAAGCTGGTCAACCCGAACGCCGATCTCCGCTAGCTCGTCCCGGAACTCGTTAGCGAGCCGGTCCATACGAGCCTCGATCTCATCCAGGCGGCCCTCGTCCATGCCGGCCATCATGTCACTGAGCTTGGAATACATGCGGGCGACGACCATAGCCATTTCGTAGCGGGTGAACGACTGATGACCCTTGAAGGTGCCATCGGGATAACCCTCTACCAGGCCCTCCATCTGGAGGTAGTCAATCGCTTCGTACGCCCAGTGATCGGTGGGTACGTCGCGGAACATGGCTGCCGATGCGGGGAGAGCGATCGCCATAAGCAGAATCGCTGCCAAAGAGAATACAAAAATACGCATTAGGCACTCCTTGGTTTAGTTGGATTTTGGCTCTCCCGAAATCCCCAAGAAGGCCGGACAAGTTGCCTAGTTACCTCTTCCAGCCGTCCTGTTTCATCCGGTGAAGCCAAGATATGGTGTTACCTACCACGCTGCCCTAACCAAGTTGTATCACCTCCTTTTTCAGGGCAGTCGGGTATCAGGGTAACCTTCGTTGGGGGATGCCGTCCGCCTGAGCAGAACCCAGGCGGCGTATCCATCCAGCGGGGAAGGCGCCACATAATGGCCAAGCAGCCGGAGCATACGCCCGAGCCGGCCTTTCCCCCGATGGTGCAGGTATAGTTGCAGCGCCTCTTCGGTGCTTCCGGTTTCATCCACCGCGGTTACCGCAGTGGAGGGGAACACCCGCCGCGCCAGCTCAATTACCGGCCGGGAGCCTGTTCCCTTTCCGACAACAATCTGCCGCGCGGCGAAGAAGCGCGCTACCTGCCGCAAGAGAATCTCAAGGTTTTCAAGGTGCACCACGCCAATTAACGGCGAATGCAGGGGCTGGCACTGCACTGCCCAGCCGCATTTAACCCTGCCGGGGTCGAGTGCCACCCTCATCCCTGGATGGCGAATATCTATCATATCCACTTCAATCTGTCAACAAAGAGGGGCTCTCAGGCCTTGCGCGAGAGTTCTGCCACAACTGCGTCAAGCGCCAGGCGATAGCCGTCTGCGCCCAGCCCGCAAACCAGACCGTCCGCCACTTCTGCCACCAGGTCATTGCGCCTGAACGGCTCGCGGGCGAAGATGTTGCTGATATGCACAACGACGCGGGGCCCCGGAAAGGCCGCCACGCTGTCGCGCAAAACGAAGGACTGGTATGCCAGGGCTCCCGGGTTGATTATGAGGGCGTCAAACTTCTTGTGTCCGGAGTTCAGCAACTCGATTATCTCGCCCTCCCGGTTGCTGCGGCCGAAGAACAGGGTCACGCCGCGGAGTTCCTTGCGGCAGTAGGCCTCCAGCTCGTCCTCCAGTTCGGAGAGCGTCTTGGTTCCGTAAATCACGGTTTCGCGGGACCCCAGAAGATCAAGGTTGGGCCCGTTTACTATCAGCACTTTCATATCATTCTCCCTGTTTCCGGGGATTCAGCAGCACCGGGCTAGGTAAACAGCGGCTCTTCCCTCTCGTTGGCCTCCACCACCTCTACTGAAGCCACCGCGTCGCCTTCCCGCAGGTTTATCACCCGAACCCCCTGAGTTGCCCGGCCCTGACGCGAGACCTGCCTGACCTCCGAGCGGATGAGCATGCCTTCGCGCGTAACGATGATGAACTCGTCGTCCTCGTTCACGATATGAGCTGAAACCAGCGGCCCGGTCTTGGCCGAGATGCGCATGCAGATGATGCCCTTGGTGCCACGGTGGGTCTGGCGGAACTCGCTGAGCCGGGTGCGCTTTCCGCTGCCATTGCGGCTGACGACCATCAGTTCGGCCTCGGGGCGTACTACGTTCATCCCCACGACGTGCGCATCGCCAGCGAGCTTGATCCCCCGCACACCGCGGGCGGCCGTCCCCATCGCCCGCACTTCGTCCTCGGGGAAACGCACGGCCAAGCCGGCACTGGTGCAGATGATAATCTCGTCCTTGCCGGTGGTGGGGCTCACGAAATCCAGGCTGTCGCCAGTGGCGAGGCCGATTGCGCGCTTGCCGGTCACCCGCAGCGAGGCGAAGCTGGATAGCTCTACTTTCTTCACCACCCCGTGGCGCGTACACATGAACAGATAGGGGCGGTTGAAATCCTCCAGCGACACCAGCGAGGTCACTCGCTCGTCACCGCTCATTCCAATCAGGTTGACTATGGGCGTGCCCTTGGCCGTCCGCTCAAACGGCGGCACCCGGAATACCCTCAGGGAATACACATTGCCAGCATTGGTGAAGCAAAGGATGGTGTCCAGCGTGTTGGTGGTGAGAATGTGGCGGACGATGTCGTCGGCCTTCGTGGTCTGGCCAATCAGCCCGCGCCCCCCGCGAGCCTGCACGCGGTAAGTGGAAAGCGGCACCCGCTTGATGTAACCGTTATCAGTTATCGTCACAACCACGGGCTCGCTCTTCACCAGGTCTTCCTCATTGAGGTCGGCACCTTCGGAGTCGGGCAGGATGACCGTCCGCCGCTCATCGCCGAAGCGTTCCACCGCCTCCTTCAGCTCCGACACCAGCACTTCGTCAACCCTCTTGGGATCCGCGAGGATGGCCTTGAACTCCTTTATCCGCTCTATCAGCGAGGCAAGCTCCGTCTCCACCTTCTCGCGCTCAAGCCCGGTAAGCTGCGCCAGGCGCATGTCCAGAATGGCCTTGGCCTGGGCGACGGTGAAGCCGAACTCCTCCTGCAGGCGGAAAGAAGCGGTCTCGCGGTCCTTGCTGCTGCGGATGGTCTCAATGACCTCGTCCAGGCGGTCAAGCGCCAGCCGCAGCCCCTCCAGAATGTGCGCGCGGTCTTCAGCCACCTGGAGGTCGTGCCTGGTGCGCCGGACTATCACAATGCGGCGGTGGGCAATGAACTCGGTGAGGACTCGCCTCAGCCCCATCACCCGCGGCGCGCCCTCGCACAGCGCCAGCAAAATGATGCCGTAGGAGATCTGGAGCGGCGTGTTCTTGTACAGGTTGTTCAGCACCACCTGCGGGTTGGCGTCGCGCTTAAGCTCCACCACCACCCTCGTTCCGGTGCGGTCGGACTCGTCGCGGATGTCAGTGATGCTCTGCAGCCTCTTGGTGCCCACGAGCTCGGCGATTCGCTCCACCAGCGTCGCCTTGTTCACCTGATAGGGCACTTCCGTGATGACGATGCGGAAACGCTCACGCTTGTCCTGCTCCACCTCCGCCCGCCCGCGGAGCGTGATGCTGCCACGCCCTTCCCGGTAGGCGTCCTTGATTCCCTGGGTTCCCAGAATGAAGCCGCCGGCGGGAAAGTCGGGGCCCTTTACATACTGCATCAGGTCTTCCACCGTAGCATCCGGGTTCTCCACCAGGTGGACAATCGCCCCGCCCAACTCCCGCAGGTTGTGGGGCGGAATCCGGGTCGCCATTCCGACCGCAATGCCCTCGGTGCCGTTCATCAACAGGAGCGGCAGGCCAGCAGGCAGGATAACCGGCTCCTTTCCCTTGGCGTCAAAGGTCGGGGTGAACTCCACCGTGTCCTTCTTGATGTCCTCCGTCAAGTACTCGGCTATAGGCAGCAGGCGGACCTCGGTGTACCGCATGGCTGCCGCGGCGTCACCGTCGTTGGAGCCGAAGTTGCCCTGTCCCTCTATCAGGGGATAGCGCATGTTCCAGGGCTGGACCATCCGCACCAGCGCGTCGTATATAGGGCTGTCTCCGTGCGGATGGTACTTGCCCATCACGTCGCCGACGATCTTCGCGCTCTTGCTCGTGGGCTTGTCGGAAGAGTGCCCACCGTCAGCCATGGCGTAGATGATGCGGCGGTGGATGACCTTGAGGCCGTCCCGCACATCCGGTATCGCCCTTCCAACGATTACGCTCATAGCGTAGTCGAGGTAGCTTTCTTCCATCTCCTCGACAATCTCGCGGGGAACGATCTTCTCGTCAAATTCAATGCGCTCAGTGCGACCCATCAGCGACCCTCAAATCTGGAAACCAAGAAGGTGGAAAAGGTAAACAATTTCTAAGCGTTGATTCTAGCACTTTCCGCCGCTTTTTTGAACCCTTTTCGCCGGGTATAAGAAGGGAAAACGGCGGTAAGCGAAGCCCCGGAAGCCAGCAGCGCACCCGCTCCCTAGACGCGACCGGGCGGGCCGGGCAGGCGCGTTTGCGCCACAAACTCAACGTCCAGCGGCAAGTCGGTGGCGACCCTCCGGTGGAGGTCGGGCGGCGCGCTGACCTTGGGGCTCAACGCTATCTTGCGTGCGGCGCCGCCTTCGGATGGAATCAGCAGGTAAACCGGGCATTCACCGCTGAGGCCGGCGAGGAGTTCCTTGAGCTGCCGCAGTTCCTCCGGGGTGAAGGGGCGGCGCAGCTTCAGCAGCACCCGACCCGGGCACGGTCGCGGCGCAGGGCCGGCCGGCTCCTCCGCTGCATCGGGGCGGCCTTCTGGCTGTGGCCGGTAGAGCGCCATCTCGGCAACGTAGAGCTTCGCTGTGCCCGCGAGGTCGTCAAACGTCTCTTCCGCCGCTTCGTCGAATCCCAGGGAGCCCTGCACCACCACTTCGTTGCCGTCCAGGAGGATGTCGGCGACTTTCTGGTAGACTGACGGGCCCACAACGAGATTCAGCGTATGCTCAAGGGAGCATAGGCGCGCCAGCGCGTACTGCTGCTTCCGGCGGGACACCAGCGCCTTTACCCCGTCCAGCACCCCGCCAAGCCGCACCTTCGCGTCCGACATGTAGACACCGCGCTCAGCCAGCCGCTGAAACAGGGCGCTGAGCTGGCCGATAGACCTGTCCGCCAGCACCCGGGCATTCTCGTACGGATTGTGCGTGAGATAGACGCCGATGCTCTCCTTCTCCATCCGGGCGATTTCCACCGGGGAGCTGGCGCGGGCGGGTGCAGGCGCGGAGGACGAGGCGGCGTCAAACATGGCTATCTGATTGTGGTGCACGCGGCGCGAAAGGTAGGAATCCAGATTCTGCAGCAGCTCGCCGCGGTCAACCCCGAACTCGTCAAAGGCCCCCGCACGAACCATATACTCCAGCGCCGTCTTGTTCACCTTCTGGCCATCCACGCGCTCCAGGAGCTCCTCCACCGAGGAATAGGGCCCGCCTTCCCGGCGCTCGCTGACCAGTTCCTCCACCGCCACCCGGCCGACATGCTTGATGCCGCCAAGCCCGAAGATTATCCTCCCCTGCCCGTCCGAGACGAAGTCAAACTCCGAGAGGTTGACGCTCGGCGGCACCACTTCAATGCCCTGCCGCTTGCATTCGTCCAGGGAAGCGGTGATCTTCGTCGAATCGTGGATGTAGGTGTTCATCAAGGCCGCGAGGAAGTGGTGCAGGTGGTAGTGCTTGAGGAAGGCGGTCTGGTAAGCCAGCAGCGCGTAACAGGCCGCATGGGCCTTGTTGAAGCCGTAGCCGGCGAACTTGTCCATCATGTCCCAGATTTCTTCGGCCCTGCGGCGGCCAACCCCCCGGCCAACCGCGCGTTCAATGAAGTCCGTCTTATGCTGAGCCATCAGCGACAGGATCTTCTTGCCCATCGCTTTGCGCAGCACGTCGGCCTCCCCCAGTGTGTAGCCCGCAAGCAGGCGCGCAATCTGCATCACCTGTTCCTGGTACAGCAGGACGCCGCCGGTGGCGGAAAACACGGGCTCCAGCTCGGGCAGCGGCGGGGCTGCCCGTTCCGGATGTTTGCGGTTCTGCGTGTAAACCGCATCCATTCCGCTCCGCAGCGGCCCGGGGCGGTTCAGCGCGTTGAGGGCAGTGAGGTCCTCTATTGACCGCGGCCGGGCCTCGCGGAGAACACTCACAATGTGCGGCGCCTCAAACTGGAAGACGCCGAAGCAGTTGCCCCGCCAGAAAACCCCCTCGTAGACTCTCTCGTCATCCAGGGGAATCCGGTCGATATCCAGTTCCACCTGCTCCACTTCGCGGACACGGCGCACGCACTTGTCAATGGTCGTGAGGGTTTTCAGGCCGAGGAAGTCCAGCTTGAGCAGCCCCACGCGGGCAAGCGCGCTCATCTCGTACTGGGTGACGGGCATATCCGTGTCTTTCATCGCCCGCAACGGAGCGTACTCCACCAAGGGCCGGTCGGCCACCACTATGCCGGCAGCATGGACGCTGACGTGGCTGGCCAGCCCCTCCAGCTTCTGCGACAGCTCCACCAGCTCCCGGGCCGCCGGGTCCTTCTGCAGCAGCTCCGAGAGCTCCGGGCTGCGCTCCACCGCCTCCTGAATGGTGCCCACGCCCGTGATGAGCTTGGTGATGCGATTGACGTAAGGGAATTCAAAGTCCTTGACCCTGCCGACGGCCTTGACCGCCGCCCGCGCCTTGAGGGTGGAAAAGGTGATTATCTGCGCCACGCAGCCTTCGCCGTAACGACGGCGCACATAGTCAATCATCTCTTCGCGCCGTTCGTAGCAGAAGTCCAGGTCAAAGTCCGGCAGCTCCACCCGCTCCTTGTTGAGGAAACGCTCAAAGAACAGGCCGTACTTGAGCGGGTCCAGCTTGGTGATGCGCAGGCAGTAGGAGACGAGGCTGCCAGCGGCGGACCCGCGCCCCGGCCCCACCGGTATGTGCTGCTCCCGGGCGAAGCGCATCAGGTCCCAGACCAGCAGGAACAGCGCGGAGAACCCCGTGCTGATGATCACGGAGAGCTCCTCGTCCAGCCTTTCCACCACCTCGGGAGGCAGGGGGTCGCCATAGAACTCCCTGGCCCCGGCGTATGCCAGCGCCCGAAGGTAGTCGTCCAGGTTTTGCTCAGGACGCTCAGGGGGAATCTCAAAGGTGGGAAAGTGAACCCGGGTGTCGGTGAGGTCAACCTGGCAGCGCTCGGCGATGTCCAGCGCCGTATTCAGCGCGTGGGGCGCTTCCGCGAACAGCGCGGCCATTTCCTTTGGGGTCTTGATGTAATAGCTGGTCCCGGTGAAGCGCATGCGGCCGGGGTCGTTGAACTTGGCGCTGGTCTGGAGGCACAGGGCAATATCATGAGCCTCGGCGTCCTCGGGATTCACGTAGTGGGAATCGTTGGTGGCCACGACGCGCAGGTTGTGCTTGCGCGCCATGCGGAGATTGAACTCAATGGCCTTCTGCTCTTCCGGCAGCCCGTGATTCTGCAGCTCCAGGTAGAAGCGCCCGGGACCGAAAAGCTCCGCGTAACGGGCTATCTCGCGTTCGGCCGCCTCTTCGCCCTCGTAGCGCAACGGCGCATTCACCACGCCCGAAAGGCAGGAGGAAAGCGCGATCAGGCCCTCGTGGTGCTGCGACAGCACCTCAAAGTCAATCCGGGGCCGGTAATAGTATCCCTCCGTCCAAGCGTGGGTGACAAGCTTCAGCAGGTTACGGTAGCCAGCGAGGCTCTCGCACAGCAGCACCAGGTGGCGGCTGTAGCGGTCTTCTTCGCCGTCGCGGTCAGTGCTCTTGCGCAGCGCCACGTACGTCTCGCAGCCGATGATGGGCTTCAAACCGGCTGCCGCCATCTGGTCGTAGAATCTCACCGCGCCGTAGAGGTTGCCGTGGTCGGTAAGGGCGAAGGCCTCCATGCCGGTGGACTTGAGGCGGGAGACGATGTCGCTTATCTTGGAGATGCCGTCCAGCAGCGAGTACTCGGTATGGTTGTGCAGATGGACGAATTGAGCGGCAGCGGTCATTCTCTTGATACCCATTTGCCAGCGAGGAAGTTGAGGGCGACCTGCTTGAACAGCTCCACGCCAGCGGGCAGCACGTCCTCGTCCAGGTCAAATTTCGGATGATGGTGGGGATAGACAATGCCCTTTTTCTCGTTGCGCGCCCCGAGATAGACGAACACTATCGGAGCCACCTCTCCGTAGCGGGAGAAATCCTCCCCGCCCATAGAAGGCTCAGTGTCAACCACGTTCCGCTTCCCCACGATGCCCCGGGCAACTTCCCGCACCCGGCCCGCATGCCGGGAGTCATTCACGGTGGCGTTCAGCATATGCCGGTACTCAACTGTTGCCCTGCATCCGAGCGCCTTGGCAGTGCCGGTGGCGCACTTCTTCAGCCGGCGCTCTACGAGCTTCTTCGTTTCTTTGTCAAAGGTGCGCACCGTCCCTTTCATCTCTACTTTGGGCGGGATGATGTTGAAGGCGGTCCCGCCCTGCAGGGAGGCAACCGTCAGCACCGCCGATTGCAGCGGGTTCACATTGCGCGACACAATGGTGTTGAGGTTGAGCACGATGGAGCTGGCCGCCAGCACCGGGTCAATGCTGCCATGAGGGTAAGCCGCGTGGCCGCCAACTCCTTCCACGGTGATGGTGAACTCAGCGACTGCCGCCATGCAGGGACCGTCCAGCACCGCGATCTTCGGCGCGTCCAGCGGCAGCCAGGCATGGAGCGCAAAGGCGAAATCAACTTTGGGGTCCTGCATCACGCCGGCCTTGACCATAGCCCCGCCGCCGTCCGCGCCCTCCTCTCCTGGCTGGAAGCAAAACTTGACGCAGCCGCGGGGCAAGCCCGCCTGCGTGAGGACCTTCGCTGCGACCAACAGCATGGCTACGTGCGAATCATGACCGCAGGCGTGCATTACGCCCGGGTGCCTGCTCACGTAAGAGTGGGTATTCTCCTCGGTTACCGGCAGCGCGTCCATATCCGCGCGCAGCAGTATGACCGGCCCGGGCCTGCCGGAATCCAGGAGGGCAACCACGCCAGTCTCCGCCATCCGCCTGGTGGGCAGCCTGAGCTGCTTCAGATACGATTCCACGAAGGCAGCCGTCTTGCGCTCCTGGAAGGCCACTTCGGGATTCTGGTGGATGTGCCGCCTGAGCGCGATCAGCTCGCCGGTGAGCGCCCTCACCTCGGGCGAAATCCTGGCCTTGAAGCTGGCGGCGGTTTTGGCAGGGTCCATTGGCAACTCCTAGAGGGATTTCAGGGCAATCATACCACGGGATTCGGGGGACCATACGGCTCCACCCAGAGTTTGGGTGCATAACCGATAAACCAGCGCCGGCGAAGGTATAATTCATGCGGTGACGCGTGAAATCAGAGTGTATCCGGACGAAATCCTGACCCGACAGGCGCGGAAGGTCGGCCGCAAGGACCTGGAGGCGGTGCGCCAGCTCGTTGACGATATGGCCGACACGATGAACGAGTATGGCGGCGTGGGACTGGCCGCCAACCAGGTCGGCGAGGCGCTGCGCGTCATACTCGTGCTTGACCTGGAGAACGGCGAGCCCCATTACTACCTCAACCCGACCATCAGCAACGGACAGGGCGAGGAGCTTGACGAGGAAGGCTGCCTGTCCTTCCCTGAGCTGGTGGGGCTGATACCGCGCTATGAGAAGGTGACGGTGAAGTTCCAGGACCTGGACCTGAACACCTACAAGCTGGAGCTGGAGGGCCTGGACGCACGCATAGTGCAGCACGAAGTTGACCACCTCAACGGGATTACCATCAAGGACCGCAGCACCGTGGAGCTCTACCGGAAGAAGACCGAAGACGAGTACTAGAGCGCACTGCGTATGCCGCCAGGAGGGCGCGGGATACTGTGCCGGCAGGAGTGGAAGTGGAGAGCCAGGGGAGCAGGTTTAGCCGTCATGGCGCCGGTGCACACGCCGGATAGTGCGCGCGGCTGTGCTAAACTAGCGGCATGGCGCGCGGCGGCGGCTCCACTCCAGAACCGCAGGATGAACGGCTGGCCTCAGCCGAGGCCGTGGAATTCTCCGCGTTCACCAAGAAGCGCCCAGAGTCGTTTGAGCAGTTCGTCGGCCAGCCGCAGACAGTGAGCAACCTCAAAGTCATGCTGGAGGCCGCGCGCAAGCGCGGCGCGGCACTGGAGCATGTGCTGTTCGCCGGCCCGCCGGGGCTGGGCAAGACCACGCTGGCGCACATCATCGCCCACGAGATGGGCGTGGGGCTGACCTCTACCACCGGGCCGCTGCTGGAGCGGCCGGGCGACCTGCTGGCGATACTCACGGCGCTGCAGGAGCGGCAGGTGCTGTTCATTGACGAGATCCACCGGCTGAACCGCGCGGTGGAGGAGACGCTGTATTCAGCGATGGAGCAGTACAAGGTGGACGTCATCATCGGCAAGGGGCCGGGCGCGCGCACGATTCCGCTGAACCTGAACCCGTTCACGCTGGTGGGGGCGACCACCCGCAGCGGGCTGCTCACGGCGCCGCTGCGCGACCGCTTCGGGGCGCTGTTCCACCTGAGCTTCTACGCGCCCGACGAGCTGGCGGAGATTATCCGCCGCAAGGCCGCCGAGCACGGCATCGGCATCGCGGAAGACAGCCTGATGTCCATCGCCGCCAAATCGCGGGGGACGCCGCGCATCGCACTCCGGCTGTTCAAGCGCGTGTGGGACTTCGCGGTGGTCGCAGGCGATGAAGTCATCAGCAAGGAGCTGGCGGAGGAGTCGCTTTCGCGGCTGGGCATTGGCGAAGAAGGGCTGGACGAGATGGACCGCCGCATACTGAAGCTCATCCTGAAGAGCTTTGACGGCGGCCCGGTGGGAATCAGCACGATTGCCGCGGTGCTCAACGAGGAGCGGGACACGATAGAGGACGTTTACGAGCCGTTCCTGATGAAGGCGGGCTTCCTGGAGAAGACTCCTCGCGGCCGCTGCGCCACCCAGAAGGCCTACGAGTACTTCAAGCTGCCGTACACCCCGCGGGAGATGCCGCGCGGGCCCGAGGCCCCGCTGTTCGGCGAAAGCGAAGAGCGGTGAACGCGGTCACTCGTGCTTTTCCCTGCGCTTGATGGCCTCCCAGTTGGTGAGCACATCCTCGGCGGAGTCCACCACCACATCGCCGAAGACGTGCGGATGGCGGCGGATGAGCTTCTCGGTGATGCCCTGCAAGATGCTGTCAAGCGTGAAATACCCGGTTGTTTCCGCCAGCACCCCCAGCAGCAATGGTTGGAGCAGCAGGTCGCCCAGCTCCAGCCGCAGCTCTTCCAGCGCGGCCGCGTGCTCACTCTCCAGCTCCGGCGGCAGTTCCCCGCTTCCCAACGGCGCCCCGGAAGCGGAGGCGGCCTGGCTGAAGTCCTCCCGCGCGGGATGGTGGGCATGCAGCTTGCCCTTATGCTCATGCCGGGTGGCGAAGCCCTCCGGCGGCAGCGGGTTGGACAGGGGAAGGCCGCGCAGCTCCCGCATACGCTCCTGCACCGCCAGCAGCCGATCTATGGCCGCCACCACCTCGGCGGCCTCTTCCTGGACGTACTGCCGCAGCGAGGCCAGCGTCTGCTCCCGGTCCCAGGGGCAGCCGCCCGGCGCCAGCAGCCGGCGCACCACCGCCACCAATTCCCCGCAGCGCTCTTGCGCGCGTGTATCCATAGCGCGCGGATTTTAGCACGGCGGGCGCGCGGTGGTATAATACGCGTTCGCGCTTTGAGAGCATACAACTCACAACTGGGCCTGCTGTTGCCCCGGCTCCGGCTGGACTGGGTCGGCGTGAATCTGGAGGATTTTCTCCGGCGGGTGCTGCTCGCAGTCAAGTCGGCGCACCCGGAGAACTTCAGCTTTGACCTGTACCCGGTGGCCAAGTCGGGCGTAGCGGCAGGAATGGCCGCCACCAGCAACTCCGCCCTGGCGCAACTTTACGAGCACAGCCTGGCGCACTACCACATCCTTCCAGAGGAACAGGCGCTCATCGCACTGTACAAGAAGCTCCGCCGCGATGCGCAGTTGCCCGCCTACCCCCGCGCATGGGACAAGGTCAGTTTCTTTGAGCGGTATCTGCGGCCAGCGGACTTCCCGGTGCTGGATGTGTGTTTTGACGCGCTGATGTGGTTCTTCACCCGGCACACCAGCCGTTCCATCCCCGCTTCCGGCGGGCTGGAGCTGGTGCGCACCTTCTTCCTGGAGCCCGAAACGCTCGCGGCGGATGACCGGGTGCAAACGGCGCTGGAGCGCCTGGAGAGCGCCACGCGGCCAGGCTTTGCCCGCTTCGATCACCGGGTGGAACTCGCGCAGTGCGCTTTCCAGCCGGGAACCCGTTTTATCCTGGTAGGCAGCGACGAGGCCCCGCTTGAAGGCCCGAATACCGTGGTGGCCTGCTTCCAGGACAACCCGCTGCGGCTGGAGCTAACGTGTTACCTGCTAGAAGCGGAGCTGGCGCAGATTTCGCCGTTTCCCGCACACGTGGAGGCGCTTGTGACCGGCATGGTCGCGCTGGCAGAGGCCAGGCTCGGCGCCCTGACCAAGGCGGACGTGGAGGCCACGGAGGAAGCAGCTTAGCCTATGCTCAACGGGATCATAATATCCGGCTGTTCAGGCGTCGGCAAGAGCACCGTCATCCGCCGGCTGCTGGAGCTTCACCCGGAGTTCACTTTCTCTATAAGCTGCACTACGCGTAAGCCGCGCAAGGGTGAAACTGACGGGGTGCACTACCACTTCATCAGCCATGACGAGTTTGAGCGGCGCATTGAGGACGGGTATTTCCTGGAGTGGGAGAAGGTGTACACCGATTACTACGGGACTCCCAAGGCGGTCATTGATGAGGCGGAGCGGGCCCCCAAAGTGGTCATCTTTGAGCTGGACACCCGCGGCGCCCTGGTGCTCAAGCAGAAGTACCCACAGTTCACTACTGTGGCGCTGCTGCCGCCGAGCATTGAGGACCTGAGCCGGCGGCTGAGCATGCGTGGTTCGGAGGACGAAAAGTCGCTGGCGGAACGCCGGCTTTACACCAAGGAAGAGTTGCACCGGCTCCAGAAGTCGGATTACGCCATAGTCAACGAGGACATTGCCCAAACGGTGAAGGCGCTGGAGACAATCATCCTCAGCCTGAACTTCCGCACCCGCTATGCGGAGAGCCACATTGAGGGCTTGCTGAAATCCCTCAGATAGGAGGAGACGTGAACGGACGCAAAGAACGCGGAACCAAAGATACATTGATGTACCCGCTGCTGGAGGACCTGCTTCAGCAGCTTTCCAGCAAATACGAGTTGGTCACTCTTGCCTCGCTCAGAGCCAAGCAGGTTATCGGCAAGCTGCGCATGGGGCCGACTTTTGAGGGTGAGCTGGATGAAGACGTGAAAGCCCTTGCGGGAGGTTTGAAGCCGCTCTCGCTAGCACTACGGGAGATAGCCAGCGGCAAGCTTGACCGGGATAAGATGTACCTGCTGGAGTACATGGAGAGCTTCCGCCGCGGGGATGAAACCATCTCTATTCCCGCTCCGCCGGAAACTGAGTTCGTCTTCGTCGAACCAGAAGAGGACACGGAGCTTCCGGAAGGGGAGGCAGCGGAGGCAGCGGGAAACGCTGACCAGGATGAAGAAGCACCAGCCGAATAACCGCCACGCCGTTTTAGTCGGTCTGACCGGTGGCATCGCCGCGTACAAGATCTGCGACGTCGTTCGGGGGATGGGCGACCGCGGCATCAGGAGCCGCGTGGTGATGACACCCAACGCAACCCGGTTCATCACGCCGCTCACGCTCGCCACTCTCAGCGGCGCGCCGGTGCTGGTGGACGAGTTCCCGGCAACGCCGGGCGCGACCGGCGGTTTTGACCCGCTGGCGCACCTCTCGCTGGCGGACGAGTGCAAGGCGATGCTAATCGCGCCCGCCACCGCCAACACCATCGCCAAGCTGGCGCACGGCATTGCGGATAACCTGCTCACGTCCACAGCGCTGGCGTGGAAAGGCCCCTTGCTGGTGGCGCCTGCGATGAACACGCGGATGTACGCCAGCGCGGCAACGCAGGATAATCTGCGCATACTCCGGGAGCGCGGCGTCCGTGAGATTGAGCCGGACGAGGGCTGGCTCGCCTGCGGCGAATCGGGCCGCGGACGCCTGGCTGCGCCTGAACGCATCATCACCGAAGTGGTGAGGGCGCTGGCAGACGCCAAAGGCCCGCTCTCGGGCAAGCGGGTTGTTGTCACTGCCGGCGGCACCCGGGAGTATCTGGACCCCATCAGGTTTGTCTCCAACGCGTCCACCGGCACGCTGGCGCTGATGTGCGCTTACCAGCTCGCGCTTCGGGGCGCGGCTATTGACCTCATCGCCGGGCCCGGCATCCGGCAGGACCTGCTGGCCGAGCTGCCGGCGCAGATTACCGCGGTCACGACGGCGGAGGAGATGCACCGCGCGGTGGTTGACCGCACCGAGGGCTGCGATGCACTGCTGATGCTGGCGGCGGTGGCTGACTTCTCGCCAGAGCAGGCCGGGCACAAGATCAAGAAAGAGGGGCGTGAAGAGCTGACGCTCAAGCTCAAGCGCACAACCGACATACTGGCCGAGCTGGCAGGCAACCGCACCTTTGTCAAAGCAGGCGTGTCAGTGGAAACGGAAAGCCCCGAAGAGCGCGCCAAGGCCAAGCTGGAGGCCAAGAAGCTGGACGCCATCATCGCTGTGGAGTTGGAGCCGGCCAGGCCACCATTCGGCGCGGGCTCAATCAAAGCGGGCGTTTTCACCCCCCGGGGAACAGAGCTGGAGACGGCGGAAAGGGAGAAGCCTGAACTTGCAGAGCGAGTCGCCCATCTCATCGTTAAGCTCATAAGCGAAAAGGAGAAACCATGAGTTTCCGTGTAATCAGACCCTTACTCGCTGCCGCGCTGGTGTCGTTTGCGCTGGCGGGAGCACCCGCGCTTGCCGCGGGGAACACACCGTTGGCCGAACACAACGGTAACGAGTATGTACTGGACGACTTTCACATCTTCTTCATGCGCCAGCTCGGCGCGCGCGGGCTTGTCACCTTCCTGGAGCAGGCGATTGTCTTTGAAGAGGCCACCAAGCTCGGACTTACTCCCACCGCCGGCGAACGCACGAAGTTCATTCAGGAGAACATGTCGCAGGAGATCTACGACGGCTTCAAGGAGCTGTACTCACAAGAGGTGCTGGACCGTTTTGTGGATTACACCATAATGAACCGCAAGTTCCACGATTACCTGGAAGCCAAGTTCATTGAGGAGAAGAACATCGCCATCAGCGATGACGAAGCCAACAGATACTACTTGCAGAATCTGGACGTATTCCAGCCCGCTGAGCGGGTATGGATGTCCATCATCTCGGTGGAGACCCTGGAGACCGCCAAAGAAGTGCTGGCCAAGCTGGATGCCGGGGAGAACTTCAACGAGCTGGCCAGCGTATACAACGTTGACCCGGAACTGAGGGCACGCGCCGGTTATGTGGGCAGGATGGAGAAAGGCGCCGGTTTGCCAGCGCCGATTGAGGAAGCCGCCTTCGCTCTGGAGAGGGATCAGCACTCACAGGTGATCAAGGGCACGCTGTTCCACATTATCTACGTCCATGACAAGCGCCCGGCGGAGGTTCACCCCTTTGACGAAGTGAAAGGGGATATCAAGGCCACGCTCCGCGACCTGCAGGTTCAGCGCTACATTGACGATTACCTCAACGAGCTTTACACGCGTGAGCTGCCCAGGTTCACCATCAAAGCCAACCTGTTCAATGTGGGCGAGGACGAAACGCCCTCCGGCTAGACTCAAATATAAATCAACCTTGGGATGGGACGGTGCCGACCGCTGAAGTCTATCTCCTGACGCAGAGTCCAGCGTTCCAGCCGTTCAGCTACACAGTCCCCAGGCGTTTCAGGGTGGCAGCGGGAAGCCTGGTGGCGGTGCCCTTCCGTAACGGGTTTGACCTGGGCGTCGTGGCAAAGGTTGAGGACGGCCGTGCCGCAGGCGGGCGAGCGGCCACGCTCAAGCCAATCCTGGGAATGGTCGCCGGCCCCCCGGTTCATCCGCCCTTCGGCAAGCTCTTGATCTTCTTCTCCTGTCTGGCCATGTGCTCACCCAGCGAGATGTTCGCCCTCGCATCCTTCGGCAACACCGGCAAGAGAAGCACCCTCACCCTTTACCCCACCGGGGGCAACGCACCTCCCGAGCTCAGGCGCGAGCTGGAAGTTGTGCGGATGATGCTCCCCCGCAAACGCACCAGAGTGTCTGCTGCGCTGGTGCGCAAGCTGCTGAAGTCAGTCGGATTCAATGAACTGCTGGCGCTAATTGAGTGCGGCGCGTTCGCGCTGGAAGGGCGCATTGGACTGGGAG
>CAZXPM010000019.1:16804-17430 GCA_964643155.1 uncultured Planctomycetales bacterium | reverse complement strand
CGTCACCGACGAGTACGGCGGCACCGCCGGGCTGGTGACGATTGAGGACGTGCTGGAGGAGATAGTCGGCGAGATTCAGGACGAATACGATGACGAGAGCCAGGCGGTGTACCGCAAGGAGGACGGCAGCTTCGTGGTGAACGCTTCCATCCCCATAGAGGAGTTCACAGAGGAGACGGAGCTGGAGCTGGACGGCGAAGGCGCGGACACGCTGGGAGGGCTGCTCTACAGCAAGTTCGGGCGCATTCCGCGCAAAGGCGACCTCATCCACATCAACGGACTGAAGTTCACCATCCTCAGCCTTGACCGCAACCGCATCAAGCTCACGCTGGTGGAGAAGGTGGAGTAGGCGAACAGTCGCCCGGTGCTACAATAGGCGGCGGAGGGTTAACCATGGCCGGAACTCGCACACATGCAAAGCCGCGGGTGGTTCGTCCGCCCACGGGCACACAGCTCTCCTGCAAGGGCTGGGTGCAGGAAGCGGCCTACCGGATGATCCAGCACAACGTGAGCCCCGAGGTTGCCGAGAAGCCGGACGACCTAGTCGTCTATGGCGGCACCGGCCGGGCTGCGCGCAGCTGGGAGTGCTTTGACGGCATTCTCCGGGCGCTCAAGGAGGTGGAGAA
>CAZXPM010000019.1:7181-16794 GCA_964643155.1 uncultured Planctomycetales bacterium | reverse complement strand
TGGAGAAGGACGAGACGCTGCTGGTGCAGTCGGGCAAGGCAGTGGGCATCTTCCGCTCGCACGAATGGGCGCCGCGTGTGCTCATCGCCAACAGCAACATCGTCCCGCACTGGGCGGACTGGAGCCACTTCCGCGAATACGAGCGCATGGGGCTCACCATGTACGGGCAGATGACCGCGGGAAGCTGGATCTACATCGGCACCCAGGGCATACTGCAGGGCACCTACGAGACGCTGGCGGCCATCGCCAACAAGCACTTCGGCGGCAGCCTGGAGGGCACCATCACCCTGACCGCCGGACTGGGCGGCATGGGCGGCGCGCAGCCGCTGGCGGTCACCTTCAACGGCGGCGTGGCCCTCATCGTGGAGGTTGACCCTGCGCGGATTGAACGGCGGCTGCAGACGAAGTACCTGGATGTGATGACGGAATCCGTGGACGAGGCGCTGGAGCTGGCGCACCGCGCGAAGGCGGAGCGGCGTCCGCTCTCCATCGGGCTTCGCGGCAACGCGGCGGACACGCATCCAGAGCTGGTGGAGCGCGGCTTCACCCCGGACATCGTCACCGACCAGACCAGCGCGCACGACGAGCTTAACGGCTATGTGCCGGGCGGAATGAGCTACGAGGAGGCCCTGGAGCTGCGCGCCCGCGACCCGGAGAGCTACCGAGAGCTGGCATGGGACTCCATGGCGCGGCAGGTGCGCGCGATGCTGGAGTTCCTGGAAAGCGGCTCGGTGGTGTTTGACTACGGCAACAACATCCGCGGGCAGGTGAAGGAGCACCGCGGGATGGACGAGGCCTTTGACTATCCGGGGTTTGTGCCGGCGTATATCCGGCCGCTGTTCTGCAAGGGTCAGGGACCGTTCCGATGGGTGGCGCTGTCCGGAGACCCGGAGGACATCTACACCACCGACCGCGAGCTGATGAAGCTGTTCCCGGAGAAGGAACACCTCAAGCGCTGGCTGAAAATGGCGGCCGAGAAAGTGGCGTTCCAGGGTCTGCCGTCACGCATCTGCTGGCTGGGGTACGGCGAGCGCGACCTGGCGGGGCTGATGTTCAACGACCTGGTGAAGTCCGGCCAGGTGAAGGCGCCCATCGTTATCGGCCGCGACCACCTGGATGCCGGCAGCGTGGCCAGCCCCTTCCGCGAAACCGAGGGCATGAAGGACGGCAGCGACGCCATCGCCGACTGGCCGGTGCTGAACGCGCTGCTGAACGCCGTCAGCGGCGCGAGCTGGGTGAGCTTCCACCATGGCGGCGGCGTGGGCATCGGCTACAGCCTGCACGCGGGGATGGTCGTCGTGGCGGACGGGACGGACGCGCAGGCGGAGAAGCTCTCGCGGGTGCTCACCACTGACCCGGGGACGGGCGTGATGCGCCACGCTGACGCGGGCTACGAAGAGGCCATCCGCGCCGCCAGAGGCCACGGCCTGCGGGTCTCGGGGAGTATGGACTAAAATCAAGACTTGACTAAACTTATGTAAACCATTAGGATAGCAGCGACTAAGTCACTCGTCGGGGGACACTGTGGAATTATCGGTATTAAAAGCATTGCTGGAAAGGTGGCATATTGAAATACCCAAACTAGACCGAGAGGACGGCCTAAGTGAACGCATTAAGGCGCAGAAACTCGTTCATTTGCTCCAGAACAAGTTATATAAGGCCGACCTGCTCTATGGATACGGCATGTATATCCATGGGCCGTACTCACCTGGGCTTTCGCGGGACTACTATGAACTTGCTGCAAGAGACTCCGACATTAGCTCGGGGAGACTGAGTGAAGAAGTCACCGACAAGGTCGATGAAATCAGAACAGACTGCGAGGATTTCAGAAGGGAAGGCGAACTTGACGAGGTATTGGCGCTGGAGATCCTAGGTACAACGCTGTTCTTTGCCAAAGGGTATTCTGAGCCCGAACGAGTTGTTGCAGCAGTTATGACCGCAAAGCCCAAGCTAAAAGGCCGCGAAGAAGAAATCAAGAGAGCATTGACCTTTCTAACCAGCAGGGGCTATCTGCGCTCTGAAGTCGAGTAGGAGTCTCGGTGCGCATCTATGATGACCTGTATGGGCTGATTGACTTCACTGATGAGGAACGCGAGGTCATCCAGCATCCGTATTTCCAGCGCCTGAGGAGAGTCAGCCAACTCGCGCTTGCCCATTATGTGTTCCCTGGCGCAACTCACACCAGATTCTCACATTCGCTTGGGGTTGCACACCTTGCCGGACTGCTAGCTCATGAGCTTGGCCTCCCGATAGCAGAGAGGAGATTATTGAGGATTGCTGCATTGATGCATGACATTGGGCATTTCCCTCTTTCTCATTCGCTAGAAAGCGTGTACGAAACCGAGCTTAATAGACGCTTAGTTCCTCCTAACTTGTCTGATGGAACAACGTTACCGCCACAGATAGACTTCTTGGATTACTCCGCTACAAGCGAGCAACGACCAAGCCCGCACGAGATAATGTCTTCCCATCTGGTGACACACAGCTCAATTGCCGACAGGGTTAGGGATTGTGGCGTCGATCCAACGGAAGTCGCTCAGCTAATCAGGGGCCATCATCAGAGTGTTCACCTAAACCAGATAGTCCATTCCGACCTTGATGTAGACACAATGGACTACTTAAGGCGAGATGCTAAGGCCACCGGCATCAACTATGGTGAGTTCGCGTTAACATATCTGCTTCGCAACCTCTCGCTGGAGATAGCTGAGGATGATATTAAGCTCCTTTGCGTCAACCGGAAAGCTCTTCACACCGTAGAGCACTTCGTATTGGCTAGGCACTTCTACTACTTGCAGATCCTGTATCACAAAAAGCGCCTCATTTACGATTACATCGCTCAGATCATCGCTAAGTGGTTGTTGGACAAAGGTCTCCTACCGGGAATCAATGAACTCGGGGAGTGGATTGGCTCTGGGCTCTTCAGCCGGTTCGACGACCATTACTTCATGCAACGAATACATGACTGGCTTGACAACTCTCATGACACCTCACCATCTCCTGTTCAGAGAAAACTCTGTGAGGTTCTGCTGAACAGGAGAGTGGTGTCTGAGAAGATTGGGCGAGAGTACTCACTGCTACATGACAGTCAGCAGAACGATGTTGGTGAATATGAAGCTGAGAGAAGGACAATCCTGAGGGAGTATCAAGAGAGTTACCTGCACGAGGGGAGCGATTTCGTGGAGAAGAACAAGCTCTCAGAACGGAATCTCTTGGCGGACGAAGAGATTCGCGCGGCAATCGAGAGTGACCATCCACTCTTTCCACTTGTCATCGAGAAACGGCCCATCTACCGGACATACATGGAAACCCGTCTGAAAGCGAGGGACCAGAGCCCCAAGCCGAATCCATTGCTTGAGAAGGAGACAATCAAGGTGCTAGTCGAGGAGACAGGGAATAGGAGGGTCAAGAACATCAACGAACTCGACTACTCCATGGTGGAGTGGCTGTCAAAGAGAACGGTCTTTCTGCTTCGGTATTACTTCATCTGTAAGGATGAGTAAGATGCTACAATTGCCTGCTGAATGTTGCACCGGGACTCACTGGTCGGTACGATTGTGCTGCTGATCCTCCTCCTCGCCTCCTGCGGCGGCGGGGGGCTGGAGCGGCGGGCGGCGGACTTCTACAGCTACATGCTGGGGCAGCGGCCCCAGGAGACCATCCTGAACTACATCTCGCCGGCCTTCCGCACGGAGCTAGAACAGCGATTCAGCAAGGAAGAAGTGGCGGAATACGGGAAGCGGCAGAAGCCGCCGGGCGTGAGCCGAGAAACGCCGAGGCTCTCTTCCATCCGTACGCGGATTGAGGGTAACTTCGCCCTCACCTGGGTGGAGGGACGGCCGGACGAGCCGCTGGTCGGCAGTGAGCCGGTGATGTGGGTCCGGGACGGCGGCAAGTGGTATCTTTACTACGGCACCGAGGCGGAGGTGGAGAAGTACTCGGAGTTCCCGCCGGAGTTGCGGGCGAAGATCGGCATTCCCAAGGCGTCGGAAATAGCCGACACGGCCGGACCCGCGCAACCAGAAAAGCCGAAGGAAGACTAGGCCTCAAAGGAGCGGTCAGGGCGCGTGTAGTCCTGAACTTCTTTCAGCCGGGCGATGGTCTCCACTTCGCTCATGGAAAGCCTGAGCGTCATCGCAACCTTCCACGGCTCTTCCTTGGCCTCCAGCATGCGCTGCGCTTCCTGGTAAACCGCAGAAGTGAACTCCACCGCCGTCGCCACCGGTTCCCGCACCGCCGGCTTGTCGCCGGGAGCCTCGCGCGGTTCCTTCGCCCGGTTGAGCAGGCTCTCCACTTCGTTGCGCAGGCGCACTCGTTCAAGCTGGGCTTCCTGCACCAGCCGGCAGACCTGGTCCAGCCGGTGGTCCAGCGCCTTCATGCGCAGCTCGTCGTTGAGGATGGCCTTGTAGTCTATGCGCTGGTAATGGCGCAGGGTGAGGTAGAGGTTCACCACGAACGCCGTGAGCACAACGATGAGCGCTAACAGGAGATAGTCCATCCCGCTGGATTATAACACGCAACTCACGGGTTAGCGCCGGTGAGTCACGCCGATTCGGGGGCAAATTTCCGCGAGCAGGCATTCGCTGCAGCGGGGGGAGGTCGGGTGGCAGGTTTGCTGGCCGTGGTTGACCAGCACGCGGTTGATGACTGCCCACTTGTCCCGGGGCAGCAGCTTTGCCAGCGCCTTTTCGGTCTCGTCCACCGTGTCGGTCGCCACCCAGCCCAGGCGGTTGCTGATGCGGTGCACGTGGGTGTCCACGCAGATGGCAGGCACGCCAAAGGCGACTGAGAGGATGAGGTTTGCCGTCTTGCGGCCGACGCCAGGCAGCTCCATCAGCTCCTCCCGCTTCTGCGGCACCTCGCCGCCGAAGCGCTCAAGCAGGATGCGGGCGAGCTCTCGCAGGTGCCTGGCCTTGGTCTTGTAGAAGCCGACGGGGTAGATGAGCTCGGCGATGCGGCTCTCCGGCAGCTCCAGCAATTCCCTCGGCGTGGCGATTTCAGCAAACAGGCGCCTGGTGGCCTCCACGGTTACAGGGTCTTTGGTGCGGGCGCTCATCAGAGTTGACACCAGAGTGCGGAAGGGGCGCGTACGCCGGTTGATGCGCAGGGGATGCGCCGGGTACCTCTCCTCCAGCAGCCTGAGGGCACCGGCAATCTGCTTTTTCCGCGGCGCCGACACAGGCGCATTATAGCGGGCGGACGCCACACTGTGTTAAAATCTGGGTAGTGTCGCTCCCGCGAAAGAGGTTTCAGCTCATCCCCCAAAAGGGGGAGAGCGAACTCGAACTGACGGAGTTTGCGGTAGTTGACCTGGAGACTACGGGCGGCCAGCCGGAGGAAGAACGCATAATTGAAATCGCGTGCTTCGTCGTGAGAGGCGGCACTGTTACCCGCGAGTTTAACACCCTGGTGAATCCCGAGCGGCGCATTCCACCTTTCATCACGCGGCTGACCGGCATCACCGAGGAGATGGTTGACAGCCACCCGACGATTGCGGAAGTCCTGCCCGGCTTCCTGGAGTTCCTGGAGGGAACCGTGTTCGTGGCTCACCATGCGGACTTTGACGCGGGATTCCTGCGGGCGTCGCTGCTGCGCGAGCTGGGAAAGGAGCTTAAGAACGATGTGCTGTGCACCCGGAAACTGGGGAAGCACTTGCTGCCGTGGCTGCCGAGCCATAGCCTTTCAACCATCGCGGACTTCTTCGGGATTGAGATCAAGAACCGGCACCGCGCTTTCGGCGACGCCTACGCTACCACGGTGATTCTGAACATCTACCTCAAGTACATGGCCCACCAGGGCATCCGGGAGCTGGCGCACGTGCACGCGGTTGAACAGGGGCGGCTGGCCTTGAGCTAGCCGCTGGCCGTGTCCAGCCCGTTCGCCAACACCATCAGGCACCTCCCTTCCACCAGAACCTCTTCCCCGTCCGCCTGCCTGAGCTGCGCTTCGGCGCGGAAGAACCGCCCACGCCGCTCCACCAGCCGGGCGCTGCAAACAAGCTCCTTGCCCACCGGCACCGGCCGCCGGAACCGGGTCTCCATCGTGGCGGTGACCACAATCTCCCCGCATGTCCGGGTGACCAGGTTGTTCATCACATCATCCAGCACTGTGGTGGAGATGCCGCCGTGCAGCACGCCGGCGAAGCCCTGAAGATGCGGCCCGGGGGTGAACCGCGCCGTTATCGTCTCGCCCTCCACCGCGAACCGCAGGTGCAGCCCGAAGGGGTTCCTGGTTCCACAGGCGAAGCAATAGTCGTTGTCCAGAAACACCGGTGTGTCCGCCATTGTCGCCACCTCAGAAGCGGATATTCACGCCCACGTTGGCCACCCATTCCCCCTGCACCTGGCCGCGCTCGCGCCAGATGAACTCGGCAAAGGCACGCCCGCCGTAGCGCTCATAGAAATAGTACTTCCCGCCGTACTCTTCGCGCTGGTCCACTTCGGAAAGGAAGGTCCGCAGGTAGTTGACGGTGAAGCCAGGGAACAGCTCCTTTTCCACGTTTACCAGGAACGGTGCGCCGCTCTCGCTGGTCAGGTCGCTGGAAAGGGCGCGGACTTCAAAGCGCTTGAAGTCCAGACTCTCTTCCAGGAAGCGCGAAAGGCGCGAACCGGTAAAGGCCAGCGCCTCGCTCCCGAGGAAAGTCTGCATGCCGCTGCGGGTGAAGTCCAGGCCCGGCCCGCCAAGCAGATAGACCAGCAGGGTATCGCGGGCAAGCGGCGGGTGGGAGTACATATCAATCTCGTCAAGATTCTGCTCGTCCATGAGCGCCGCCAGCGGCATATCGTGAAAGCGGAAGTAGATGGTGAGATCCTCGCCTGTCGGCGCCAGGGGGAGCTCGCTGGGCAAGACCTCCACCGGCAGGTCACCACGGCCTGACCGCAGCACTCCGGGAAGCTCCACCGCAGCCGTGCCAAACAGGTGCGGCGCCAGACCGTACTCCGGTTGCATTACGATCTTCGCTGGTTCGTCCACCTCGGTGAGCCGGACGATGCGGTTGAGTATCAGCAGCGACCCCCGGGTCACGTCAAGCCGCCCCGCAACCTGCGGCTGCTGCATGGTGCCGGTAGGGTGTATCGGCTCAGGGCTGTGCAGCGCCACCTCCATCATCAGCGGCCGGTACTTGACCCAGCATTCGGGACGCACCATCAGCCCCAGGTCAAGATGGGCATTGAGCGGCCCGGTCACCGGCTCGGCCGCCGCCAGAGTTGGAAGCTGCGCCATGGCACCGGGCCGGATGGCGACTTCGCCGGAGACGACGATGGGCTGCTCCCGGAACTCCTTGTTGACCGAGACCCGCCCGTCCAGGCCGCCTTTGAATAAGCCCTTTATCTCCAGCAGCTCCAGAGCACTGAGATCGAGCTCCAGATCCATTGCTTCTATGGCACCAAAGCCGGGAGCGAACTGGACGCGCGCGATATCCAGGCGCGCAAGGTTGTTGCCGCCTCCGCTATTGGTGGGCCGGAGCACCGCACCCTCGCCCGTCACCGTCCGCCCGTCAATCTTGATGTCCGCGCTGAGGCTCGCCAGCGCGAGCATGTCGCGGTAGCCCAGGCCGCTCAGGTCTATCTTTGCACTCCCGTAGACCAGCGGGTCTGCCAGCGTGCCGGCGATGTCAAGCTCGCAGCTCAGCTTTCCCGCGTAGGCGATGTTCTCCAGCGGGAACAGCGGCCGGGTGCCGCCCAACGCAAAGTCCTGGGCGCTGACGTGAAGGTTGAAAGTGTCACTGAGCCCGGGAACCGGTACAACTCCGTTCGCATAGAGGTTGGAGCCGTTGGAGGCAATGGAAGCGTCCCGCAGCTCCAGCACCCCGGAGGAGAAGCGCAGGTTGCCGGAGACGCTGTCGGCCACAATGCCGCCGACGCTGACTCCGCGCTCGTCCGCGGAGTGGAAGGATCCCTCCAGCGCGGGCCGCCCCTGTTCGTCGCTGGTGACTGCAATGATCAAGCCGACGCCGCCAGAGAGCGGCCCAAAGGAATCGGGCACCAGTTGCTCCAGCATCCCCAGGTCCAGGTAGGGGACGTAGAGGTCTATCATCGTATCTTCCGGCTTCCAGCTCCAGAAGCCGGATGCGGAGACAATAGTCTCGTCGTTGTACGCCTGAAAGCTGTCAACCCGGATGCCGTCAGGCTGGATGTTGAAGGACAGGATGGCTTCGTCTATGGGAGTGTTCAGCACCGCGCCGTTTTCCAGCGAGGCCTTCCCCTGCACCACCGGCGCCTCCGGGCTTCCCCGGCTTACCATCTCTCCCGTAATCCCGCCCTTCAGGCCCAGCTTCGCCAGGGCCGGGACCGCTTCCGCCCAGGGCTCAACCGGGAAGCGCTCCAGCTTCAGGGTCCAGTCGCTGCTGCGGCCGTCTGCCAGCCGCCAGGAACCGCTGGTCTTCAGCGAACCGCCGCCCAGGCGGACGGCGCCGCGATGGACCGTGAGCCCGCTGCTGCTGAACTCCGCGTCCACCACGAACTCGTGCAGCTCTTCACCGCCGACACTGCCGCCCTGCTGCAGGTAGCTGCAGGCCACCACCGGCGACGCATAGGGCCCGTGCGCATTCACCACCAGCCGCCCGTCTCCCGTGGCGGGCAGGCTGAATTCCGGGTAGAGGCGGTCAACCGCGCCAGCCAGTGAGAAGCTGTCGTCTTCCAGCCTGAGGCTGAACTCGTCCGCCGTCAGCCAGCCGTCGGCGTTGATGAGCTCTCCGCCGATGCGGGCGCAGCCTCTCTCCAGGTCGACCCGCCCGGCGGCCACGGAATACTCCGCGGACACCTCGTAAGCGGTCAGCGGCCTGCCCGCGATGGTCGCGCTGACACGATCGGCAAACGCTGTGCCGTGGATGAACGGCTGGAAGACGGTCCCGGTGACGGTGCCGCACGCAGTGACCGGGTCCAGGGCAATCAAGGAGCCCAGCCAGGGGCGCAGGGAGAGGTCCTTTACCTCGTAACCGGCCAGCAATCCGTTGCCGTCCCGCCCCATCGTTCCCTCCAGCGAAACGGCCGCCGTTGCATAGCGGCCGGCGAGCGCGAGGTCAATCCGGCCGTCGCTGGAGCTTGCGCCAGCGGAAGCCCACAGCGGCTCGCTTCCCAGTACGCCGAAGAACGTCGCCTGCGCGGTGAAGTCACCGGCAGTGCCGCCGCCATAGGTTCGGAAGTACAGGCGTTCATCCCCGATCTCGGCCCGGCCCGACGAGCTCGCCCGCAGACGCCATCCGCGCTCAGTGCGGCTCGCCTGCAAATCCAGAGAAGCAGAAATGCGGGAGGGCAGATGTTCCGGCGGCACCGCGGCGTTGGCCGGCCAGCGCGGCCGGAACACCAACTGCGGCGCCAGGAGAGTGGCCGCGTCCGTGCTCAAGTCAAAGCTGACGCCGGGTGAAGTGAGAGTGCCGCCGGTCAGTTCTATGACAGCGCTTTGGGTGCGCCCAACCACCCGCTTCGCGTCCACGTCAACTATCCCCTTGAGCGAGATGTCGGCACCCTTCAGGCGCGCGATTGCAGGGTGGAGGTCTTTCACGCTCTGAGGCAGAGCGGACGGCGCTGCCGTAATCCTGGCGGTTCCGTTGACTTCCGCCCCGGCAACCGCCAGCTCCGCCGAGAGGAACTCGCGGCCGGACTGCGCAGCCGTGATG
>CAZXPM010000019.1:0-7171 GCA_964643155.1 uncultured Planctomycetales bacterium | reverse complement strand
GCCAGCACCATTCCATTGTGGCTGAGGCCGGTCAAGCTGACGTCCGCAGTGACATCAGACCCGGCCAGCGCCAACGGCCAGTCCGCTTCCGCCGTCAGCCGCAAACTCCCGGCGGACACGCCGGCGACGCTGGCAACGAACACCCCAAGACCGGGCAGGTTGAACCCGGCGTGAAGCCCCTTCCCGCTGGAGGTATCAAGACCGACGGCAAACGGCCCGCCACCGGCTCGCCCGTCAAGGGCAATGACAGTGCCGCCGGAGCCGGTTGAGCCCCTGAGCGCCTCAATGTCAAGGCGTGAGGCGGCGCCGGGGAACAGCGCAAGGCCCGAGAGCTCCGCTGCGAACTCCTGCAGCCGGAGGCTGCCTTCGGAGGAAACCACGGCTTTGAACTGGCCGACGGCGGCTTCCGAGAGGTCCCAGAGGCCGGCGTCCGCGACGATGAAGGGCAGACCCGCCAGCCTGACGGAGCGCGCCGACGCCTCCACCCGGAAAGAGGGGCTACCCGTGCGGCCCTCCAGCTTGAGCGAAAGCGGCACAGGCTCCCTAAGCTGGATGACGCCTTCATAAGACTGCTTCACCGGCCTGAGCGTGAGATCCGCCTCAAAGGAGACGCGCAGGGAGTCCTCCACCTCAACCAGCGGCTGGCGAGATGCGCGGCGCAGGCTGGCCGCGAAGCTCTCCGCCAGCACGGCGTCGTAAGACTCCATCCATGCAGTGAGCTTGCTCCATGCTTCCTCTCGGGGTTGATTCAGCTTCTCATCAATCAGGCCGTTGATCTCTTCCAGCGCGGAGGGCGTTAGCCTCAGCGTAACCGCCGCATCGCTCAACAGCAGATTCAGCGTCTCCAGCCTGGATTCGGCCGGCTCCGGCAGCTCCTCCAGCATCTCAGAGAAGCTCCACCGGCCCTTTCCCCGGTACTCCACCGCAGTGTCCAGACCCTTGACGGTCACAGTGAGCGACCGCTTGCCCGCCAGGTTGCGCAGCATGTCCAGCCAGGAAGCGCCGATGGAGACTTCGTCAGCCGCAAGGTAATCCTCGCCCGTATCCGGGTGCTCCAGCCGGGGACGGGTGAGGGTGACGCTGCCGCGGTGGAGCGTAATATCGTCAAAGGCAAGCCGGCCTACCGGCGTGTCAAAGTCCATCGCAGCCAGCCGCCGCAGGAGCAACTCGCGGCCGGCGGTCAGCAGAAGCACCAGCGCAAGCACGATGACCAGTGCAACCGTGATGGCAGCAACCAGAGCTTTTCGCCATCTTCTCACTTCAGAACGAGAGCTGCACTCCCGCGTTCACCTGGTTCTCGTCGCCGATGTCTTCAAGGCCCAAGAGCGCGCTGTAACGGTCACTCAGCGGAAAAGTCAAATAGGAATTGAGCTTGGGGTCGTTCAGGTCGTACAGGTCGCCAGCCAGTCCCAAGCCGCCGTCCCGGGAGTAGTCAAATCCCAAGCCGAACTCCGAGCGGAAGATGCCGCCGCGGAACAGCAGCGAGTCATTCATGTAAACCCCGGCCTGCGCGGTGACGCCGACCTTCTCCGGCGTCCCGCCGCCGATGTTCTCCACCCCCAGGTCATAGGCGTTGTCGCCTACCCGCAGGCGCGTCTTCACATCCACATAAGCACTGTCGCTGCGGTTCATCTGGTGGACGCTCTCGTTGCGGATATTGACCTTGCCCTTGAAACCGACAGGACCGAAGTTGTCTATTTTCTCGTTCACCCTCTCCAGGGTTCCGCGCATGGTCCGCAGCGTCCTTTCCGCTTCTACCAGCGTGGATCGGGTCAGCGCGATGCTGTCCTTGATGTCCTGCCTGACCTTGTCATCGCCGCTGATTTCGCGTATGTCCCCGGATATCTCGTTCATATTGGTGAGCAAGGTGTCCACATCGCTGAGCAATGCGTCCATGCGGGTGCCCAAGTCCATTGACTCTACGGTTCCGCGCAGTTCGCCCGTCAGCGCGAGCATGTCCTCGCTGAGATCGTGGACGTTGGTCATAGTGGAAGTCACCTTGCCTTCATTGATGGCAATCAGCCGGTCGGCGCGCACGAGCATCCTATTGGCCACTTCCACGGTATCGCTGAGCTGCATCGCCAGGTCGCTGATGAGGCCGCCCAGCTTGTCCTCGCCCATGAAGTCCTCCACCACATCCAGCAGCGTGTTGACCTTCACCAGGGCAAGATTCGCGTTGGAGATCATGTCGGTCAGGCCGGGGTCGGGCTTGCCCTGGAACACTTGCCCCGGCTCGGCGTCGCCCGCCAGCGGGTCAGGGTTGGGGTTGTCGCGGATGGCAAGGTACTTCTCCTCAATCAAGCCTTCGGACATGATAAAGAACTTGGCGTCCGCCGGGAAAGTGATTCCGGGGAAGATGTTCACCTCCGCCACGGCCACCCCGCGGTCGGGATTGAGTTTCACGCTGCCAACCCAGCCGACATCCGTGCCGGCCCGCTGGACCGAGGTGCCCTTCTTGATGCCGCGCGCGTTTTCAAACTCCACTATCACTGTGTAGCCGGACTCACGGTTCAACTCCAACACCCCGCGATAGGCAGCAATCGCCAAGATGATCCCGACAACTACAACCAGACCGACTTTGATCTGGTAGGTGATTCCCCTCATACACTTCCTCCTTCAGTAGCCTCTCCAGCGTCGTACAGCTCGGGATGCATCAGCCGGCGGTACATCTCCACGTGCTCGCGCCAGCTCTTGGTGAAGCGGCGCACCTCGGGGTCCTCGCTGGTCAGCAGATTGCTGGGCTCGCCCACGTCCAGCGCGACTCCCTCATGCACCAGGAATACCCGTTCGGCCACATCCAGCACGCTCTCCAGGTCGTGCGAAACCAGAATTGAGGTCACCTGGAACTTCTCATTCATCTCGCGGATGATGTCATCCACGTGGCCGATCATAGTAGGGTCAAGCCCCGTGGTCGGCTCGTCGTATAGCAGTATCTTGGGCCGGTAAATCAGCGTCCGCCCGAGCGCGACCCGGCGGCGCATTCCGCCGGATAGCTCAGACGGGTACTTGTTCTCGACGCCCGGCAGGTCCAGCAGTTCCAGCATCTCCTTCACCATCTTCACCACGACCCGCCAGGGCTTCTTCTCATGGTAGTAAGGGAAGAAACCCACGTTCTCGGCGACGGTGAGCGAGTCGAACAGGGCCGAGTCCTGAAACACCAAGCCCATCTTGGTGCGGTGGCGCTCAAACTCGCGGTCGCGCATGTGGGTGACATCTTCTCCGGCGATGAACAGCTTCCCGGCCCAGGGCCTGAGGAAGCCCATTATCACCTTGAGCAGCGTGCTCTTGCCGCTTCCGGAAGCCCCGACAATGGCGGTCGTCACCCGCTCCTCCGCCACCAGGCTGACGCCGTGCAGAATCTCGGTGTCACCGTAGCCCGCCCGGATGTCCTCCAGCCGCAGCATGTTCAGAACAGAATCGGCAGCAGTACCAGATCAAGGCCGAATATCATGACAATACTGACCACCACTGAATTGGTGACCTCGCGCCCCACGCCGGCCGCCCCGCCCTTCACGCGGTATCCCATGAAGCACCCGACGGTGGCCACGACGGCGCCAAAAACCAGGCACTTCACCAGGCAAGCGTAGAAGTCGTTGGCGGCCGTGAAGGCCGTCAGGTTGGAAGTGAAACTCGCGTAGCTGATGCCTATCTTGTAGTGCGCCATCGCGTACCCGGCGTAGAACCCGGAGACGCCGGCAAAGGTCCCCACCAGCGGGAGCATCACCAACAGCGCGATTACCCTCGGCGCGGTCAGAAACCAGTGCGGGTCGGTGGACAGGGCGCGCAAGGCGTCAATTTGCGAGGAGATCTTCATTGAGCCGATTTCGCTGGTAATCGCCGCGCCGGCTTTGCCCGCCATCACTACCCCGGTGAGCACCGGGATAAACTCGCGCAGCAGGCCCACCAGCAGGAATCCGCCGGTGTAGCCTTCGGCCCCCCGCTTGCCCAGCTCTTCCGCCAGCAGGTAGCACATGGTGGCGCCGACGAAGGAGAGAACCAGCACCGCCAGCGGGATGGTATTGACGCCGAGGAATTCCATCTGGCGGGCGGTCAGGCGGAGGTTGAGCTTGCCGGTGAACAGGTAACCCAGCGTCCGCGCGAAGTAGATGATAATCGCGCCAAGGAAGTCGAAAACGCCGAGAAGGTGCCCCACGCGGGTAGTATAGGAGTTGCGCGCGGGTATGTAAAGCACTCCACGCGCTTAAGGCGCCAGCGGCCCGCGCTGCCAGATGACCAAGCGGTCGGCGCGCAGAGGGCCGCTGGCGTAAATAAGCAGCGGGTAGCCGCCGACCACGTTCTCGGGAACGAGCGCAATGGGCGCGTTGTAGTGGAGGTAGAGCGGGACACCCTCCACCACCACTTCGCTATCCCAGCTTCCGGGAGCCTGGCGCCAGCCGAAGTACACGTCCGCCCAGTGGAACGCCGTGGTGTCGTCCGGCGGGTCGCTCTGCCGCGAGAAGGCCGCAATCGCAGGCCGGCCCTCAAGCAAAGCCAGGTCAACGTTGTGGTAGTAGTTGGCCGCCTTGGCTTCAGGGTTCGGCAGGTCCACCGGGAAGGCGTTCTCAGCGGCGAAGGACAACCCATCATAGCTGGCATAGCGGACAAAGGCCAGCGGCGTCAAAGGACTGGAGTTCAAGTCCAGATAAGCCAGGTGCAGCGTTTGCCCCGCAAACAGCGTCGCAAAGTTCCGCCCGGTGTTGCTTGCGCCGGTGTTCTCGCCGGCATCCAGCAGCTCCACGCTCCAGGCGTCGTCCGCATACCGCGCCAGCCACAGCTCCCCCCGGCTGGGGAAGGTGCTGGCCGTGAAGTGCTCCAGCGCCTTCTCGTACAGCACGAGCTGCTCCTCGCCGGAGCCGAAGTCGGCGATGAGGGACTTCAGGTGCATGGTCTTTTCGGTGGCGGCATCCGGTTCTTCAAAGCTCTCCCAACTGCCGGCGTCTCCCCGCCGGGCCAGCAGGTTGATAATCTCGTCCGTAGGGAAGGGAACGAGCTCCTCCGAGCACGCCTGGAGGCGGAGGCTGTCGCCGAAGGCAGTGGAGACCACGGGCTGGGTAGGAAGTGCAATCGCAGTTAGCGCATTGATATCCCAGGTGTCCGGCGCAGTGCGGGTGGCCGTGCGGTAATGGTCCCAGCCGGAGAAGGAGATGACCGGCTCGCCCGAGAACCCGTGGGACAGCTCCACCTGGCGGGGAAGACCGAAGCCGTCCGGCGCCGGAGAGAGAACAGGTCCCTCAAACACATCCGGCGCGCCATTCCACCGCAGGTAGTAGAGGTTTCCAGTGTCGTCGCCGCCAGCGGGATCCTGGGAGCCAAGCGCAAACTCCACGAAGCCCGCTCCTTCAGCCGCGTCAAAGTAAGTTATGCTCCAGATATCGGGCACATCCACCCCGACCACCACCTCATCCAACACATTCCACGGGGGAGTGGCGCCGAGGAACCGGTCGTTGGCGTCCAGGTTGGGGTCGTCGTCCAGCCGCCGGTCGGATGTGCGCACGGCGAAATAGTAGCGCTCGCCATCGTCCAGGCCGCCGACAGTATAGGAGTGGGTGGCGGCCCCGGTGTCCGCAATGTTCCTGACCTGGGGGTTCTCCCAGTCAAAGTCCGCCGTGGTCCCGTAACAGAGGTGGTAGTAAACATCGCGGCCGTAGAAGCCGTCGGTGGCGTAGTCCCAGCTTACAGTGGCTTCGCCGAAGCCGGTGGATACGGCGCGGATCCCCTCAGCGCCCATCCATACCGGCGCGGTTGTATCCGGGTTCATCTGGAGCATAGTGAGCACGGAGTTGGAGTTGGTCACATACACGCGGTCGGCGATGAGCGCGGCGCTGGAGTGAACCGGCGCGCCGAGGTCCACCGTTTGCTTGATTCCACCGTAGAAGTCCAGCACATAGAAGTTGCCGTTTTGCGAGCCCACAAAAATGCGGGTGTCGGAGGCCACCGGCGAAGCGTATATCCGGCCGATGTCCGGCGTTTGCCACAGCAGCGCACCGGTCTGAAGATCGTAGGCGGCGACCTTGCCGGTGTTGACCGGAGGCGTGGAGCTGTAGCTCCCCTGTCCTACCAGCACCATGTCCACATCGCCCCGCGCAACCACCAGTGGAGAGCCCTCCACCCCGAAATCGGTAATATAAACGGCGACGGTGGTGAGGTCAGAGAGGCGCACCGCGTAGGCGCCGTTTTCCCCTCCTTCCACAAAGTCAGTGCCTATGAGCAGCAGTGTTGGGGACTCGGGGGGGTAGAGAACCGGCGAGGAGGTGCTGATGGTGCCGTAATCCGCCGGTGACCGCAGAACCTCTTCGCCGGTTTCGCGGTCCAGCTTATGGAGGTAGCCGTTGCGGCTGGCCAGATAAATGTAGGCGCCATCAGTGACCGGCGCACAGTTGATGGCGCCGGAACCCAGGCTGACCGACCATATTTCGCTGCCGTCAGTGACATCAAAGGCGTGGACGTTGCCATCCAGGTCGCCCGCGTAAGCGACGCCATCCACCACCAGCGGGGAGGACTTCACCGGCAGGCCGCTGGGGAGGTCGTACTGGCCCCGGCCGGTGCCCGCTTCGCGGTCAAGGATGTAGTATGCCCCGGCCCCGCCCACAACCAGATAGTCGCCGTAAAGGGCGATGGTGGAATCGGAGAACTGGCTGGTGACGCCCCGGGAGTAGCCGGTGGCGTCCGGGTCAATCTGCCCGAAGCACGCCACGTAGCCGTCCTGGGAGGCGATGTAAACGCGGTCGTCGTCCAGCACCGGGCAGGAGGCGTTGTGCGTGCCGGTCAAGCGGTATTCGCGCTGCCACTGGATGGCCAGCGGCTCGCGCAGGCTGCTGCCGGCAAGCCGGCCGGTGTTCTGTTCGTCTTTGCGGAAGGTCGGCCAGGGGAAGGGGCTGGGCGTGTAAGGCTGCGGCGTTGCGGTCAGCACAAGCACGTTCGGCGGGTCTTCCTCCAAACCGTGCTCGTCATAGACGCGGATGAGGAAGGCGTAAGTGACGCCATTGGCCAGGCCGGCGACGGTGTGGGTGAACGGCGGCGGGCCGGTGAAGCCGCTGCGCTCCAGCCAGACGCTCTGGGCTGTCTCCGGGTCAACGGTCAGGCCTTCTGCGTAATACAGGAGGTAATGGACGCTGTCGCCGTCCGGGTCGGCAGCGTCCATTACCTCCTGTATTACGCAGAAGGCCTGACC
>CAZXPM010000018.1:15325-17740 GCA_964643155.1 uncultured Planctomycetales bacterium | reverse complement strand
TCGTGATTGACGTCCATAATCGCTCTCCCCAGAATGAGACGGTTAACGGTTAGATGCTACTCCACCGGGATTAAGTTCCCAAAGTCGGGAATCTCTCTCCGCAGTGCTGCTTCCACTCCCATCTTCAGCGTGTACGCCGCGCCGGGGCAACCCGCGCAGGCGCCCCGCAACCGCACAGTCACATCACGACCGCTAATATCCACGATCTCTATGTCTCCCCCATCAGCCTGCAAGAATCCGCGCACTTTGGAAATCACCTCGCGCACCTTGCGGTTGAACTCCTCATCGGCATCAACCTGTTCAGCCTGGCGGGTAGTGTCTTCAGCCATTATGGTCTCCTCAATAAGTGAATGCGCCCATGGGCGCTGCGACAGTGTAGCATAACACCGGGGCTAGACCGGGAACTTGCGCCGCACCAGAATCACCCTGCCCAGAATCTCCACTTCGTCCGGATACTTGAGCAGCATCGGCTTGTACTGGGTGTTGGCGGGTTGGAGCAGCAGGTTGTCGCCCTCAAAGTACACAATCTTCACGGTAGTCTCTCTGCGGTTGATCTGCACCACCGCGATATCACCGTCAGCTACCTTCGTGCTGGGCGAGACGATTAGGGTGTCGCCGTCCAGAATCCCCGCTTCAACCATGGAGTCGCCGCGCACCTGCAACGCAAAGGCCTTGGGGTCGTAGTTGAGCTCGTCTTCGGTAAGCACTATCTTCTCAATATCATCGTAAGCCTCAATCACATTCGCCTCGTCAAACAGCCCGGCCGGCACACGGTCAAACACCGGCACCGCCCGGCGCTTGCTGCGCGCACTCATCGGACGCTCAGCCGCCGTGAGATCCGCCGACGGCACCAGCTTGCTCAGGTAGGTCTTGATGTCCCGGATGTCCTTGAGTACGTTGGGCTCCCCTGCCATAGCGCGCTTCTCCCGGAACTCCGGCGAAAGGAGACCGCTGGCGACCACCAGGTCATCGTAAGGATAATCCAGCACCTCCGACATCTTGCGCATGACTTTCGTGGAAGGCCTGCGCTCCCCGTTCTCTATGCGCGACAGATAGCTGTTGTTGACGCCGACGGCCTCCGCCAGATCGAATTGCGTCAGCCCCTTGCTGATGCGCAGGTCCTTAATCAACCGCCCTATCTCCAAATAGGGCTTGTCCTTGGCGTTCTTCACGCCTTTCTTCTTTGGCCGGTTAGCAGTCATAAACGGGTCGTCTCCCATTGCATGGCAAGTGATTTCAAACTAGAGTCCACATCATTCTACCAAACTGGCGGTTTTACGCAATCTGCTAGAATGAATGCGGGAATGAACCACGCTATCTTCCGCGAGCACAAGATACGGATACCTACGCCGGAACAGATATATCTTGAGTATCCACTGGCCGGCCTGGGGCGCCGGGGCCTGGCCGCAGCAGTGGATTCCGCTATCATCGGGGTGATGGTGTTCACGCTCATCGTGGTCCTCTCATTGCTGATAAGCGGAGCGGCCGCCGTTGCCGACAGCGAAGCACTGGATACAGTGATGATGGTCTCCTTCATCGTCATGCTCGCGCTGGCCCTGCTCAGCCCCTTCCTCTATTACTTCCTGTTTGAGTACTACTCCAACGGGCAGACGCCGGGTAAGCGGCTGGCCAACATTCGCGTCATCCGCCTGAGCGGCCTCAGCCTTGACCGCACTTCGGCTGCTTTGCGCAACCTCTTCCGTGTCATTGACATGATTCCCAGCTATTACCTCGTCGGCGTCTGGTCAACGTTGCTGACGTCCAGGCAGCAGCGGGTGGGGGACGTGGTGGCGGGCACAGTCGTCATCGCGCTTCCTCCCAGAGGGAGCCGGGAAGCTGTGCAGACAGGAACCGCCGGGCTGTCCGGAACCGCCTCACCGCGCGCGTACGCAAACAACAGGGAACAGGCCCTGCACTGGCTGGCCTACCAGCTTATGACGCGGCGGCAGTCCCTGGAGCCATCAGTCCGCAGCGCGATTGCGCTCAGGCTCGCCAGCGCAATGGGTATGCCTCAACAGGATGCAGACGCGGCGGAACGGGAGATCTGGGCGCGGATTACCAACCCGTAAACGCCCGCGGCAACAGCGCGGCCAGCTCAGTCTCACTATCCACGCTGCCGGTCTCATCCTCAACCACCGCTACTGCCCCCTCCTCGGCAAATGGCAGCATTGCCTGCAGGCAGACGCCGCAGGGGTAGCACGGGTTCCTCCCGCTGCACCACACCGCTACCGCGGCGATGCGCGCTGCACTGCCTTCAGCCGCCACCATGGCAGACAGGGCTCCCCGCTCGGCGCAAATGGCGGCGCTGAACGAAGGATTCTCCACATTGCAGCCGGTGTAAGCAGCGCCGCTCGCTGCCAGAATCGCCGCGCCGACGCGCAATTCCGAATAAGGAGCGTGCGCGTTAGCTGCGGC
>CAZXPM010000018.1:11842-15315 GCA_964643155.1 uncultured Planctomycetales bacterium | reverse complement strand
AGTCTGCCCGGTCGTCCATCCCCTACTCCGCTTCCTCCGTTACCCTGGCTTCCTCCGGCAGGTAGGCTGTTTCCTCGACCGGGCAGACTCGCATACCCGGCTCAATGTCATTGCGGCCGGTGATAATCTCCGCCAGCGAGTTCATCCCCTGGAACTCCACGATGCGCGCGGTGCCGACCTCCTCGGTGCTCTCCCAGACCACATTGCCGGCGTCGTCGGTCAGCTCGGTCACCCGCAAGACCTTAAGCATCGCGCCCTTCTCCAGGCCGCTCACCTTGCTGAGGTCAGTCACAATCATATCTCCGCTGCGGGCCAGCACCTCGCCCTGCAGCGGGAACTCCTTGTACAGCTTCAGCAGCACCTTCCCGATGGCCTTGTATGTGGCCTTGCCGATCATTGATTCGCGGAAGTCCCTGCTGCCGAAGTCAATGCCGGCTACCCAGTTGGATCCGCCCACGATAAGCGTCGCGCCGCTGTCCTTCTCCTCGCCATCAGCGGTTTCGGCAAAAACCACCCGTCCGCTGGCCACCTCCACGAGCCGCAGATCAAAGCTGGCGTAGGCGATGCGCTTCTCCGTTTTTAGCCCACCCAGGCCAAGGTCGCGCCCAAAAGTGGTCGCCCCGATGCCGCGCTCCTTCTCCTTTACCCCGAATGCAGTGATCTTGCCGATGAGAAGGTAGTCCACGCCCTTGATGCTCCCTAGCTGCGCCGAGCTTTCTGTCTCAGCATACGCGCTCTGCTCAAAGTCCACCTCCGAAAGCAGCGTCTCCAGTTCCGAGCGTTCAATCACGTCAAACCGCCCGCAGTTGACCAGCTCGCGCGTCAGAATATCGGCGATGCCCTCCCCCACGCTGGGAAGCTGGTAGGAGAACTTAGGGACACCGATGCGCGGGCGGCTGCCAGCTAACGCTGGTGCCGCAGCAGACCACACCATAACTGCCACTACCAGAAGAACCAGTAATCGTTTCATATCCTCTGTTCCTCCGTTCGGGCGGCGAAGCCGGACACGCCGCTGGTTACTTCATGAAGTCCTTGATTCCACACATACGGTAGATGGCCAGCACATCCTCCCGGGACAGCGGTTTGACGCCGCCCAGCGCGCCTCCATCTCCACCGTAGAGCCGCACACAGTCCTCCGCGGCCCGCTCCAGCGTCTCCCCGTCCTCAATGCCGAGATCCTCCAGTGTAAGGAACAACCCCACGCGGTCCAGCCACTCGCACAGTGCTTTCACCCCCGCCTGCGCGTCGCCTAATGTATTTCCTGTCGGCTTTACCCCCATCACTCGCACACCGAACCGGGCGAATGGCACGGGGTCGTTGGGCAGCACATACCACATCCACCGTGGCTGCAAGAGCGCCAGCCCGCGGCCGTGGCTGATGTCCCAGTGCGCCGACAGCGGGTGCTCTAGCTGGTGAACCGGGTAATTGCCACCGCGGCCTGCGGTGAAGAAACCGGAGAGTGCCAGCGAACTCGGCCACTGCACATTCTCGCGCAGCTTCACGCTGGCCGGATCCTGGTATAGCTTGGCACCCTCTTCCAACACGGCGAGCAGGAATCCCTCAATCAGCCGCTCCTGCAACGGAGTGTCCTGGTCGCCATTGAAGTAGCTCTCCATCACGTGGACGGCCATGTCAAACACGCCATCCATCGTGTAGTCCAGCGGAACGGACACGGTCAGCTCCGGATCGATGAGGGCGATGGCGGGGAAGAGCTTCGGCCCCCCAATGACGCACTTCTCGCGCGTGGCCCAGTTGGTTATCACTCCACCGGCGTCCATCTCGGAGCCGGTGGCCGCCAGTGTGGGTATCACCATGAGCGGCAGTGCGCGCTCCACCGGCCTCACCTTCTCCTGCCCGTGGTTCACGTAGTCCCACAGGTTCTCCGCGTCGTAGAAACCCGCAGCAATCGCCTTGCCGGCGTCCATCACGGAGCCGCCGCCAAGCGCCACGACGAAGTCACATCCTTCCCTCGCCGCCAGCCGCGCCGCTTCCTGGCAGGTCTCCAGATGAGGGTTGGGTTCAATGCCGCTGAAGTGAACTTGCGCCACGCCTTCGGCTTCCAGCATTCCCTGCATTCGTTTCAGGAATCCCAGCCGCTCCACACTGCCCTGGCCGGTGACGAGCAGGCACTTCTTCCCCAGCTTTGCCGCCAGCGCTCCCGCGCGCTTGAACTCGCCGGGACCAAAGTACACTTTCGTAGGGTTGTGGAAATAGAACTTCATAAGTAAATCCTACCAGACACCCAGCCCCGCCGCCACCCACATGAGCATCGCCGTACCCAACCCCACGATGTAGTTGTCGTCCAGGCCGAACTCCATTGACTCCGCCACCGCCACGATGAGGGCAATACCCAGAAGCGCTGTTTGAACCTGCCACGTGGCAAGGAACCCGGCGGCGGCGGAATGCCAGAGCAGGGCGGAAACCATAGCCAGGTATATGAAGCCGGCGCAGGCGGCAAAGCCCACAATGGTCTTGTTGCGTGACCAGGGCAGCTTAGCGTTCTCTTTAGCGCCGGCCAGTCCGGCGGCCCCATCCCCCCAAGCCAGCGCCAGCCATCCGGCGGTCACCAGCTCGGGATGCCTGACACCAAACACCGCAGCGAGCAGAAACACGGTAACGAAGTAGTTTCGCACGCCCCGGATACCCCTGGCAGCCAGGTCTTCTGGCTTGGCCAGTTCGCGCAGAAAGGGCCAGCTCGGCTTCAGCAAGAAGCTGGCAACCGCCATCGCCAGCGTGAAAGCGAGCATCTGGCCGGGCGTCAGGAACTTCAGAATGAACGCCGGAAAGCCCGCCAGTATGTGTACGGCTTTGCGATACCGGCGGTTATACGCGGTGGGTCTCAAGTGCCTCAGATTATACAGCCGCCGCTAGGATCGCTGCAGGAAAGGGCTGGCGGAAGCCCTCTCAGTCGCCGCTTTGCGCAACGCGGCCGAGGCCTGCGGCAGCATGTCGCCCATCCGGTGCATAGCCAGATTGAGGACAAACGCTATATCAGCCTCACTAAAGCCCGCCTGGCCTGCCTTCGCGGGAGGAGTCTGCCGGAGCCTGCTTAGCTGCCGCAGCCTTTCGGCGGAGATCGTCAGCGCGTCAACATGGCTGCGCCCATACTCGCGGTTGAAGCAATCCGCACAGTAGAACGCGCTCAAGTCAGCCGCGGCCGCTGCCGCTCCCCCGCCCAACTTCTTTGCGCAAATGCTGCACGTGTCTTCGGCGCTGGAAAGCCCCAGAAGCTCCAGCGCCCCTGCCAGAAAGACGCTCACCGTTGCCAGCGGCTCGTCCCCGGGGCCCGCCCTCAATACTTCCAGCGCCAGCGTGAACATCGTGCGGTTCTGCTCTTCTGGCGCTTCCATTCCGTCAAGCACAGAAAGCAGGATGCCTGCGGCCTCTAGCGTACCGGCGCTCCGCCTCCACCGGGGGAACCGCTCCTCCAATTCAACACCTGCGAGCACGGGAATCCCCGAGCGCCCTGCGGC
>CAZXPM010000018.1:5765-11832 GCA_964643155.1 uncultured Planctomycetales bacterium | reverse complement strand
CCCTGCGGCCAGCGTGAACTCGCCGAGTGCAGGCGGAACCAGCAGCGGCGCCATCCGCGACCCTACCTCCAGCGCGGACACGGCCTTGGCCAGCGTCCGCCCCGCCCGTTCGCCAAACACCACGACCAGCCGGTCGCGTTCGCCCCAGGGCGTGCTGCGAACCAGCAGTGCGTGCTCCTTTCTGATGCCACCAGTGCGCATTTCCCGCGGACTATAGTAACCTATCCGCCAGGCTTGCTATAATAGTGCGATTCCCATACGCAGGAGCGACCTGTAAGTGATTAAACTCGCGAAGTCCCTGACATTCATCATTCTGTTCGCGCTCGTAGTAGTGGCGCTGTTCTCATGTGGCAGCCGGAAGCTGCCCGTGAGTTTCAGCTCGTCTGGCAATGACGGCAGCGCATACTCATACCTCAGCTTTGACCCGCTGGCGCCCGCCCGCGAGACCCCGCACCATCCACTGGATGAAATCGCGGGCTATCCGGGGCTTGAGCAAGGCGGCTACAAGCTGGTTGCGGTTGACGCCAGCCTGCTGCCCGCCTCTATCCCGGCGGGCGTGCGTATTGAAACGAACGGCGCTCGGTTGAGTGTGGTGGCCGAGGAGGGCCTGGCCACTGACTGCTACTTCTACTTGTTCTATCCCGGCGATGAGCAGCGGCCAGTTGCGATACACAAAGGCCTCGCGCTGGACGAGAACGACCTGTTCCTGGCGGTGAACGCCGGGCCGGGTGCCCTCTCCTTCGGTACCGCACGCATAGCCGGCGCAGGACCATCTCTGAGGGCCGGCGAGATTGCCTCTTTTGAATTCGCTTCCGGCTCTGCTGCCGCCGCGCGCAGCGTGTGCTCCGCCGCCGTCAGCGACCTCAACGAGGTTGAGGACTTGGTGACCAGCGTGAATGAGGATGCGACGGTTACCCTTTCCTGGACTGAGACCCATCCCGGAGATTACGACAACAACGGCGTGGTGGCCATTTCCGACCTTACACCCATCGCGCAAATGTTCGGCGAAGGCCCCGACAGCCCCAACCCCGGCCGGGTTGGCCTGGTTGACGGCAGCGGCAATGGCAGTGTCGGCATTGAAGACGTCACCCCGATTGCAGTGAACTTCGGCACCGAGATTACCGGCTACGTGGTTTACCGCACGCTCCTGGCCGATGCCAACGAGGTGCCGGAGATAAGTGATGCCGGCCGCTGGACTCGTGTGGAGCAGGACGGCGGCGGGCTCCCCAGCGCCATCCGCGATTACACCAACCAGGACTTCCGCCTGCCGTACACCTTCAACGATTCCACGCCGGAGCCTGGCTACTACGGATACTACGTCCGGCCTTTCAGCCGCGACACCGACGACCCCAATGAGGGCGCGGCCTCCAATGTTGCCCGCACTTCCCAACCCACCGGAATGGCCGAGCTCATTCTGGAAGTGATGAACGGCCCCTTCTTCGTGCTTGACGGCGATGTCATTCTCCGCGTCTGGGTGGACAGCGGGTACAACATGTTCTCGGTGAATGCGCGCTTTGAGTACAACAAGACGGTGCTGGAGTTTGTTGAGGCGGCGGCTTCGCTTGACGGCTACGATCCCAACGTGATGTACGACGCCGACTTCGGCGGCGACCCGCTCTTCCTTGGAGCAAGAGTCGGCGAATCGGCCAGCGACCCGGAGAACTATGACCTGGCGGCGTTCAACGCTACCAAGCGCTTCCCTGCTCCGACGGTGACGGGCACCGGCCCGGTGGCGTACTTCACCTTCAAGGTGATAGGCGGCAGCGGCCCCATAGACGACGCCTTCCGCTTCCCGCAAAGCTCAACGAACATCTGGATTTGGGGGCCGGAGTACAATGTGCCCCTGCCGGGCCCGCGGCTGGGAACGCCTGTGTCCATTAACATCGCCGACTAGCGGGGCCGGACCCCGTCCTGCGGCTACCAGTCATCGCCGCGCCAGTATTCCACTGCGCGGTGGTGCTTCCCATGGCATTCCGTGGTGCAGCGCGCCGTTTGGCCGAACACCATCCATACCAGGACTTCGCCACTGAGCAACTGCGTGCGCAACATCGCGTCTCTCCCGCTCTCATGTGGGTCATGGCATTCCACACAGGAGGCCGCTGCCTGTTCCAAGTGCAGGTCATGCAGGCTGACACCTCCGGGAAAGACGAACCGTGAGCTTGGGCCCGTAAGCTCCAGGAGAAGGTGGCATTCCAGGCAGCCGCGGTTCGATTCATAAGAGTCGTAGGCCGCAATTACGCCCTCTCCCATCAACTCCAGCGTATCCAGCGTCAGGTTCGCCTCCATCGCTTCATGCGGCGGGTGGCAGCGGGCGCACTCCACTCGCCCCGACAGCGGGCTGTGGCCGCCTCCCGGCAGGAAATCCCGCATTTGCTGCTGGTGGCAGCGGTAGCAGAACTCAGCCTCGTAGTCGCGTTTGCCCCAAGCCGAAGCTCTGGTTCCGCCGGCGGCATCGTGGCACTGCAGGCAGCGCAAATGCTCTCCCACGCTACGCACCGGGTGGGTTAACGCGATGCGGGCGAAATTGTGCATCCCGCCTTCGTGGCAGTCCGAACAGCGAGGCTGCAACAAGCTGTCTCTGAGCCCCAGCCGGTACTTCCCGGCTCGGAAGACCGCGAGCTCAGGAAGCCCGGGGGCGAGACCGGAGTGGCAGCGGCGGCACGACGCGTCCGGCTCAACCAGCGCATCGTCATGAACATGGCAGTCGGCGCATTTCAGCCCCCGGTGGGGGGAGAGGCCGAAGTCATGCCCCTCGTGGCACTGAAGGCAATCAGCAGAGACGGAACAGTGCGGGTCACTCCCGGCCGCCGGTGACTGGTCGGGGCGCTTGCCCTGCTTGAGCTTGTCTGACTTCACCGTCCCGCCCGACCCGCTGTAGGCGGCCAGCAGAATCAGCAGCAGTGAGGCTAGAATGGCTGTTGCGTCGCGCAGCACTATTCCACATTGGTGAACACGCGGTAGCTGCCGGAGGCCACTTCGCGCAACTCCAGCGCCCGCGCAGCGGACTTGCGGGTGTCGCTCTCATGCTCGGCTTCAACCGCGCTGGTAATGCTTACCGTCTCCGGATGGAAGTCGTACCCGATGGGCAGCAGCTCCCAGGGGTTCTCAATCGCCGGCGGGCGCGAGATGCGCCGCGTGGTGGTGGGATAAAGCCCCGGCTGGACGGGCGTCTCTCCGGTGCCCGCCGGTGCCTGCGGGCTGCCGCCATCCTCACGGATCTCCACCGCCGGCACATAGGGCTCCACCGGTGCAGGCGGCGCATTCTCCAGTGACGATGTGCCCTTACCGCCGTCGCCTCCGGCATCTCCGGATGGTTCCTGCACAGGTGGAGACTCCGCGGGCGCTTCCCCGTTGGCAGGCGGCGCTTTTTCTTCGCCGCCCTCCTCCGGCTGCTCCACCCGGGAAGGCCGGTTGAATAGCCTGGGCGCATAGGACAGGCCGTAGAAAAAGCCCTGCGAGTTACGGTCGGAAAGCGTATCGTTGACCACCTGATAGCCGGCATAGCCACCGAACGTGTCGCTGACATTTACCCGCAGCCCCGCGTCAAAGCGAGTGACCCGTCCGGTGTTGAACGAAGGACGGCGCACCGAGTAAATGTCAATCAGCCCGTTGGCGCTGAGCATCAGCGCACTGCGGCCGCCATCCCATTTGTACAGGTCGTAGTCTGCGCCCAGTCCCAGGGAGGTCACATTGCCCCGCTTGGTGTCAGAGGTGAAGTGCTCGGTAGAGAACAGCGTGTGTGCGTGCAGATCCTCGCTGAAGTCAGTGCTGTACAGCAGCCGCCCGTAGAACCGGTGCATCTCATCGTCCACGGTTGGCGCCTCCAGAGCGTAGGACGAGAATCCCAGCGCTATGCTGAATGCGCCGCCGGGTACGAACTTCGAATCCGGCGTCGCGGGCAGCGCGGCCTCAGTTCGTTCCAGCATCATCCTGAACTCCGCGCCCCAGCCGTCAGCGCTGTCCAAGCTAGAGAACAGCGGGTTGAACAGCACGTCCACGCCCGAAAGCTCGTTCTTGAAAAGCATCCCTCGGAGCTGCAGGCGGTCGTTCAGGTTGTAGCCGAAGTTGAAGAAGGTGGCGACATCCCTTCCACTGGCAAGCGCCGTGGTCTCGTCGTATCCGTCCTGCCCGTACTCCAGAATGACCCTCCCCTTTTCGCCGATGTAGGCGTCGTCAATTCGCGGATGCCGTTGCACGGCCAGGGCCTCCGGCGGCAGGATTAACGCGGCAGCCACGCCCGCGAGCAGCGCCAGCGAGAGGGGTTTGAGTATCTGAAACATGGTCTCCACCCGGCACCGGGGATTATAGCACGGCCTCCGGGCGTAACCGGCGATGCGCCCTCGCCGGCGGCGGCGAATCCGTCCGGGATTGGGTGCGCAGCGAGCAGGGCCGCCCGTGCGTTTGCTGGCTTAGGCTACAATAGCTGCAGGGCCGATTCCCCCGTCGGGAGCGATAGAACGGAATCGCCCCCGCAATCGCGTTCATTAGACTTATTCAAACGAGGTGACAAACATGAGGCTCATGCGTTCTATCGTCCTGCTGGCTCTGGTCGCCAGCGTCGCGCTGCCCGGGGCGGCGCTGGCAGAAGACAGTCCCTACGCCCAGATCACCGGTACCTGGATGGGGCAGATTTCGGTGATGGGGCAGCAGCTTCGGATTGTCTTCAACCTGAGCATCGCCGAGGACGGAAACCTGGAAGCTACACTGGACAGCCCCGACCAGGGGGTCAGCGGCATTCCCGTGGACACCGCGTCCTTTGCCGACGGCGTGCTACGACTGGAACTGCCCAACCTCAACGGCGAATACGAGGGAACCCTGGACCCGGCGGCCGATGAGTTCAAAGGGCAGTGGAAGCAGAATGGGATGGTCTTTGAGCTGGATTTGAAGCGTGCCGAGGGCCCGGTCGTGGTCCAGCGTCCGCAAGAACCCAAGGAGCCATATCCCTACAAGGCTGAAGAAGTTAGGTACGCAAACACGAACTCGGAGGGCGTGGAGCTTGCAGCCACCTTGACGATTCCCGAGGGCGAGGGGCCGTTCCCGGCAGTCGTGCTGATCACCGGTTCCGGCGCCGAAGACCGCGACGAAACCGTCTTCGGACACAAGCCGTTCCTGGTGCTCGCAGACTACCTGACGCGCCAGGGTATCGCGGTGCTGCGGGCGGACGACCGTGGAGTGGGCGGGTCCACCGGTGATTACGCGGCCGCCACCAGCGAGGATTTCGCCACCGACGCGTTGGCCGGCGTGGAGTTCCTGAAGACGCGCCCGGAGGCTGACCCCAGGCACATAGGACTGGTCGGCCACAGCGAGGGCGGCATCATCGCTCCGATGGCGGCGCTTCAGTCTGAAGACGTGGCGTTCATTGTGTTGCTGGCCGGGCCCGGGGTGCCCGGCGAAGAAGTTCTTTACCAGCAGGGACAGGACATCTTGCGCGTCATGGGCGCCAGCGAAGAGAAGATGAGGGCCCAGCGCGACAGCCAGGAGCGCATATTCGCCGTGGTGAAAACCGAAAAGGACCCAAAGGCGGCCGAAGAGGCACTGCGCAAGTTGATGCACCAGATAGCCAGCACGCAGCCGGAGGCTCAGCAGATGTCCAAGGAGGAGCTTGACGGGCGAATAGAGATGCAGGTCAGCTTCGTGAACTCCCCGTGGTTCCGGTTCTTCCTCACTTACGACCCGGCGCCCACGCTGAGTAAGGTGCAGGTGCCAGTGCTGGCGCTCAACGGATCGCTAGACCTGCAGGTGAATCCCGGCGTCAATCTGCCGGCGATTGAACAGGCGCTGAAGGCTGGCGGCAATCAGGACTACACGGTTAAGGAGCTGGATGGGCTGAACCACCTGTTCCAGCACGCCGTCACCGGTGCCACCAGCGAGTACGCGCAGATTGAGGAGACCTTCGCCGAGGAGGCAATGGCGCTCATCGCCGGCTGGATCAAAGCTCACTCGTAAGAGTGGCAGGCGGCCCCGGCTGCTCCATCACGTGGGAAAAGAAAACGTGCTGGGCTGGCTCTCGGACTTCAGGCTGCCGCGTCACGGCTTGTGGGTGAGCGTCGGCAGCAGCAGCGCTACG
>CAZXPM010000018.1:2526-5755 GCA_964643155.1 uncultured Planctomycetales bacterium | reverse complement strand
AGGTTCCAGAAGCTCTTGCGTATCAGGTAGAAGAATGCCAGCAGCAAGCCGATTACGAACATCACAGCCATGCCGATGGCGCCCTGGTAGAAGTGCCCGAACGCGAATGCGGCTGCGGTGACAATGGCGCCGAGGGTTGCCAGGCCGCTGCTGTTCATCCGCAGGGCGGAAGACAGCACATAGCTCCGCATAACCTCTTCCGGAAGACCGGCCATCAGGAACATCACCGGCGCGCCGACGAGGAGAACCAGCCAGGGGGACGAGAAGTACTCGCGCAACGCAAGTATGGCTGGATCTTCCACGGGCGTCATACCAGCCTGGCTTAGCAGGTTGGTGATCGTAGAGTTGGCAACCACCATCAACAGCACGACGATGGATATCGCCATCACCGATTCAAGCACGGTCTTCTCGCTGAGCGTTAGCGGAGCGAGCTTCAGGCCGTGGAACGCCAGCATGAGGAACAGCGCCACGCCGCAGAACACAGCCAGATTGAAGCTGATATTGTACGCCAGCAGCCGTGGAACCTCCGAGACCGTGATCTCGCGGGCTTTGTCCGACTGCGAGGCAAAAGCGTAGCCCAGCCCGGCGTAAATCCCGATGTAAGCCGCCAGCACTAACAGGAACTCTACGAGAGAGCTCTCCCTCCGCAGTAGGCGCTTCCGGCGCATGGCATTAGTTTAGCGCATTCGCCAGCGCTTTGCGCACGATCCGTCCTCCTACCGGTCTCAGCCGCACTGGCAGTTTGCCCCCAAGCGCCACCCGGTCGGCTTTGACCTCGCACCAGAGCGCGGCGAACTCCACCCCCTGCCGGCGCGCCTCGGCAGCGGCCTCTATGTAGCCAGGGTCAACAAACGACGCCGGGGCAAACCACCGCCCATCTGCCCGCTGGACTATATAAAGTTTAAGCGCGCGGAATCCCCGCGCCTTCGCCGCCGCAAGGTTGCGCAGGTGCTTCGCGCCGCGAACACTGGGCGCGTCCGGAAACAGCGCGCAACCGTCCACCACCCAGGTGACGGACTTGACTTCCACCAGCGCCAGCTTGCGTCCCGCCGGGCTCCGCAGCATCAAATCCACCCGCGAATCCCCCCATGAGACCTCGTGCGCTTCGTAGAGGTATCCCGGCAACGACGCCAGCGCGCCGGCCTTCGCCGCACTACGCGCCAGCCTGTTGGGGACGCCCGTGTCCACGCAGGCGAGTTGCCCGTTCGCTGCTCGCACCAGCGTCAGCGTGTACTCAGTCCAACGGGACGCCGATGCCCCTACCGGGTCCAGCCAGCACTCCCTCCCCGGAGCCAGCAGCTCCGGCAGCCGCCCAGTGTGGGGAATGTGCGCAAAGGCCTTCTCACGCCGACCCAAGCGCACTTCAGCGATGAACCGGTTCACCTTGCGCACTATCTCGCCCCTTACTAGCTTGCGCGGAAAACGGTGCTCAATGACTCCCGGCATTGCTCAGTCCAGCTTCACCGGTTCGTCCCACACGGCGTCGTCCACCAACCCCGGATGCTCTTCAGCCAGCCAGCGGCGGAACCGCTCTGCAAGCCGGGTGGCTTCACCGATGGCCGTTTCCAGGTCAACGGTGGAAATGGAAATCACCGCGTCATAAATGGCATGGTGCCGCCGCTTGCGCAGCGTCTGGAAGTAGTCCACCTGCTGCCGGGGCACACTCATGGTCTCGGCCAAAGTCTCCAGGCCGACTACGTGGTGTGCAGGCTTGCTGCGCAGACGGTAACCCCTCGCGTGCAGCGCGGCGATGGCCACCTGCAGCACTGCCTGGTAGGCCTGCTGCAAGCGGTTTTCCTTGGTCACTGTCCTGTTGGCCGCGTCCAGCAGCCTGCGCCGGATAGCGCGCACCAGATTGGCCATGTCGTCGCGGCTGGGCTCCAGCCTTTCCAAATAGCGGCGTTCCTCCAGTTCATGCAGCTTCATCGGCCTCTCCTATCAGGTCAATCCGCGGGCCGCAGTGCACCTTCGCCAGGAAGCCGTCTTCCTCGCGCACTCGCCGGTAGTATTCACCGGCTGGATACAGCGTGGGGCTGATCTCCCTCCCCAGTTCGCGCTCAGCTTCCGCCAGCGGGGTGGCGATATCGGTTAGTTTGACCTCGCCCACTATCATCAAGTCAATGTCGCTGTCCCGCTCGGCTTCGCCCCTGGCGAAGCTGCCGTATATGTAGGCCAGATCAATGCGGTCAGCCAGCGGCGCCAAAGCCGCGCGCAGACGCTCCACCTCCGTTCCGCATTTCGCCATCATGCCGCACAGCTCCCCGTAAAGCGGGCAGGCAGAGTTCGCCTGGTAGTAAACGCGGTTGCCTGACCGCTCTGCCAGCAACAGCCCCGCGTCCGCCAGGGAGTGGAGTTCGCGCATCAGCCCTTTGGCGTTGACCCCGGCGCGGCGCTCCAGCTCACGCAGGTGCAGCTTCTCGCCTGGATGGGTAAACAGCTCCCGCAGGACTGCCAGCCGGGCGCGAGGGAAAAGCGCTTTCAGCAGATTCGTTGTTGGCATTTCGCCTACAATTGTAGGCGATTCGCCGCCGGAATGGAAGAGCCTCACTTGCCGTCGCCGATAGCGTAGAGCTTGCCGTCGTCGCAGCCAACGAAGATCGTGCCGCCCGCGCCGACCGATGGAGAAGACGCAATGGGGCCGCCAGTGGAGAACTCCCACCGGAGCTTGCCCTTCGCGTCCAGGAGGTAGAGCTTCCCACTGCCGCAACAAAAGAGGACGGATCCGTCCGGGCCAACCACGGGTGAACTCATGATGAAACCATCGGCTTTGAACTCCCACTTCTTGTGCCCGCGGGGATTCAGCGCGCAGATGGTTCCGTCCACCGTCCCGACGAACACGGTGCCGTCCTCCGCCAGGCCCGGTGTGCAGCGCACCGGGCCACCAGCCTGGAACTTCCAGCGAACGCGCTTCAGCGCCATCCCGCGGGGATTCGCAGCAAGGACTCTGCCGCCTTGGTTGCCGAGGTAAATCACCCCATCGTGGCCGATTGCAGGCGAACCGTAGATGCTATCGCCGGTGTCCAGCGACCATGCCTTGCTGCCGTCTGGATGGAGCGCGTATAGATGGTGGTCCATCCCGCCGAAGTAGACGTTGCCGGATGCATCCACCGCAGGCGTTGAGCGCACCCGCCACTTGGTCTTGAACTCCCACCGTTTGCTGCCGTCCGGATTCAGCGCGTACACCCGCCCGTCATTGCTGCCGAAGTAGATGGTTCCACCAGTCCCCACT
>CAZXPM010000018.1:0-2516 GCA_964643155.1 uncultured Planctomycetales bacterium | reverse complement strand
CCGACGTGTAGAACTGCCACGCCCTGGAACCGCCGGACTTCACGCCGTAGAGCGAGCCATCGCTGCTGCCGACGTAGACAGTGCCGTCAGCTCCGATGGCCGGCGAGGCGGAGATGGAGCCGCCAAGCTTGTGCTCCCATTTCTTAGCGCCGTGCGGCTTGATCGCCAGTAACCGACCGTCCTCAGTTCCAACATAAATGGTGCCGTCGCTGCCGAGGGCGGGGGAGGAGCGGACCTTGCTGTCAACGATGTAAACCCACCGCTTGCCCGGCTTTTCAGGCATGGCGACAGCGCTGCGCCCCGTATGCGCCGAGTCCCGTCCAAACATCGGCCACAGCCCCACCCCGCTGACGCCGGAAACGTGGGTGGCTTCCTCATCTACAGATTGCTCACTGCGTAGCGCGCGGTCGTACTCGGAGCGTGTCTGTTCATTGATGAGTATGTGGTAGGCCTCGTTGATCTCCGCCATCCTCTTGGCGGCGGCCATATCCCCGGGATTCCGGTCGGGGTGGAACTGCACCGCCAGCACCCGGTACTTTCTTTTCAGCTCCTCGGTGGTGGCGTCGGGATTGAGCTGGAGCAGCTCGTAGTAGTTCCTACGCGGGGGCTTCATTGACTGTGGCGCACCCCCTCGGCAATCGGCGTCGTAGCGTGCTCGCCCGCCCCCGCTGGCGGAGCGGCGGAACCAGAACCGAATTGCCCATTCGTGATAAGAGAAACCAACAAGTACTGTCACTCCGTCCAGTAATACACCCACTGAGCGTCTGCTAGGCTAGCATACAGCGAGCCGGTAGGCTCCCTCTCCAGTGCGTCGGAAGTATACCCGCAAAGGACGGGTGGTGCAACCAGAATGGCAGGTTAAGTCCGGCGTCAAGGGGTTAGCCGGCTGGAGCCGGCCTGCTACCAGCCGCGGCCGGCCAGGCGTTCCTCTGCGGACAGCTTGGCGGCCTCCAGCCCCTTCATTGGCTCTCCCAGTCCGCGTGATATCTCCGCCAGTTTCTCCGGCTGGTCGTAGTACAGTACTGACTGGACTATCGCTCGCGCCCGTTCCGGCGGATTGGAGCTCTTGAAAATGCCACTGCCCACGAACACCGACTCCGCACCCAGTTGCATCATGAGTGACGCGTCGGCCGGGGTGGCGATGCCTCCCGCGGCGAAATTCGGCACCGGCAGCTTGCCATGCTTGGCGACAAACCGCACCTGATCCAGCGGCGCTTGGAGCTCCTTCGCCAGAGTGGGTAGCTCTGTGGGATCAGCCCGGTGCAGCCGGTGAATCTCCGCCTGGACCTTGCGCATGTGGCGCACCGCTTCAACAATGTCGCCGGTGCCGGCCTCGCCCTTGGTGCGAATCAACGCTGCCCCCTCGCCGATGCGGCGCAGGGCCTCTCCTAACCCGCGGCAGCCACAGACGAACGGCACCTTGAAGTCGTGCTTCCACACGTGGTTGGCTTCATCTGCGGGCGTCAGCACCTCGCTTTCATCCACGAAGTCCACGCCCAGGGATTCCAGTATCTGCGCCTCCGCAAAGTGGCCGATACGGCACTTGGCCATCACTGGAATGGAGACAACTTCCCTGATCTTCACGATAATCTCGGGGTCGGCCATGCGGGCAATGCCGCCCTCCCGCCGGATATCCGCGGGCACGCGCTCCAGCGCCATCACCGCCACCGCGCCGGCGTCCTCGGCAATCTTCGCCTGCTCGGGAGTGGTGACGTCCATAATTACACCGCCCTTGAGCATCTCGGCCAGCCCGACTTTCACCTTCCAGGTTCCCCGCTTGGGGGCGTGTTTGTCCTTACGCGCAGACTCCATTGGAATCACCTCCATCCCCATTATATATCACGGTGTTAGAATAGGTTCGTGCTTCACGGTGGAAGTTACGGGCCGCTTTCATTGCTGGTAGAGCTGTACATGCTCACCCTCTTCATCTACGTGCTGCTGTCCTGGCTGCCCGAGGTGCGCTACCGGGACTGGTACCGCACCCTCGGCGCAATCTGCGAGCCGTTTCTCTCCATTTTCCGGAGGGTCATCCCGCCGATGGGCGGCATGGTGGATCTATCGCCCATGATAGCGATATTCGCGCTAATCCTGCTGCAGATGGTTCTCCGAAGCGTCGGCCTCTAGGTCCACTGCCAGGCTGCCGTGCAATTCCTTTGCGGAGATTCTGGCCTCTCCCTCAACAAAGCGTACTTCCACTTCATCCGCGTAGAGGACTGACCCACGGCCAACAAACTTGGGCGAGCCCGTAGCACGGAGCAGGCCGCCGGCCAGGTCAATGCTCATGTCCTCCGCAACCAGGCTGTACCCGCGCAGCGCAAAGGTCGCTTCGCCGTTCAGAAAGGCGGTCTTCTGCTCCAGGTGGATAGTCGTAGCGCGAGATTGGAGCGAAACCGCCTCCCGGCCTGCGGCGAAGGAACCGAGTTCAATCGCCTCTGCCGTCGTGAGGGTCATGTCCTGGCGCGCGAATACGAAACTCCTGCCCTCTACGCGCTGCCCACTGTCCACATCCTTGAAAC
>CAZXPM010000017.1:17672-18059 GCA_964643155.1 uncultured Planctomycetales bacterium | reverse complement strand
GATTATCAGCACGCCCCACAACGTCGCGCTCAAGGACAGGGTGGGCGTGCTGCAGGCCGAGGCATACGCCGGCTCCTTTGCCCCCTTCGGCCATGCAGAGCTGCGATACGAGTGCGATGCCGACCCGGGGCTGGCTGCGAGCCTTGTCTCCGACGATGCGTTGAGCGGGATGGTTGAGCCGGTGGCGGAGAGCCAGCTTGACCACGGCGTGCTGGTCTTCATGGACTTCATCAAGGGCCGGGGCTACCATCCCCGCATCGTGGTTCTGGCGGCGACTTTCGGCTCGCCCGGCTTCTTCTATGCTTTCGGGACGAGGCTCGGCTCACTGCTTTCGGAACGCGATGGCCGTTACGTCTACGTGGCGAGCGGAGACCTGTCGCATTGCAC
>CAZXPM010000017.1:12975-17662 GCA_964643155.1 uncultured Planctomycetales bacterium | reverse complement strand
CAATTACAGCCCCGAGGGCCCCGAGTTTGATTCCCTGGTGAAGAGCGCGGTGGCGGCAGCCGATCCTTCCGGGCTCCTGGAGCTCAAGGACGGCTTCCTTCGGCGGGCCGAGCAGTGCGGTCTGAACTCCTTCCTCATCGGGATGGGAGTTGTCGGCGAATCAGCTTCCGGCGAAGTGCTTTCCTACGAAGACCCGTTTGGGGTAGGATACCTCGTCGGCCGCATGAACCCCGCCTGAGGGATGAACGATATGAACTCACAGGATTGGTATCTCGCAAAGAGCTTCCACCCATTTGTCAAGCTCGCTTACGCGTCAATCTACCAATACACGCTGGAGGGCAGGCGGCTTCATCTCAAGGAGGTGCCGCCCCAGTTGGAGCGTGAACTGGAGGCTCTGGGTGACCAGCTCTCTGAGCGGTCGGCGTGTTTCGTTTCGCTGAAGAAGAATGGCCAGCTGCGCGGCTGCATCGGCACCATTGAAGCTCTGGCCAGTAACCTGGGCGAGGAGATTATCGAAAACGCCATCAGCGCGGCGACCAGGGATCCGCGGTTCCCGCCGGTGGAGGAAGACGAGCTGTCCTCCCTTAGCATTAGCGTGGATGTTCTTTCGCCTCCCCGGCCGGCCAGGGCTGAGGAGCTTGACCCCCGCACCTTCGGTGTAATCGTCCAGCAGGGGGCGCGCCGGGGGCTGCTCTTGCCTGACCTGGAGGGCGTGGACGACGCGGAGACGCAGGTTCGGATAGCCGCCCAGAAGGGGGGGATAGACCTGCGTCAGCCCCACGAGTTGTTCACCTTCACTGTGCGCAGATACCACTGACTAGCGGCGCTCGCCGAACCGGAAGTAGTTCGCGCAGGCTCCTTCGCTTGAGACCATGCAGGGCCCCAGGGGACTGTCGGGCGTGCACGCTCCGCCGAAGGCGGCGCAGTCCGTGGGACTGATCAGCCCCAGCAGAACCTCTCCGCAGCGGCAGCCGCCAAAGCCCGCTTCATCCTCCAGAACCCGTTCAAGCCCAAATCGCTCATGCGCATCAAACTCGGACAGGCCGCCATGGAGCGTGTGCCCTGAAAGCGGGATCGTCCCGATGCCGCGCCAGTGAGCATCGCAGCTCCCGAACACACGGGCGATAAGCTCCCGCGCCCGGGGGTTGCCCTCCGGGCGCACCGTGGAACGGTAGGCGTTTTCAATGCGGCAGGCTCCGGCTCTGCGCTGGGCGAGCAAGCGCGCCACCGCCACCAAGATGTCTCCCGGCTCAAAGCCCGCGATGACGCCGGGCAGGTGGTATTCCTCCGCCAGGAAGCGGTAAGGCTCCTCCCCGATGATGGCAGACACGTGTCCCGGCAGGATGAAGCCGTCCAGGCTCAGTGCCGGATGCTCCGCCAGCAAGCGCAGCGCCGGCGCGATGACCTTATGGCTAAGATAGAAAGTCAGGTTGGGCAGCCCCAGGCGCTTCGCCTCAATGAGCGTGTGCGCGTGTCCCGGCTGGGTTGTCTCAAACCCGATGGCGAAGAACACGATCTCGCGCTGCGGATTCTCCTGGGCCAGCCGGACGTTCTCAATGGGGGAGGTCACCATTCTGATGTCCGCTCCGGCCGCCCGCGCGTCCGCCAGCGAAAGCTCATGCCCCTTCGCCCGGAACATATCGCCGTAAGCGGTGACCGTCACGCGGCCGCGGTGCTCAAGCGCCAGCCTGGCCACACTGTCTATCTCCTTGGCTGAGGTCACACAGACGGGGCAGCCCGGCCCGGACACCAGCTCGATTCCCTTCTCTGCCAGCAGCGTGTTGCGCATGCCCGACCGGAATACGGCGACCGTGTGGGTGCCGCACACTTCCATGAAGCGGGCAGGGCCAGCCGGGGCGTTTCGGATGTACTCCAGGGCTGCGCGCACTGCTTCAGGCTGTTGCTCCGGGTCAGGCATCACTGTCTGCGGGGGCCTCTTCCATCTCCAACACTTCGCGCAGGAGTTCTAGGGTCTCCTCAGCTTCCTCGGATGAAAGAAGCTGGATGGCGTATCCCGCGTGAACCACGGCGTAGTCTCCCACCTTGGCCTCGGGCACCAGCGCCAGGATTGCCTCCACCGACACCCCCCCGACGCGGACTAGCCCGCGTTCGCCGCTGATGGATTCGATTCTGCCGGGTACTGCGAGACACATACCACGGATTATACCCTATGCGTCGCTGACGGCATCTATAATGTGTGTATGCCGAGCCTCGCCGAACGCCTTGACCATACGCTGCTCAAGCTTGAGCCCGGCGTCTCACTCAACAGTTTCCGGAAAGGCGCGTGCTTTGTGCTTGAGCACGGGCTGCGGGCCTTTGTTGTCCCGCCCTCAGTTGTCAGCGTTCTGGCCTCAGAGTTCCCATCGCTGCGTCTGGTGACGGTGGCGAGTTACCCGCTGGGGTGCGATCCCCTGCCGGTCAAGCTGGCGCAGTTGCGGGCCGCCGCTGGTGACGGTGCTGCGGAGGTTGACGCCGTGCTGAATCTGGTGGGACTGCTTGAGGGCAGCGCGAGCATCGCCGAGGAAGCTTACGCCCTTTGCGATGAAGCAAAGGAGCTGGGTCTCGGGCTGAAGCTCATCATTGAGACGCCGATCCTCACCCCAGCTCTCATCTCCAGGGCGTGCGGGCTGCTCCGTCCGCTTGACTTCCTGGCGGTCAAGACCAGCACCGGCTATGGTCGCGAGCCGACGAGAGTAGAGGACGTGGCGCTCATCAAGCAGGCAGTGGGCGCTGCGCATCTGGTCAAAGCGTCAGGCGGCATCGGCACCCAGGAGGAAGCTGAGCGCTTCATCTCCGCCGGTGCGGACATACTCGGAACCAGCCGCACCGCAGCCGTCATCGGCGCAGGCGCTTGAGCCGCCGCTTCCCCTTAGTGCAGGAAGTGCCGGTCGGAGATGAACACCAGGCAGAGCTTCAGCGCGTTCGCCCGGTCGATGACCTCGTGGTCGCGGATGCTCCCTGAAGGTGCGACCAGAACATCCACTCCGGCCTTGTGCGCTACTTCCACCGAATCGGCGAAGGGGAAGAAGGCGTCCGACACCAGTACGGATCCGCTGGCGCGCCTGCCGGCCTTCTTGACCGCGATGCTGGTCGCGTCCACCCGGCTGGGCTGGCCGAAGCCCGCTCCCACCATCATGCCGTCCTTGAACAGCGCGATGGAGTTGCTCTTGAGAAAGCGGATAACCGTCGTGCCGAAAAGAACATCCGGCTTGTATTTCGGGCGCAGCGGAACGTCACTCACAACCTCAAGGTCGCCGGGTTTCAGCAGTTTCAGGTCTTCTTCCTGCACCAGGAAGCCGAAGGGCACGCGGGCGAAAACCAGCGGTGCGTTTTCCTCGCCCTCATTCGCCTTCAGCACCCGCTGGCGCTCCACTTCGTAGGCCTGCATGCCGGTTTCCAGGAGACGCAGTTTCTTCTTCGCGGAGAGCGCCTTGGCCGCCTCCGGCGTGAACTTCGGCGCGACCACGACTTCCAGGAAGGTCTTGCCGATTTCCTTGGCGGCAGCCTCGTCAACCTCAAAGTTCGTGCCCAGAATGCCGCCGTAGGCGGAAAGGGGGTCGCCTGCTTTGGCCCGCTGGATGGCGCCCACCGGCTCGTCGTCTATGGCAACGCCGCAGGGGTTTGCGTGCTTCAGCACGCAGGCTGCATAGGGTCTCTCATAGGGCATGCGGCACAGCCTGAAGGCCCCGGCAGCGTCCTGGAAGTTGTTGTAACTCATCTTCTTCCCGTGCAGCACTTTGAAAGGGACCGATACTCCCTCGGATGGGATGTAAAGGGCTGCGCGCTGGTGGGGATTCTCCCCGTAGCGCAACTGCTGCTCGGCTTTCAGCGAGAGTTCAATGTACGTGTCCATCTCCATTGCAGGCTTCTTCAGCGCCGCTTTCCCCCGCTTCTTCGGCTTCAGTGCTTCTTTGAAGTAGTCCTCAATCGCCTGGTCGTACTCGCGGCAGTAGCTGAACGCCTTGGCCGCCAGCTTCAGCCTGGTCTCCACTGAAATCACTCCTTTGCTGTCCTTCCACTCTCTGATGACCTCCTTGTAGTCCGAGGGGTCAACCAGCACCAGCACATGCTCGTAGTTCTTGGCCGCGGCGCGCACGAGGGTCACGCCCCCGATGTCCACCAGCTCGCGGGCCGTTTCCATCTTGGTGCGCGGCTTGACCTTTTCCACGAACGGGTAGAAATTGACCGCCACCAGGTCAATCGGCCGGATGCCCAGGTCGCGCAGCGTCTTGCGGTGTCTGGCGTCCTTGCGGTCAGCCAGCAGGCCGGCGTACAACTGGTAGCCCAGCGTCTTGACGCGCCCGCCCAGAATCTCCTGACCGCCGGTCAGCTTCTCAATGGGGCTGGCCTTGATCTTCTTGGATTTGAGCTGCTTAAGGCTCCCGCCCGAGGCAAAGACCTCCACGCCTTCATCCGCCAAGAACGAGGCGAGATTGGCTATCCAGCTCTTGTTGTAGACACTGATGACCGCGGTCTTGATCTGACCCATAGTTCATCTCCTGGTTTAGCGTCAACGCGGGCGGATTAATAGCAGAAATGCAGCCGCCTGTCTATTGGGAAGACTACTGTAGGTGGCGCTGCCGGCTCAGCTTCCCGCGAGTTTGCCGAGCACTTCGTTGAGGGTGTCCAGGTACTCCACGAAGGCTTCCCTGCCGGCGGTCGTGAGCTGGATGTGGCAGGCGTAGGG
>CAZXPM010000017.1:0-12965 GCA_964643155.1 uncultured Planctomycetales bacterium | reverse complement strand
GAGTTCGCCCTGCGGATTGAAGCGCACCTCGCCGAATTCACCGGATGCGTACTCGCCGACGCGGCGGTTGAAGCGGCGGTTCGCCAGATAGAGCCGCTCGCTGCGTCCGGCCTTCTCCAGCACCTTGAGATGTGACGCCAGGTTGCCCTGGGTTAGCCCCAGCGATTGCTTCAGGTCGGTGAACCGGGCGGTGCGGCCTTCGGTAATCAAGTGCGTCATTATCTGAAGCCTGGCCGGTTCGTGAATGCGCTTGTCCAGTTTCACGGGGCGAAACCTCCTCTTGCCGTTTGCGGCGCAAACATCATACCGCAACCTGCGTCACCGGGCAACTTCTCTCGCTAGCTCCACGCCGCGCCTTGCGGTCGGGCGCGCACGGCGGCTCCTTCTGCTGGTATAATCTCGCGGCTTTCCACAAACAGAAACGGCTCGGTGGAAGTCCCAAGGAGTACTGTTGGCATATGGGCTGTGAAGGTTTTTGTGCAGACATTCTCGCGTCCAGGCTTCAGAAAGACCGTGCGTCCTTCACCGCGGCGGACATTGCGCGGGTGATTGGCGATAGTGAAATCCGCCTGGTAAACCTCTGCTATGTGGGCGGTGACGGGAGGCTGAAGACTCTCTCTTTTGTGCCGCTGGACAAGGGGCACCTTGACCGCATATTGCACGAAGGCGAGCGGGTGGACGGTTCCAGCCTGTTCTCTCATATCGATCCCGGGAACAGCGACCTCTACATAGTTCCGCGCTACCGGACTGCGTTCCTGAATCCTTTTTCTGAAGAGCCGGGCCTATGCCTGATGTGCTCCTATTTCTCGCCGGACGGCACGCCGCTGGCGACTTCCCCGGGCAATGTCGCGCTCTCGGCCTGGCGCAAGCTGAGAGAGGAGACGGGACTGGAGATCCAGGCGCTTGGCGAGATGGAGTTCTACGTGGCCTACGAGGAAGAAGAGGAGCTCTATCCTGGTGCTTCGCAGCGCAACTACCATGAGAGTCCGCCATTTGTGAAATGGGCGCACCTGCGCGAGGAGGTAATGGTCCAGCTGGCAAAGATGGGTGTGCCCGTGAAGTACGGCCATGCCGAAGTGGGCGATATCGCGGCGAAAGGCCGGCTCCGCTTTGAGCAGCACGAGATTGAATTCCTGCCGGAGAGGCTGGACCTCGCGGCCGACCACGTTGTGCTGGCAAAGTGGCTGGCGCGCAACTTCAGCGCGGCTTATGGCGCCAAAGTCACCTTTGCCCCGAAAGTCGGAATCCAGCATGCGGGATCCGGCCTGCACGTTCACCTGACCCTGCTGGAGGATGGGCGGAATGCGCTGCTGAACCGCGATGGCAGCCTGTCGGAGGTGGCCCTCCGGGCTAACGCCGGGATGCTGCATCTGGCTCCGGCGCTGACGGCTTTCGGCAACACCGTGCCGACAAGCTACTTGCGTCTCATGCCTCACCACGAGGCTCCCACGAATATCTGCTGGGGAATGGTCAACCGTTCGGCGCTCGTGCGCGTGCCGCTCGGATGGGTGGGCACGGCCGAGATGGCCGCCCGGGCCAACCCCGACGACCCCGACGCGGCCAGGTGGCGTTATGAGCCGCGCCAGACTCTGGAATACCGCGTCGCCGATGGTTCGGCCAACATCCACTATCTCCTCGCGGGGCTGGCTCTCGCGGTTCTTCACGGGATGCGCGACGCCAAGGCGCTGGAACGGGCGGAGAAGTTGCGCGTGGAGGGCAATCTGTTCAAAGACGAGCTGCAGATGCACACCCTGGAAAAGCTGCCCGGCTCCTGCGGGGAATCAGCGGCAGAGCTTCTGCGCCTGCGCCACTATCTTGAGGAAGACGGGGTTTTTACTCCTGCGATGATTGACGCTGTGGCCCAGCGGCTCGCGGCCTTTGACGACAACGAGCTGCTCAGGCACGCGCGGCGTGATGAAGAGCTGGCTCTGCGGCTCGTGGAGGAGTACTTCCACGTCGGTTGACGCCGGCGGCAATGCTATAATCGCCCCGTGGCGCGCGAGATTTCAATCGCGGTGCTGATTTCGGGCGGGGGCACCACGCTTAAGAACCTCATTGACCGCATTGACGACGGCGCCTGCCGGGCCCGCATCCGGTGCGTCATATCCAGCAAGGCGTCGGCGCGCGGCCTGCTCTACGCCCAGGACGCAGGCATACCCGCAGTCGTGGTCCCCAGGAAGGAACATAAGGACACCGGCGCGTTCTCCGAGCTTGTCACCGAGTCCCTCCGTGCGTTCTCGCCGGAGCTGGTGGTCTTCGGCGGTTTCCTCAGCCTTTACCTTTACCCTCCGGAATACCACCACCGGATCATCAACATCCATCCAGCGCTGCTTCCGTCCTTCGGCGGCAAAGGCATGTACGGGGACCACGTGCACGAGGCGGTTCTGCGCGCAGGCTGCAGGGTCAGCGGCTGCACGGTGCACTTCGTGGACGAAGAGTATGACCGCGGTCCCATCATCGCCCAGCGGGCCGTCCCCGTGCTGGAAAGCGACACCGTGGAGACGCTGGGAGAGCGCGTGCGGACGGCTGAGCGCGAGCTTTACCCCGAAGTCATCAACTGGTTCGCCGAGGGGCGCGTCAGGGTGGATGCTGCGGGCAAGGTGAAGATAGCCGGAAGAAATCTACTGGAGGGAGCGCCGCGTGAATGAGGATGAGCTGACAAACGAGGTAGCCCTGGTGATGGCGGAGGCCCGGAGGCCGGTCGCGCTTACCGGTGCCGGAATCTCTGCGGAGAGCGGCATCCCCACTTTTAGGGGCAAGGACGGCTTCTGGAAGGACGAAGAGGTTACGCGTTTGGCCACACTGGAAGGCTTTCTGGCCGACCCGCGCAAAGTATGGGAATGGTATGACTGGCGCCGCTCACAGATAAAGAAAGCCAAGCCCAACGCCGGGCACTTCGCCCTTGCCGGGTACGAGGAGCGTGTCACCGGGCGCGGCGGGACGTTTGCGGCGATTACCCAGAACATTGACGGGTTGCACGAGCTGGCGGGGAGCCGCTCGGTTGTTGAGCTGCACGGCAACATCTGGTACGCGCGGTGCCTGAAGGGATGCTCCTCAGAACTCACCCACCTGCCGGAAACACCCCTGCCGGAATACCCGCCGGCGTGCCCCCGGTGTGGAGATCTGCTGCGGCCGCACGTGGTGTGGTTTGGAGAGCAGCTAGACCCGCTGGTGATTGAAGAGAGTTTCCGGCTGGCGGGAGAGGCCGATGTGATGCTCGTAATCGGAACCTCGTCGCAGGTCTACCCGGCGGCCGGACTGCCCTACGTCACCAAACGGGCGGGCGGAAAGGTCATTGAGATCAACCTTGAGCCCACGGAGCTGAGTTACACTGTGGACTACTCGCTGCGGGGGCGCAGCGGGGAGATCCTGCCGGAGCTGCTAAGGAAAGTGGACAAGCTCAACTCATGAACTGGGCACGGACAACCTGCCGGCTGCTTGCAGCGGCTGCTGCGCTGGCCGCAGTCGCGGCATGCCCGCGCCAGCCTCAGGTCTCATCCTTTGAGCCGCCCCCGGAGAAAAGGGGCGACCTTGGCTTGGAGCCGGCGGATTCAAGCGGGCTCTCGCCGGTGGCATTCCTTGATGAGTCGTTTGTCGTGACCAGCCGCGAGCTTCTCTACAGCGCAGAAGGGAGAATGGTGAAATACGCAGGTTATTACGGAAGCCCGGGGCGCGTTCTGTTCCTCTCGGTTCCGTTTGACCTTGAGCGTACGGAAGAGCGCGCCGGCCCGCTCTACCTGGTGAATGCCGAGGACATCTCCGAGATTTTCCAGCTGAAGGACGCCGACCTGGTGCTTGACGTGAAGTCCGCGGCTTTTGGCGGGTTCATCTACCACAAGCTGACGGAGCAAGCGCCTGTGGCGGAAGGGGATCAGAAGAGCCTGGTACCTCATGACCCTTCTGCCGAATACTCGCTCCAGGCACACGTGCTGCAACTGGACGGCACCGACGTCCCGCTGCTGGAAGACAATATGATAGTGGCGGATTCCTTTGCCGACGGGCGTTTGCTTGCAGGCAGGATCGTGGGGGTGACCCCGTTCCACGGCCACTTCGGCATTGGCCAGCCGCGCGGGTGGGCGCTGTTCAGCCCCCAGGGCGAGGCTGAAGTGGAGTTTGACTACAAGCCGCTGCTTTCCCCTGACTGCAAGGTGGCGCTGGATGTAGTCCGGCATTACGATGCCGAGGATTACAGCACATCGGTTTTCGCCCTCTACTCTGGCGAGCCGGGCGCGTCGGTGTCAGCTCTTACACTCCTTTATTCATGCCCTTACTTCATCACGCTGGAGGAGCAGAGGTGGAATCCCGTGGCCGTTTTCATCGGCCCGTCAACTCTGCTCGTGAGCAGGTTCGTCCCTGTATCCACCGGCTCCACGGCGGTTCCCAACACTTCTGGCCACTTGACCCTGGACAGGCTTGAGACTGACACAAGAGCCGCCTCGGTTCTGATGCAGGTTGCTTCCCCCCACTTCTCCGTGCTGGCTCCCGTCAACTCCCCGGTCTTCCTCTGGCTTTCGCGCGGCGGCCCGGAGCAGCAGTTCACCTATTCCCTGGGTGCAACCGCGGTTGACGGCAGCAAGCAACGGGTGCTGGCCCGGGGGCTTTCGGGGCAGGCGCTGCAACTGGCCGGGATTGACTTCGCCTCCGGCCGGCTGCTTCTCATTGAGCAACACGCCACCGGCGGTGGATACTCCGTGATAAGGGAGTTCATGCTGGCGGAATCCCCTCCCGCGCCTCCTGGCGGGGAAGAACAGGAAGAAAGCCCCGGAGTAGAAGAGGAAGCCGCGGAAGCGGCCTCCGGCCCGCCACCGATCACGGTGCCGCTCAAGGGAGCCTAGAAGCCGGCAGCGCGCCGGGGGTTGAATGTGCGCAGCCTGGCCAGCAGGTAGCTCAGGTAGTCTGTCTCGCTCTCCAGGGCGGCGTTGTCTCCCATCTGCTCAATGCTGTCGGCGCAGGCCAGGCGCTGGCGGTCAAACTGGTCTCGCCAGAGATCAAGTTCGCGTTCAAGCTGTTCGCGCAGAAGCAGCAGCTCACGGTAGTTGCTCTCCGATTGCGCCAGCGCTTCTTGCGCAAAGTAGTAGTTCAGGATATCGCGGCTGGACCAGTAGAGGACACGGTCGCGGTATTGCTGCACCCGCGCTGGTGCCTCTTTCAGCGCCTGCCGGACTTCAATCAACTCGACCTTGGCGCCGAAAGCGGACCGGACCGTTGCCGCCAGCTCCGTCAGCTTATCCACGACGCTATAGGCTGCGTCCACTGTCCGGGGAAAAAACTGGGCATGCCGAAGGTCGTTTGCATGGTCCTTGGCGGCCCGGGTTTTCGCCTCCAGCTTGTTCATCTGCTCTTCAATGCTGCGTCTCTCCACAGCCTCCCGGAACTGCTCAAACACGGTGACGCCCTGCTGCTCCCAGGAGTCCAGCAGCGACGTGAGTTCCTCTTGCAGCGAGAGCAGGCCGTCTATCTGCTGGCTCTTGTCTTGCTGAAACCGCCCGTAGTCCTCCGCGACGGCGATGGCCGCATATATGGCAATCACCAGCCACGGCACCACGACCAGCCAGATTTTAGCTCTGCCCAGCATCAGGCCAACCGCTCTATTCTACCGCCGCCTGCCTGCGCGGGCGCCCGCAACGCCTGTGTTATACTCACGCCCATCAAAGCGCGCGTGATAAACTTCGCCAGCGGGAGCAAGGGAAACTGCACGCTCGTTGAGCTCGGCGGCAAGCGTTTTCTGGTGGATTGCGGCATCTCCCATCGGCGCCTGTCAACCGAATTGAGTCAGGCAGGAGTGGGAATCGGCGAAGTTGATGCGGTCTTGGTGACACATCTGCATTCGGACCACTTCAGCGCGTTTCCCAGCTGGTACCGGCAGACTAATCTGCGGTTCGTTCTGCCGGAACAGGTGCTGGGAGCGGTCGCCCGCGGCAGGCTCCGCCCGGCGCTGGGGCACCGGCTCTTTGCCTTCAGGCCCGGTGAAAGCTACGCCTTCAACGGGGTGTACATATCGCCGCTGCCGGTGAGCCACGACGCGCCGGAGACGGTGAGCATCTGTTTTGAGAGCGGTGGGGTGAAGATTGTCTGCCTCACTGATCTGGGCGCTACCGGTGACGACCACCTTTCCCTCTGCGATGGCGCTGATTTGATCCTGCTGGAAGCCAACCACGAGCCCGAAGTGGTCCAGGCAAGCGGCTACCCCGCGTTCCTGAAACGCCGCATACTCAGCGACATCGGCCATTTGAGCAACATGCAGGCTCTGGCTTTCCTCCAGAGGCTGCGCCGGGCGCCGAGGCAAGTGATGTTCGGCCACCTCAGCGAGAACAACAACTCCCCGGAAGCACTGCTGGAGAGACTGGGTGAAACCGGAATGGCGGACGCCTTTGAACGGATAAGTATTGCCCGCCAGCGGCAGCGCTCGGAAGCGCTTCTCTAGCTTCAGCTGCGGCTGTACGCAGCGGTTCCAGCCACCTGTTGGCTAATGCTATAATCAACGTCCTACGGATAGATTCCGTAAATGATACTGGGTTTCAACAAGGAGTGGGATATGAAGAGGCTGGTTTTCGTGGCCTTTGTGCTCCTGATGGCGGTATCCTGCGGCGGCGGGGGCGTGCGGAGCGCGCCGGCGCCGGTGAGCCTTGGAGGGTTCACGCTTGCCGATGTGGAGATGATGGGGAACGGCAAGGTGGTGGCCGAGGTGGCAGGGACTGCGAGTGCACCCGAGGTGATAGTGAAGGTAGAGGGTGCAGAGGGGCTGAAGGCGGTGTATGTGACTTTGAAGCACCCGGAGGGATACCATCCGGTGGAAGTGGAGTTTGGGGAATTTCTGGGTGCGAAGGAGGAGGTAATCAGCCTTGCGGTGACCGGGCGGCATGGGGAAGTGCCGTGCGGGATAATCAAGGTACATCCTGAGGAGGTTAGCGGAGCGAGGGGTAGCGGGGAAGTAATGAGGGTGAGGTACGAGGCCGGGGCGGACACGGCGGCGAAGGCGGTGAGTGCCGCGCCTGGCGGAGACGAGAACAAGCCCACGGACTTGCGGTTGATTGAGAGCGGGACTGCGGGGACGTATATTCTGCGGTGGCACGAGCGGAACGTGGGCGATTACGACAACAGCGGAGCGGTGAGCATATCCGACCTGACGCCGTTGGCGATGAATTTCGGGATGGAGGCGACCGACGAGAATTCGGCGATAGGGCTGGCGGACGGAGACGGGAACGGTTCAATCGGGATAGCGGATGTGACGCCGATCGCGGTGCATTTCGGGACGGAGCTGGCTGGATACAACGTGTATGTGGCGGGCAACATGGAGCCGCTGCCGAACGAGGATAATCCGGAGGCGCCGTTATCGGTGATGCGGCCGGCTGATCCTGGGAGCACGCGGGTGGAGTATGAGTACGCCGAAGTGGTGCTTGGCGGGACGGAAGAGGTGACGGTGGCGCCGTCGGACGGGACGAGCGAGGGTGTATTGAGCGACCCGGCGACGGTGGAGCAGCCGGAGGTGCCGGAGGCGCCGGAGAATCTGGTGGCGAACGCGAACCAGGCCATTGGTCCCGGGCGGATTCTGCTGACCTGGAGTCCCAATTCCGAGCCTGATTTGAAGGAGTACCGGCTGTACCGGAAGGCGGAAGGGGAGACGGAATTCACCGAGATAGCGGTGGTGCCCGAGGGCACGATACCGTTGCAGTACACCGACACCAACGAGGGCGAGTGGCTGTCGCCCGGCATTGAGTACACCTACTATGCGACTGCGGTGAACGATGCCGAGGCCGAGTCCGACCCCAGCAACGAAGCGGCTAACACGCCATTCTTCCCGGCTCCGCCTACTACGCCGGAGAACCTGGATGCGACCGACAACTGCCCGCCATACGGCCTCACTGTGCTGCTCACATGGGATGCATCAAGCGGCGATTACTTGAGTGGCTATGACATCTACCGCCAGGCCGAAGGCGAGGCGGATTTCACCTTGGTTGGAAGCACTGGCGAAGGTTCCAACCCGCAGTACAAAGACGTTGGTCTGACTGAGGGGGTTGAATACGCCTACAAGGTGCAGGCCAGAGACTGCTTTGGCCAGGTGAGTGGCTTCAGCAACGAAGCCTGCTCCTGCTGCTCTCCCTATGTCCCGGTGGAGATTCTGGAGATTACCATTGACGGAACCACCTTCGGTCCCAATGAGGAAGCGCACCTGACGGTGGATGTGACCAATCCTGCCGCCAGTGTCACCTGGAACGCGGATTCCGGCTACTTCCCCTATGGCAACCACGGTCTGTCCGTCGCCTGGCGCAGCGACGGGAGTGCTGGCAGCCCGCAGATAACGGTAACGGCAGACGACGGAATCACGAGCGATGACGACCTTACCAGTGTGCGGACGACAACGATGGACTCCCTCGGTGTCGCGCCCAGCTTCACTGCGCCCAGCTACCGGAAGCAGTCCTCGCCGTATATTCCGTTCCAGCAATGTCTGGACAACCACTGTGTGATCACCCTGAGCTTTGACGACTACTGCTGAAGCTTCCCCCACTCGAAGGAGTTTCCTTCGTTAATTCCTATCTACCATACCTACAAGTCCCAGGGCTATTGTTACATCGGGGCCTACGAGCCGGCCATCAACACGATGGTCACCGAGATCACGCAGCAAGGCTTCAACCCGGCTAACGACCTCACGGACTTCTACACCGGCAACGCCATAAAGGCTGTCTACGAATCAGCCTTCGGTCCCTTCAGCCGTCCCACGACCTTCCTGATAGATCGCGACGGCAAGGTGCGCCGCAGGTATGGCGCTGTGCAGTCCCATGAAAGCACCTGGCGTGGCTACATTGAAGAGCTGCTGTAGCTTGCCAACTGACTGTATCTCCAGGGGGCGGCATAAGCCGCCCCCTTTTCTTTCCCGCCCGGTGCAGGGCATACCGGTTCTCATCGTCATCGGGTATAATAACCCATAACGCGCTTCACGAGCGCAGCACGAATGCGCGAGCAAACTTCAACAAGGAGTGGGATATGAAGAGGCTGGTTTTCGTGGCCTTTGTGCTCCTGATGGCGGTATCCTGCGGCGGCGGGGGCGTGCGGAGCGCGCCGGCGCCGGTGAGCCTTGGAGGGTTCACGCTTGCCGATGTGGAGATGATGGGGAACGGCAAGGTGGTGGCCGAGGTGGCAGGGACTGCGAGTGCACCCGAGGTGATAGTGAAGGTAGAGGGTGCAGAGGGGCTGAAGGCGGTGTATGTGACTTTGAAGCACCCGGAGGGATACCATCCGGTGGAAGTGGAGTTTGGGGAATTTCTGGGTGCGAAGGAGGAGGTAATCAGCCTTGCGGTGACCGGGCGGCATGGGGAAGTGCCGTGCGGGATAATCAAGGTACATCCTGAGGAGGTTAGCGGAGCGAGGGGTAGCGGGGAAGTAATGAGGGTGAGGTACGAGGCCGGGGCGGACACGGCGGCGAAGGCGGTGAGTGCCGCGCCTGGCGGAGACGAGAACAAGCCCACGGACTTGCGGTTGATTGAGAGCGGGACTGCGGGGACGTATATTCTGCGGTGGCACGAGCGGAACGTGGGCGATTACGACAACAGCGGAGCGGTGAGCATATCCGACCTGACGCCGTTGGCGATGAATTTCGGGATGGAGGCGACCGACGAGAATTCGGCGATAGGGCTGGCGGACGGAGACGGGAACGGTTCAATCGGGATAGCGGATGTGACGCCGATCGCGGTGCATTTCGGGACGGAGCTGGCTGGATACAACGTGTATGTGGCGGGCAACATGGAGCCGCTGCCGAACGAGGATAATCCGGAGGCGCCGTTATCGGTGATGCGGCCGGCTGATCCTGGGAGCACGCGGGTGGAGTATGAGTACGCCGAAGTGGTGCTTGGCGGGACGGAAGAGGTGACGGTGGCGCCGTCGGACGGGACGAGCGAGGGTGTATTGAGCGACCCGGCGACGGTGGAGCAGCCGGAGGTGCCGGAGGCGCCGGAGAATCTGGTGGCGAACGCGAACCAGGCCATTGGTCCCGGGCGGATTCTGCTGACCTGGAGTCCCAATTCCGAGCCTGATTTGAAGGAGTACCGGCTGTACCGGAAGGCGGAAGGGGAGACGGAATTCACCGAGATAGCGGTGGTGCCCGAGGGCACGATACCGTTGCAGTACACCGACACCAACGAGGGCGAGTGGCTGTCGCCCGGCATTGAGTACACCTACTATGCGACTGCGGTGAACGATGCCGAGGCCGAGTCCGACCCCAGCAACGAAGCGGCTAACACGCCATTCTTCCCGGCTCCGCCTACTACGCCGGAGACGATAGCCACGGAGAACGAAGGCATCCCCTACAGCTACTCTATTGAGGTAACCTGGGGAGCCAGCACTTCGGACTACCTGGAAGGCTATGAAGTCTGGCGGCAGGGCCCGGGCGACATTGACTTCTCGCTGTTGAGCACCACAGATGTTACGAACCGTGTCATCTACGACTCGGGCCTGTCCGAGGGTGAGACCTACATCTACAAGGTCCGCGCCAAGGACTCCTGGGGCCAGTTCAGCGGCTTCTCGCCCGAGGCCAGCGACACGCCCAGCACATTCATCCCGCTGGAGATCTACAGCGTCACCACCGACCGCACGACGCTTCAGGTTAACTCCGCGGAGCGGGCGCATCTTGCGGTTGACCTCTCCAATCCAGCCGCAACCATAACCTGGTCGGTGCCGGCGTCCAGCGGGACGTTTGACGATAGCTCAAGCCTGACGCCGACATACACGCCGCCCACCAGCGGTGGCGCGAGGCACGTGACGGTGACCTGCTCGGCTGACGACGGGATGAGCACCGACGAGGCCACGCTGGAACTGATCATCACGACGTTAGAGGTGCTTGGTGATGGTGCGATAGTCCCGGATTTCCAATTCCCGAACTTCGAGACTCCAAGTACGCCATACAAGCCATTCCACGACTACTTGGGGGAGGTGATCATCCTGGATTTCGGGAGGACTACATGACCGGGCTGCGTTTCGGAGTTTCCGGAACTTGTAGAACTTCTGGATACGTATGAAGCACAGGGATTCGCCTTGATCACTGCCTGGTCTGACTCTCTCAGCACCATGCAGGGCTTTCTGGATAGTAACGGCTACCGCGTAACTAACAACTATCAGCGTGACGGTACGCTCTTTTCCACATACGCGAATATCTATTGGCCGGGCAACAACTCTATCCCTACAAACTACCTGATAGATCGCGATGGCCGTGTACGTTTCAAGGACCACTTCGTAACAGCGGCAGTCTGGGGAGACTACATTGAGGAACTGTTGTAGTCAGCCCCTCAGCGCGAATGTGTGAGTGCAGATTGTGTTGCCGAGGGAGAGGACCTCAAGGTCCTCTCCCTCGGGTCATCTGGTCGCGGCAATCACGCAGCGGGCGCATCTTGCGGCTGCCCTCTCCAATCCAGCCGCAACTATAGCCTGGTCGGTACCGGCGTCCAGCGGCTCTTCCGACGATAGTCCGTGTCAGCCTCCGCCCCACGCGCATCCTACCGGCGGTGGCGCCCGGCACGTGACAGTTACTTGCTCGGCGGACGACGGGATGAGTACTGACGAGGCGGCGCTGGAACTGATCATCATGACGCTGCCCAATAGGGGCCAAGCTCTGGACTTGGAACCAAAGGGGTGGAAGTTGCCCTGGGAGCGCCATACAAGCCTCTGTCTGACTGGGTCGCAGACGGCAATGTTGCTCCACTGGGAATATCACTGCACCCGCTCATTGATCGCGATGGCAATGTGCGCAAGTCTTCACTCGCTGTTGTCGCTCAGCCCTCGGAGATTACCGAGTGGCTTAGCGACATCCAGGCGCTGCTGTAGATAGCCTTCACGCCTGGTTATTAGACAACAGGCGCGCGGTTTCGGTCCCGTTTTTCCTTAACAGCCGGACAGCGCTTCGCCCTGACGTGAACGCCTGAATTCCGATGGTATAATCCCGGGAACGGCATCAACGGCGCGTCAGGCAAAACTGCGTCTGGCCTGGTGGTTCCAGGAGGTATCAATGCTAAAGCGTGCAATCCTGCTCTTGCTGCTTCTCACCCTCGCCGCCTGTGGCGGCGGCGCGAAGTTCGTCGCGCCACCGGATGGCAGCACTGGCGGCTTCGCGCTCACTCAGCAGGAGCTAATGGGCGAAGGCAAGCTTGCGCTCGCAGTGGAGCCGGACGAGGCTGGCGGCACAGTGGTGTCCGTCCGCGTGGAGGATGCGCGCGGCCTCAAGGCGACTTACCTGACACTGGGCTATCCGGATGAAGAACTGCATCCCGTTTCGGTTGACTTCACCAACTTGCTGGGTGAGCCGGACGAGACCATCAGCCTCAGCGTCGCCGACACTCCCGGCATGGTTCCCGCCGGTATCGTGAAGGTCCACCCGGACGCTGCGGCAGGCTTCACCGGCAGCGGCGAGCTTCTGCGCATTCGCTTCGCGCCCGGCAGGTGCGTGGCCTCCAGAGGCGTTTCCACGCCGCCTGGTGGCGACGAGAACAAGCCGCTTTACCTGACAGCCGTGCCCATTGAGGGCGAGGACTACCGCCTGATCTGGCAGGAGGTCAACATCGGCGACTTTGACAACAACGGCACTGTCGCCATTTCCGATCTGACGCCGCTGGCGCAGCGTTTCAACGCCAGCACCACGGATGGCGACCGGGATGAGTGGGACGACCTGGTTGACGGTAACCGCGACGGTAATGTGACCATCGCCGATGTCACCGAGATTGCCCGCCACTTTGGCAACGAGCTGGCGGGCTACAACATCTTCGTGGAGGGCTTCAGCACTCCGCTGCCCAATCTGGTCAACGCCTCCAACCCGTATTCAGTGATGCGCCCGGAGGATCCGGGGCAGTCACGGGTGCGCTACACCTATGACCTGACGCTGGCGGCGGAGGTTGACATCACGGTCGTGGCAATGGACGCGGAGGGCACCCCGGGAGCAACCAGCGACCCGGCGCAATACAGTTCCGGCCTGCCGCCGCAGCCTC
>CAZXPM010000016.1:12095-18140 GCA_964643155.1 uncultured Planctomycetales bacterium | reverse complement strand
GGCGGTGCTTCTGCTGCTAACCAAGATCGACTCGATGGAGGCGAGCGGGTGAACGGTCTGCCGCGCGTTTCGCTCATCATCCCCGCGTATAACGAAGCGCTCACCGTGGGCGAGGTGCTGCGGGTGACCGCGGATTCGGGGCTCTTCCACGAGATAATCCTCGTGGACGACGGCAGCAGCGACGGAACTAACCGCGCCGTGGAGCGGGCGCGCGAGCAGGCGGCGAGCCAGGCAGACCCGGCGCGGGTGCCGCCCGATTTCCGGCTGGTAAGCCATCCCCGCAATATGGGCAAGGCTATGGCCATGCGCGACGGCCTGCACCTGGCGACGGGCGACATCGTGATGTTCCTTGACGCCGATCTCGTCGGCTTGAAGACGGAGCACCTGCAGGCGATGCTGGCTCCGCTGCTGGACGAGAGCGATTACCGCGCCAGCCTGGGCGTGTTCGTCGGGGGGCGAACGGCCACCACCGTGGCGCAGAAAGTCGCGCCCTTCATCAGCGGCCAGCGGGCGTGCTTCCGCGAAGACCTCCTGGGCTTCAAAGCGTGGGAACGGGTGGGCTTCGGGGTGGAAACCGCGCTCAACCGCTACTTGCAGGAAAAGGACGTGAAGGTGCGCGTGGTGGAGCTTACGAACCTGACCCACCGGATGAAAGAAGAGAAGCGCGGAGCGGTGCGCGGCTTCGCCGCAAGGCTGAAGATGTACTGGGAGATCTTCGTTACGTGGCTGAGCAGCAAGTTCACGCGTTACTCGGGGAGCGCGAAATGAGAGCCTGGCACGCCTTTACAGTACTCGCTTTCGCCCTGCTGGGGATGGCAGCCGCCGCAGAAGCGGCGCCCGCGCAGGAGTTCCAGCTCATCATTGAGAATGCGCGGGGGGGGCGCATCCTGGCGGTAGAGGAGGGTAAGGCACAGGAGATCGGGAGGGTGCTCGCGCCCTGCGGCGCCATCAGCCGGGAGGGGTTCACCGCCAGCAGCTGGGCGCCGGACAGCTCGGTGTGCGCCACCGCAGTGAACGCCATCCACTTGAAGATAGCCAACAACCCGGAAACCGGAAGGGGCTGCTTGATCACACTCCAGCCGCGCGAGTTTCTGGACTTTGACCCCGCCAACTACGGCAGCTACTTCTCGCAGAGCTCGTCCATCTTCACTGACATCCCGGCCGGCAGCGGCATCTTCGGCGGAATGTACGCGCCGCTGGTGGGCAGCCCCCTCAGGTTTGAGCGCGGGGACAATCCGCCCAGCCCGCTGCCGCCGGATTACACCCCCCGGGAAGGCGACCGGCTGCTCGTAGACATCAGGCGCGAAACCGACATTGACTACATTGAGTTTGACAACTCCTTTGGCGGCTACATTACGGTCAAGCGCCTGGGGCAGCAGCCCGAGGTCATCGGGCAGGTGCTCAAGCCGGTGGCGGGCGTGGGGCGCTTCGGCGGCACCACTTACGCCCGCGTCGGCCGCATTCGCGCCAACCACCCCGGCGTGCTTGACATCAGCACTTCGCCCATGGGCGAAATCGGCGGCTTCCAGATCATCCCGCGCGAGCATGCGATGAGCCCGGAGATGACCTTTGCCCGGACGCTCACGCAGTGGATGGTGGTCGGCCCGATTGACGGCCGGGAGCCCAGCTGGGAAGGGCTGCCGCCGCTGTTCTACCGGCATCTCTATCCAAGCTACCTGCCGCTGCTCGGAAGCCAACCGGGAACGGACGGCGTCAGTGCGCTGAACCGCCTGCTTTCGCGCTTCTATGTGCTCGGGCGCAAACGCGGCAGCCAGGAGTGGGAGCCGCTACCCACCGTCACCGGGCGGGTGGACGACGCGCTGGTTGACCTCGGCGCCATCCGCATTTACTTCCCGCTGCCGGCGGACTGAGCGCAGCCTTAGCGTACGCCGACGCCCAGATCCCGCAACAGCATACTGCGAGCCAGCACTTCCAGCGCCGTTGAAGGGGCGATGAAGTTGCCGGCAAGGCTGCCACCGTGGGAGCTGGAGCCCAGCAGGCTGAAGAGGTCAAATACGCTCCGCTTACGCTCGTAGGGCACTACCTTTGCGTCTTCCGGCAGGCCCGCCAGCTCGCGTGCCTTGGCCTTGGCCGCCTCCAGGCCGCCCAGCTCGTCCGCCAGCTTCAGCTCCACCGCCGTCTCGCCGGTGTAGATCATGCCGGTGGCCAGCTTGCGCACCTCGTCCAGCTCCAGGGAGCGCCCCTCCGCCACCGCCTGGATGAACTGCCCGTGCACCTGGTCAAGCAGCCGCTGAAGCATGAGGCGCTCGCTCTCCTTCATCGGACGCGTGGGGCTGCCGATGTCCTTGAACTCCCCGGCTTTCAGCGTATTGCTGCGGACTCCGTACTTCTCCATCAGCCCCGAGAACTCCATGGTGTCAAACAGCACGCCGATGCTGCCGGTGAGGGTGCTGGGACTGGCATAGATGAAGCTCGCGGGCGAGGAGATGTAGTAGCCGCCGCTGGCACAGACATCGCCCATGCTAACGACGACGGGCTTGTCGCCTTTGACCTTGACAATCTCATCGTAAATCTCGCTGCTGGCGGCAGCGCTGCCACCGGGGGAGTTCACCCGCAGCAGAATAGCCTTGATGTCCGGGGCTTTGCGTGCCTTCTCCAACGCCTGCACCAGCTCAACGGACGAGACTGTCATCCCAGACCAGGGCGAAGAGCCAGCGGCAGAGTCGCCCAGGATGGTGCCCTCCACGAAAATCAGCGCCACGCGGTCGCCGCTGCCGGGAAAGCTGTCGCCGCCGGTGACGCCCGCCAGCATGTACTTGCCGATGAGGGCGATGACGACGACGAGAATGATGAAGACTATAAGACCGGTTGTGAAGTTCCTTTTCATATCCGCACCCGCCGGGTGAGAGGATTCTACCGCACCGGGCTTTTCTGCCGTTCGCCCGGGCGAATCTCCGCTATAATCATCCCCCGGCGCGGTCCCATATGGCACGGCTGTTGGAACATAAGGCGAAGGAGGTGCTTGCGGGGTCCGGCATCAGGGTGCCGGACGGCTTCACCGCGTCAACTCCCAGCGAAGCAGCCACCGCAGCCGAGCGCCTGGGCGGCGAAGCGGCGGTAAAGGCCCAAGCGTTTGTCACCGGACGTGCAGGCAAGGGATTGATTAAGTTCGCCGCGAGCCCCGCGGAGGCAGCGGAGGCGGCCAGCGAACTCCTGGGGCAGACCGCAGGCGGGTTTCCCGTTGAGCTGGTGCTGGTGGAACGCAAACTGCCGATCGCGCGGGAGCTGTTCGCCGCCTGCCTGGTGTCTGATGAGATAGCCGCACCCATCGCCATGCTCGCGAGCCGGGGCGGCTCAGGCGTGGAGTCAATGGCGGCGCGGGGCGAGGCGGTGCTAACGAAGCGGCCCTTTGACCCGGAGGACGGGCTGGAGGAGCCAGTTGCGCGGGAGATGGCTTCGGACTGCGGACTACCCGGTGAGCTGCACGGGGCCGCAGCGGAAGTGCTTCAGCGCCTGTCGCGGGTATTTCTGGAAAAGGACGCGCGCAGCCTGGAGATTAATCCGCTGGCGGTGCTGGACGACGGCTCGCTGGTCGCTGCGGACTGCCACTTCTCCGTGGACGACTACGCGGTGTCGCGGCACCCGGAGCTCGGAATTGAGATTGCGCGTGAGATTGGCCACCCGGCAACGCCGCTGGAAAAGATTGCGGCGGCCTACGAAGAGACCGACCACCGCGGGACCTTCTACTTCCTGGAGCTGAGCGCCACCGGTGGCCGGCTGGTGGGCTTCCATGGCGCCGGCGGCGGCGGAAGCATGATGAGCATGGACGCGCTGGTGCGACATGGCTTCGCCGCCAAGAACTTCTGCGACACCAGCGGCAACCCGAGCGCGGCCAAGGTCTACCGCGCCTGCAAGCACATCCTTGCGCAGGAAGGGATCGTGGGCTACTTCGCGAGCGGCAGCGGTGTCGCCAGCCAGGAGCAGTTCCATTCCGCCCGCGGGATGGTGAAGGCCTTCCGCGAATGGCCGCTGTGCGTGCCCGCGGTGATCCGCCTGGGCGGCAACAAGGAAGAAGTCGCGATAGACATTCTTCAGCGCTTCCTCGCCGACCTGCCGGTGCCGGTGGAGGCCTACGGCAAGGACGATAGCGCCGCCTTCTGCGCGGAGCGGCTGGACGCACTGGTGAAGGAGCACGCCCCAGTAGCATCATACCCGTGCACTCCAACTGCACGCAACGAGCCAGCGCAGGAGGAATACCGCTTTGCCATCCGCACTGGGAGCATCTCGTTTGACCACGCCATCTGCGCGCGGTGCGCAACCAAACCCTGCATCGCCGCCTGCCACGCGGAGATACTTGAACCGGCGGACGGCAAGCCTCGCCTGAAGGAGCCGGCGGAGGAATCGGCGCACCGCTGCACCGAGTGCCTGGCCTGCGAGCTGGCCTGCTACGAAGCGAAGATGCGCTCCATCCGCATTGATCTGCCAATACCGGGGTTTGACGAATACCTGGCGAAACGAGGTGCTAAATGAGCATCCTCGTGAATGAGAACACGCGGGTCGTCGTGCAGGGCATCACCGGCCGCGAAGGCCAGGTGCGCACCAGGCTGATGCAGGGCTACGGCCCGAAGGTCGTGGCCGGGGTGACGCCCGGGCGGGGCGGAGAGGAAGTGCTGGGCGTCCCGGTCTTTGACACGGTGCAGGACGCGGCGCAGCAGGTTGGCGCGATTGACGCCAGCGTGGTGTTTGTGCCTGCGCGCGCGGCTCTGAGCGCCGCCAACGAGGCGATGGACGCCGGCGTGAAGCTCGTTGTCATCGTGCCCGACCGGGTCCCTCTGCACGACGTCCTGAAGATGGCCAAGCACGCGCGCCAGACGGGCGCCAGCTTCCTCGGGCCGAACACGCTCGGCTGCCTGTCGCCGGGCAAGGGTGTGCTGGGGATGATGGGCGGCAGCCCCGAAGCCGCGCGGAAATTCTTCCGCCCCGGGCGCGTGGGAGTGAGCAGCCGCAGCGGCGGCATCACCTCCAGCATTGCCTATTACTTGAACAAGGCGGACATCGGCGCGAGCACCATTGTGCATGTGGGCGGCGACAGCATCGTCGGTCTGCCGCATCCGGCGGTGCTGAAGCTGTTTGAGGCCGACCCGGAGACCGATCTCGTTGTGATGTTCGGCGAAATCGGCACGACGCAGGAGGAGCGGGTGGCGGAGATGATGAAGCGCGGTGAGTTCACCAAGCCGCTGGTGGCCTATATCGGCGGAAAGCAGGCGGAAGAGGGAACGCGCTTCTCCCACGCCGGAGCGATTGTGGAAGGCGGGCGCGGCGGTTACCAGAGCAAGGTGGATGCGCTGCGGGACGCCGGAGCGGTAATTGTGGACAACTTCGAGGACCTGCCGTCAGTTACGGCGCAGGTTCTCGCGAAGCTGGAGCGGTAAATGGACGAAGGGAGCTGGAAAACCGGACTGACAAGCATCAAGCCCAATGAAATACGTCTGCGGGGCTACCGCATTGACGAGCTGATGGGGCGCGTGAGCTTCGCCGGAGGCGTCTTCCTGCTGTTCCACGGACGGCTTCCCACCGCAGCCGAGGAGAAGCTCTGTGACGCGATGATAGTCGCCGGCATTGACCACGGCGTAACCCCGCCCTCGGCGCAGGCCGCCCGGCTGGCGGCGTCAACCGGCGCGCCGCTGAATGGCGCGCTGGCGGCGGGAGTGCTGTCCATCAACAGATACCACGGCGCGGCGATTGAGCCGGCGATGCGGATGTTCCTGGAGCTAAAGCCCCGGCTGGACGCCAGCGGCAAGAGCGTGGCGGACTTCGCGCGCGAGTATGTATCCAAGGCGCTGGCGGAGAAGAAGCGGCTGTTCGGCTATGGCCACCGCGTGCACACCAGCGACCCGCGAACCCAGCGGCTATTTGCGCTGGCAGCGGAAGCGGGGAAGGATGGGGCCTATCTCCGACTGGCGCGGGCAGTGGGCGAAGAGCTGTGCCAGCAGAGCGGCAAGGCGCTGCCCCTGAACGTTGACGGCGCCATCGGGGCGCTGCTCTGCGAGCTGCAGTTCCCGGTGGAGGTGAGCAACTTCTTCT
>CAZXPM010000016.1:8539-12085 GCA_964643155.1 uncultured Planctomycetales bacterium | reverse complement strand
TCTTTATCCTCCCGCGCACCGCCGGCATGGCGGCGCATTACTGGGAGGAAACGACCCGCGAGAGGCCGATGCGCCGCGTTGATTACGCGAGGGCCGAATACGATGGCCCGGAACCTCGCAGCCTGGGAGACGACCGATGAAACATGAACTGGAGAAGCTCCTGCCTGAACTGAAGATGATTGCAGACGAGGGGCTGCGCGAGAAGTGCCTAGGCGCCTTCGCCGAGGCCGTGGAGCTGGGAGGCTGGTCGCCCGCCGACCTTGACCGCATTCCCTTTACGCTGCTCATCAAACCGTGCCCTGCAAGCTTTCTCCAGCATACCCGCAGCGTGACAGCGACCGCACTGGGGATTGCCAATCTGCTGGCGGGCGCCTGGCCCACGGAGAAAGCGATGGAGACAAACCGCGATGTGCTGCTCGCAACCGCGCTCTTGCACGACGTCGGCAAGCTGCTGGAATACGAGCGGGACGGAGATGGCGGATTCCGCAAGAGCGCGGGCGGCAAGCTGCTGCGGCATCCGGTCTCCGGCGCGGGGCTGTGCGTCAAGCACGGCTTGCCGGACGAAGTCGTGCACGGAGTGATGTACCACAGCCACGAGGGGGACGGCATCCGCGCGACGCCGGAAGCCATCATCGTCAATCATGCGGACTTCCTCAACTTTGAACCGCTGGTGCTGAAGTATGGGTAAGACCTTCTCCGAAAAGGTGTTCAGCGCAAAGGCCGGACGCGAGGTCAAGGCGGGCGAAATCGTCACGCTGGAGCCGGACTTCATCCTCACTCACGACAACACCGCCGCGATAATGAAGAAACTGCCGGCCATAGGGGTGTCCCGGCTGAAGCACCCCGAGCGCGCGGTGATAGTGCTGGATCACGTCACGCCAGCAGCGGACAGCAAACATGCGGCCAACCACAAGGCCATCCGCGAGTTCGTGGCGGCGCAGGGAATCAAGCACTTCTATGACGTGGGCTTTGGCGTCTGCCACCAAGTGATGGTGGAAGAAGGGCTCGCCTACCCGGGCAGGCTCATACTCGGCAGCGACTCGCACACGACCACTGCGGGCGCGGTGGGCGCATTCGCGGCCGGCATCGGCCGCACGGAGACGGCGGGGGTCTGGGTCACCGGCAGCCTCTGGCTGCGCTGCCCCCAGACCATTCGCCTGGAGCTGACCGGCAGCTTCCAGCCGCATGTATCGGCGAAGGACCTCGCACTGGCGATTATCGGCCGCATCGGCGCTGATGGAGCGCTCTATCTCGCGGTGGAGTTCGCGGGAGAAGCGACGGCGGCGCTGAACCTCTCGGCCCGGATGGTACTGTGCAATCTCGCAGCCGAGATGGGCGCGAAGAACGGTTACTTCCCGCCGGATGCGGTGACCGCCGCCATCCTGGGCGAGCCGGCGGGCAAGCATGACGCGCTCCGTTCCGAGGCCGACGCGGCTTACGTGCAGGAGCTCACCTTTGATCTGAGCGCGCTGGACGCGATGGTCGCGGCACCGCATACCGTGGACAACGTAATGCCCGCGAGCGACCTGGCCGGCAGGCGCATTGACCAGGCGCTTATCGGCACCTGCACCAACGGCCGTATTGAGGACATCCGCCTAGCGGCGAAGGTCCTTACAGGGAAGCGGGTCGCGCCCAGCGTGCGGCTGCTGGTCTTCCCCGCGTCCACGAAGGTCTACCGCCAGGCGCTGGACGAGGGGCTGGTGGCCCCGCTGGTGGACGCAGGAGCAGTATGGATGAATCCCGGCTGCGGCCCCTGCCTGGGAGCGCACGAAGGAGCGCTGGCCCCGGGCGAAGTCTGCCTGTCCACTGCCAACCGCAACTTTAGAGGCCGCATGGGCGATCCCAACTCTGAGATCTACCTCGCCAGCCCCGCGACGGTGGCGGCGAGCGCCCTCGCGGGCGAGATTGTCTCGCCGAAGGAGCACTTCTAGTGGGCAAGGTCTTCAAGTACGGCGACGATGTGAACACCGATGTGCTGTTCCCCGGGAAATACACCTACACGGCGATGGAGCCGGCGGAGATGGCGCAACATGCGCTGGAGGATCTGGATCCGGAGTTCGTCCAGCGGGTGCAGCGGGGGGACATTATCGTGGGCGGAAGGAACTTCGGCTGCGGTTCCAGCCGGGAGCAGGCCGTGCTGGCGCCGAAATATGCGGGCGTGGCCGCGGTCATAGCCGAGAGCTTCGCCCGCATCTTCTACCGCAACTGCATCAACAGCGGCCTGCCAGCGCTGGTGCTGCCGGAGGCGGCGCAGGCGCTGGAAAGCGGCGATGAAGCGCAAGTGGATCTGGCCGCCGGCGTCGTGCGCACCAGCAAGGGCGACTTCGCCTTCCCGCCATTCCCGCCAGAGGTGCAGGCCATACTGGATGCGGGCGGGCTGATTGAGTACTTGCGAGGACATTTCGCGGAGTAAATCTGGGAGGAGACGATGGCCAAATACCGCATTGCCTGGTTGCCCGGCGACGGCGTGGGCAAGGACGTGATGGAAGCTGCGCGCATCGTTCTGGATGCGCTGAAACTTGACGCCGAGTACATCCCCGGCGATGTAGGCTGGGAGTTCTGGTGCACCGAGGGCAACCCCCTGCCCGAACGCACCAAGGAAGTGCTGCGCTCCACGGACTGCGCGCTGTTCGGCGCCATCACCAGCAAACCAAGAGACGAAGCCAACGAAGAGCTGGCACCGGAATTGCAGGGGAAAGGGCTCTCCTACTTCTCGCCCATCGTGCAGATGCGCCAGGAGTTCAACCTGCACACCAATCTGCGACCCTGCAAGGCCTATCCGGGAAACCCGCTCAACTATCGCGACGGCATTGACCTTGTGGTCTTCCGCGAGAACACGGAAGACCTGTACGTGGGCATTGAGTGGTTCCCGATAACCGAGGGAGTGCGCAACGCGCTGGTGACCCATCCGAAGATGAAACGCTTCGCCACTACGCCCAACGAGGAGATTGCAGTGAGCGTGCGCCTGAACACGGTCAAAGGCTGCGAAAGCATTGCGCGCCAGGCCTTTGAGTACGCCCGCAAGCACCAGCGCCAGCGCGTGACCATAGTGGAGAAACCAAACGTCATCCGCGAGACCAGCGGGCTGATGGTTCGTTCCGCCCGCAAGGTGGCGAAGGACTACCCGGAGATTGCGTTTGACGAAGCGAACATTGATGCGATGTGCATGTGGCTGGTGAAGAACCCGCAGGACTACGATGTGCTAATCGCCAGCAACATGTTCGGCGACATTATCAGCGACCTGGCGGGACAGCTCGTCGGCGGGCTGGGCTTTGCCTGCAGTGGCAACATCGGCGATGAGTACGCGCTGTTTGAGCCCACCCACGGCAGCGCGCCGAAATACGCCGGACAGTACAAGGTGAACCCGATGGCGATGCTGCTGTCGGTCAAGCTGATGCTGGACTGGCTGGGAGAGCAGGAGAGCGCTGCCAGGCTGGAGACCGCGCTCGCGACTGTCATTGCCGAAGGAAAGGTGCGAACCTACGATATGGGCGGAAGCAGCAGCACACTGGATGTGGCGGAGGAAATCGCCCGGAAGCTCTGAGG
>CAZXPM010000016.1:5132-8529 GCA_964643155.1 uncultured Planctomycetales bacterium | reverse complement strand
GTCATTATGAAGGGAATTGTTCTGGGGTGCGGCCTGGTTGGCGGCGAGATTGTCCGCGACCTCGCTGCGGATGGCGAGTTTGAAGTAACCGCGGTGGACCTGAGCGCTTCCGCACTGGAGCAGCTCTCCGGCCTGCCGCATGTGACCCCGATACAGGAGAATCTCGGAAGGCCGGAGCGGGTGAGCGAACTGGCTCGCGGCCACGACCTCGCGGTCGTCGCCGTTCCCGGCTTCATGGGCCACCAGACGCTACAGGCAGTGATCGGGGCCGGCGTCAATGTGGTGGACATCTCCTTCGCGCCGGAGGAGGCTGCATCGCTGAACGAGCTGGCGGAGAGCAAGGGCGTCATCGCTATCACTGACTGTGGCGTGGCGCCGGGACTGTCGCACACGCTGGTGGCGCGGGCGGCAGCGCAACTGGATGAGACGGCCTCGGTCGCCATCTATGTCGGCGGGCTGCCAGCAAATCCCGAGCCGCCGTGGGAATACAAGGCGGTGTTCTCGCCGGCAGACGTGCTGGAGGAGTATACGCGACCGGCGCGAATGAAGCAGAACGGGATGGTCGTGCTGGTGGACGCGCTGTCGCAGGTGGAGGAGTTGGAGTTCCCGGGGATTGGCCCGCTGGAAGCCTTCGCCACCGACGGGCTGCGGTCGCTATTGAACACGATTGACGCGCCGGACATGGTGGAGAAAACGCTGCGCTATCCCGGGCACGCCGCCAAGATGCGAACTCTGCGGGACGCAGGGCTCTTCAGCAAAGATGCGGTGGAGGTCGGCGGCATCGCTGTGCGGCCGCTGGAGGTCACCAGCCGCCTGCTCTTCCCGCAATGGAAGCTGCGCGAGGAAGACGAGGACCTGACCGTTATGCGGGTCATCGCGCACGGCAAGAAGGACGGCGCGGAGAAGGTGTTCCAGTACGACCTGCTGGACCGCTACGACCGCGAGAAGGGCGTTACTTCAATGGCGCGCACAACCGGGTACATGGCGACGGCCGCCGCGCGGCTGATTCGGGATGGCGTGTTCACCCGCAAAGGCGTCTCCCCGCCGGAGTACCTGGGGATGGATGAGGAGTGCTTCGCACGCATCTTGGGCTGCCTCCGACTCAGACGAATCCTCCTCAAGTCAGCCGGTTGACTCCGACTACTCTCGCGCATCCCACTGCAGTGGCTTCCTGGGCAGCCTATCCTTGTTGATGCAATCAAGCAGTTTCTTCCCTTCAGATTCAGTAATGTCCCCGTTGAGAACCAGACGCTTGAGGCAATCCACCGTATCCAGTACGTTGTTCGCATCCATCCTCAGCACGTTGACGGCAGTCCTACGCATTGGCTCATCCTGAACCAGAAGCACGTGACCTCTCTCTGCCGCAACGACGCACGCCTGTCTGTCTGCATCGCTGACATCCCTGCCAAAGGCTCTGCGCGCGATTGAAGCAGCCAAGTAGTCCTCGTGGACATCCGGTTCGGTATGCTCAATCAGCCCCCTCTTCACCAAGCCATCTACGAGCTTCCGCTGGCTTCGATTCTTCACTTCACCGTAGACCAATGGTGTCATCAGAAGAACCTGGAAACTGCTAGCCAGATTCTTCAGCTGCCGAATCATAATGAAGCTGAAGAGGATGCTTGCATCGACGACTGCTGATGACGAAGCGAATAACGTGGCGTCAGAGCTGGCGGGCATGCGCTTGCGCATTGCGGATATCGACATACTCCTTGAGGAATCTACTTAGCGTATCTTGATCCGTCATAAGCAGCTCACGAGCTCTGCTGTCAGTTATTAAGTCTGCCGTGATGGCGCGAACCGTGAGTCTCAGCATTCTGACGCTTGCAGTGAGTTTCCCCGCCCACCTGACGTAGAAGTTGTTCAGTCTACCGATGTGCGTGGACTCCTGTTCCGGACGAGTTGGCAATGAATCCTTGAGGACATGGTAGTCAGCCCACGGGAGAATTCCCTGGTAGGCGAGTGTCAGTGCAGCGGCTTTCGTGCTCACGCCAAAGTGATCCGCAACCTCGCATATTGCATCGAGTCGGTCTTCACGACCTGTAAGTAGATCGAAGCGGGATCCAATGAACCGCCGCACCATGGTCTCAGGCATCAGAAACTCCCCGGCAAACCAATCTGCTCTACGCTCGACGTTGGTGGCAATGCTGTAGCCATCTCTTTCCACGGCGTAGTTCCGCGTGAGTATGACCTTCTCCGAAGCGTCTGCGAGCACGTGGGCAAACTCGTGTGCAAGAGAGAATCTCTTTCTCCTCTCAGGTTCCTCAGGTGACACGGCGATGAACGGACGGCCGCAATGTCTCAGACTGAATCCTGAGAGGCCTTCTGGCAAGTGCCAATCAGCGATAACCACACCGGCACTCTCGAGCAGCGTCCTCAGTTCGGCGATGGGTTGAGCCCCTATGTCCAGCGATCGCCTTGTCTCGGCTGCGAGTCTCACCGCCTGCTCTCTCATATGGTGCTTCGACTTCTTCGGGGGGTAGTTCTTTCCAAGAAACGGGACCACCGACCTAGGTTGCTCCCCAAGCACTTCCTCAATCTCCTTGAGGAGCTTCATGTGTCTACAGGCTCTCTCCACAAGGGACTGAACACTTTTTCTCGTTGCCGCATTGCCCCGAGAATAGAGCTTGGGCATGCTCTCGATCGGTGACGGCTCAAGACCGAATAGCTCTGCGAGCGTGCATCCTAGGGCCGAACACAAGGCCGCGACCTCTGAACCGCGCAGCTCGGTCTTACCGCTCTCACGCTCCGATATCGCCCTGGGACCTACCTTGCCAATGGCTGCAGCTAACTGCGCTTGCGTCATTCCCTTTGCTGTTCTAATCCTACGGATTGACGCGCCAATTGCCCTCAAGTCTGGATGCATACAGTATTATTATACCCCTGATTTCCGATTTGCGGAAATCCATTAGGAGAACGCCTTAGTGAGTTTCAGCAGCCCGCCGGCGGCGAGTATCTCCCGCTGGACGGAGGAGACGGGGGGCTCGGCGGGGAGGACGGCACCACTGCGGGCGATGGTGAGGGTGCTGACTTCCATATCCAGTGTCAGCTCGTCGCCCGCCTGAACCTCGCCTTCCAGAGCCGGCACCTGGGCAATCGGCAGGCCGGCGTTTATCGCATTGCGCAGGTAAATCGGCGCGACCGAGACCGCAATGACGCCGACGCAGCCCAGCGCCTTGAAGCAGTCCACCGCCTGCTGGCGACTGCTGCCCGCGCCGAAGTTGCGCCCGGCAACCACCCACATCCCCGGCTCCACGCGCTCGGGGAAGTCCTCGTAACCCTGCAGGTTTCCCAGGGCATGTTGGCCCATTTCCTCCAGCCTGGTGATATGGAGCCAGCGGTTGTGGAAGATCATGTCGGTGTCTATGCCACTTACCAGCGCGCCGTCGCTGCCTTCCAG
>CAZXPM010000016.1:1563-5122 GCA_964643155.1 uncultured Planctomycetales bacterium | reverse complement strand
CCAGCGGGAAGGCTCTGCCGGTGATAACAAACTCACTCATGACGCCTCCTCGGGAACGGCGATGCGCCCTGCGCGGACGCTGGCCGCGACCGTTGCGGGGCTCGCAAGATAGGTCTGGCCTGCGCCTTGTTTGCCACGGAAGTTGCGGTTGGAGGTGCTCACCTGCACCTCGCCTGCGCCGGTCATGCCGACCTGGCCGGCGGCGCAGCCGCCGCAACCCTGGTTGTGCACCAGCGCCCCGACGTTGAACAGCTTCTCCAGCAGCCCGCTATAGAGCATCGCCGCGAAAACCTCACGCGTTGCCGGGACGAGCTTAAGCGTAACGCCCTCAGCCACATGCCCGCCTTCCAGCTGGGCGAAAGCCGCGGCATAGTCCTCCGCCCTGCCGTTGGTGCAGCTACCGATGAAACCGGTGTCAACGCGGACATTCCCGGCCGCTACCTCGCGGACAGCGTGAACATTGTCCGGCGAATAGGGACAGGCGATCATCGGCTCAATCTCGCCGAGCTCCAGCGTCACCTCCTCCGCGTAGACCGCGTCGGCGTCGGCGGCAATGCCCTCCGGAGCGCTTCCCGACCGCCGTCCAAGCCAGTCCAGCACCGCCCCGTTTGGCGGAATAAAGCAGACGAGCGCGCTCATCTCAGTCCCCATGGACGCAAGCGTAATGCGCCCGGGGAGGTCAAGCTGCTCTATGACGTCGCCGTAGAACTCGGCGGCCTTGCCCAGCAGGCCGTCGCTGCCGAAGTGCTTCACTACCGCCAGCGTAAGGTCCTTGGCAGAGGCGTTTGGCGCCAGTGTCGCGTTCACATTCACCCGGACAGTGGGCGGGACTTCAAACCAGACCTGCCCGTTCCTGAAAGCAAAGGCGACGTCAATGTCGCCCATGCCCTGCCCCAGCGCCCCGACTGCGCCGAGGATGTTGTAGTGGCTGTCGGTACCGATGGCGGTGCGGCCGGGCAGGGCCAGCCCCTGCTCAATCAGCAGATGGCTGCCGATCCCGGCGTCCACGTCGTGCACTCTGATGCCGTGCTTGCGCGCGAAGCGGCGGCAGAGCTGCTGGTTGGTGGCGTAGCCCACGGTGTTAGCGGGAGCGTTGCAGTCAAAAGTGAAACGGATACGCTCCGGGTCAAAGACCTCCGCGTCTTCGCCGTAAGCGTCCTGGAAGTTCTTCACCACGCTGGCTCCGCCGAAGTCGCGGGCAGTGACTATGTCCTGAGGGAGCCACACCACCTCGCCAGCCGCGACCGGACGGCCAACCCTGGCGGCCACGATCTTCTCTATGATGGTTGCACCCATGGCGGAGACGATTCTAGCACCCGCGCTGTTATAATCGTGGTATGCGCATTACCCTGGCCCACAGCCCCGACGCTGACGACGCTTTCATGTTCTACGGCATCGCCCAAGGACTGGTGGAAACCCATGGGTTGGAGTTCGTCCACGAGCTGAAGGACATCCAGGCACTCAATGAACTGGCGCGCGAGGGCGTTTACGACGTGACCGCCATCAGTGTTGCAGCCTATCCGGAAGTCGCAGACAAGTACCAGATCCTCACCTGCGGCGCCAGCCTGGGGGTCGGTTACGGGCCGATTGTAGTGAGCGTCCGCCCGTTGCGGCCGGAGGAACTGAAGGGCGCGCGGATTGCCATCCCGGGCGAGAAAACCAGCGCCTATCTGGCGTTGCGCCTGTTCCTGCGGCCGAGCGAACCGGACGCGGAGACCGTCTTTTTTGACGACATAACACGCGCGGTGCTTGCCGGCGAGTTTGACGCAGGCGTGCTCATACATGAGGGGCAGGTCACCTATACTGATGAAGGCCTGCACCTCGTCGCGGACCTCGGAAAGTGGTGGAGCGAGGAAACCGCCTTACCGCTGCCGCTGGGGGTGAATGCGGTGCGGCGAAGCCTGCCCGATGAGCTGAAGGCCGGCATTGCCCGTGTCCTCCGCAACGGTGTCCGGCACTCGCTGGACAACCGGAAAGAAGCCCTCAACTACGCCCTGAGCTTCGGGCGGGGCCTGGCGGAGGCGAAGGCGGACCGCTTCGTTGGGATGTACGTCAACGAGCTAACGCTTGATCTTGGAGAAACCGGCAGAGAGGCCGTGCGCCGGTTCCTTCAGGAAGGGTATCCGGATGCCGAAATGCCCCATGTGCTTGACCCGGACGTTGTGCAACCCGAGTAGCACAACGCTCGGAGCTCAGACAAGGTATGCTCCCGAACACGTTACTAGATACCCCTGCAAGATTGAATAGCATTAACTATAAGGAGAAATCATAGTAGCAGGCTTGTTGACAATGACGAAAAGCTAAGTGCGCCGGGGGCTTTTTCTGATTGGGCGTCCGTGCTAGTTGAGCCAGGTAACCTGTTCATAATCTGCAAGGTTCTGCGGCGAGTATGAACAGGGGCAACGGCGTGGACCTGGTGAACGGGAAGGGAGAGAAGAAGCAACTTACTCTGCACTGGGTGCAAACAGAGTCCGGTCAGGATGGTAACAAGTAATCCACCAGTTCTGCCTGCCCGCGCTCAAGCGCAACTGAATAGAGTCTCCCGGCAGGCGTCTCATGTTTGCGCCGACCGGGGAAGGTCTGGTAGAATCATCGTCCTTCCCAGAGGAAGGCCTTTGCTCATTTATGCTCAGGCAACAGGCAACATTCATCCTGCTGGTGGGGCTGGTGCTGGCTTTCCTGGCTGGCACACCAAAGGCTCTGGCGGATACACCCGCGCGGGTGAATGCTCCGGATACGCCACTAAAGCGCCAGCCTGAGCGCGGCGCCGACACCATTACCACGCTTGCGCTGGACACTTCAGTGTTTGTGGTCAAACGCCAGGGTGGCTGGGCTTATGTGGCGGTTCCGCTTACGGACCAGCGGGGCTGGGTGGTGTCCCGGGTGCTGGCGCTATCGCAAGGTCCTCCAGGTGAAGGTGATCCAGCGGTGGCGAAGGGAAGCGGGGTGGAAGTGAAAACCGCGCAGGAAGCGAAGCAGGAGAACTTGAAGGAAGCGGCACCTGAGCCTAAGTCGGAAGCAAAGGAGGAGCCAAAGCCGGTTGTCCCCGAGCTGGACCCAGACCATGCGACCGAGTTCCAGCCGGAACATGCTCCTATTGCCGTGATCACCGGCAGTGAAGTCAACATCCGCGAGAAGCCCGATCTTACATCCAAGGTGCTGGACACGCTCGCGGACGGCACCAAGGTCTATCTGGTCTCGGTGTCGGGCCCGTGGTATTACGTAAGCGTGCCCAGCAAGAAGCTGAAAGGCTTTGTCTTTGGCACCTATATATTCCATCTCAAAGAAGTGGTGGTAACCGCCGACGAGGTTAACCTCCGCTCCGGTCCAGGGACGGATACGGAAGTTGTCCAGGTGCTCAAGAAGGGCGAGCGGTTTGTGCGCCTGGGCGAGACCCAGGCCTTCTACCGGGTGGTTTCCCCGGCGAAAGGATTTGAAGGCTGGGTGAGCAAGGAGTTCGCCGAGCTGGCACCGCCGGAAATGCCCGGCTACAAAGTGGTAGGGAACGTCGTTAACTTCCGCGAGACACCTAACGTGGATGCCGAGATCATCACCCAGC
>CAZXPM010000016.1:0-1553 GCA_964643155.1 uncultured Planctomycetales bacterium | reverse complement strand
CGGCCGACGACTGGCCGCCCGCGGGCTGGAACTGCGGGGCATACGCTACCGGTGGGGCGGCGAGAGCACGAGTGGGTTTGACTGCTCGGGTCTGGTTTACTTCCTGCTCCGCGACCAGTTCGGGCTGCGTAACTTACCGCGCCGGGCCAGCGAGCAGTACTACCAGATGGGCACAGCGGTGGACAAGGAGGACCTGCAGGTTGGCGACCTGGTGTTTTTCACCACCTACAAGCCCGGTCCCAGCCATGTTGGGGTGTATATCGGCGACGGCAACTTCGTGCATGCGTCCAGCGCCGGTGGCCAGGTGCGGGTCAATTCCCTGTCGGAGGGCTACTACAGGAAGCGCTTCATCGGTGCGCGCCGCATAACCAGCAAGGACCTGGAGAAGTACGGCAGCCAGTAGGCGCCGCGCCCTATATTCCTCTTACCTGTGCGCGTATGCGCTGTTCCAGCCCCGCCTCTTCCAGGCGGGTGATGGTGACGATATTGATGTTGGCTATCTCCCCCCGGAAAGCCCCCCCGGCTTTCTCCACGCCGGTTGCCGGCTTCACCACGACAAAGTCCTCGTAGGTTTCCACGATGCGAACGCTGTTGTAGTGAATCCCGTTGTTGCCGGTGATATTCACCACCACGCCGTCATCTTTCAGTTTATCTACCAGACGCATAGCGCCTCCTCAGGTGATTTGCTACACTAAGATTATAGGGGAGGGAACAATGCCACAGAGAATCCTTGCGGCTAACTGGAAGATGCACAAGACGCTGACGGAGAGCCAGGTCTTCGTGCAGGAGTTGGTGGATCTCCTGCCCGGGCTGGTGAAGCCCGGGGCGGGAGACATCCGCGTTATGATCTTCCCCGGCTTCATCAGCCTGACGACGGTGGTGGCGGCCGCGCGGGACACCACCATCCGCGTGGGCGCCCAGGATTGTTTTACGGAACCGTCCGGTGCGTTCACCGGCGAGGTAAGCGTGCCGCAACTGAAGGACGCCGGGGCCACCACGGTCCTGGTGGGCCATTCCGAGCGCAGGCACAAGCTCGGGGAGGACGAGGAGACTGTTGCCGCCAAGCTCAGAGCGGCGGTCACGGGAGGACTTACGGCGATTCTCTGCGTTGGCGAACTTGAGAGCGACCGCGAGAAGGGTGAATCCTATGACGTGGTAGCACGGCAACTGGAATCTGCGATCGGCGGGCTCAGCTCGGGGAATCCCCGGACCCTGGTCATCGCCTACGAGCCGGTCTGGGCTATCGGTACGGGCAACAACGCGACCATCACGGATGTGGATGAGATGGCGCGGCACATCCGCGAAAAGCTGGCTGCGCTGCTGGGTGAAACCGGACGCGAAATCTCAATTCTGTATGGCGGGTCGGTGAAGCCGGGAACGCTTGCGGGTTACATGTCCATAGGCGATGTCAGCGGCGCCCTGGTAGGTGGCGCCAGCCTGGAGCCGGAGAGCTTTGCGGCCCTGTACCGGGAGATGGATGTGGATTAGAGTCATGAACACCCGGTGGGTTACCCTTTTGTGCTGGGCGGGCGTATGGCTGTTCGCTGCCGCCC
>CAZXPM010000015.1:16921-18237 GCA_964643155.1 uncultured Planctomycetales bacterium | reverse complement strand
ATCCGAGGAGGTGCGCGAAGCGCTGGTGAAGCACCAGGGCGTGTACTGCGCCGCCATCGGCGGGGCCGCCGCGTTGATTTCCCAGCGCATTGTCGCGGCAGAAGTCGTGGCTTTTCCGGAGCTGGGACCGGAAGCGGTGCGCCGGCTGACTGTGGACAAGTTCCCGGTGGTAGTGGTGAACGACACCGCGGGCGGGGACCTGTTCCAGGAAGGAACAAGTAAGTACCGCAAGCTCTGAAGCGAAGCCGAACGCCAGGCGAAACTGGGGACTGATATGAGTATCAACTTCGTGGCCAGAAACTACTACTTCGTAAAGCGGCTGCACAGTCTGCTTGGCATCATCCCGCTGTCGCTCTTCATGCTAGAGCACTTCATGGTGAACTCGCTGTCCACCGTGGGCTCGGGAGCGTTCAACGCGGTGGTGACGGTGTTCCGCAACCTTCCCTACCTCATCTTCATAGAGCTCGCATTCATCATCCTGCCGCTTTACCTGCACGGGATTCTCGGCCTCTGGATTGTGACGCAGGGGTCGGTGGAGGCGCGCGTGCCGTACACGCGAAACTGGCTGTATCTCCTGCAGCGGGCGACCGGACTCATCGTCATCGTGTTCGTGACTTACCACGTGGGCTATACCCGGGTGTATTCGCTCATTACGGGAAAGGAAGACCTGTTCGCCATGATGAGCACCTACCTGAGCAACCCCATCACGCTGGCGTTCTACATCCTCGGGGTGGCGAGCGTCTCGTTCCACCTGGGCAACGGGCTGTTCAACTTCGCCTACAAGTGGGGCATCACCGTCAACGAGAAGTCCCAGACCTGGGGAATGGTCGTGGGGCTGCTGGTGGGACTGTTGTTCTTTGTTATCGGGCTGAGGGCGCTGCTCGGCTTCATCATCTAATTCGGAGTGCAACCAATGGAAGACAGGGCGATAATCGTGGTTGGTGGCGGACTGGCCGGCCTGATGACTACCATCAAGATCTGCGAGAAGGGACACAAGGTGAAGCTCTTCTCTTATGTTCCGGTGAAGCGCAGCCACAGCGTCACCGCGCAGGGCGGCATCAACGCCTCCATCAACATAAAGGGGGAGGGCGACAGCCCGCAGATCCACTTTGAAGAGAGCGTGGTGGGCGGGGACTTCCTGGCCAACCAGCCGCCGGTTAAGGACATGTGCTTTGACGCGCCGAACATCGTTTACCTGCTTGACCGGATGGGCGTGCCCTTCAACCGGACGCCTGAAGGCAACCTGGATTTCCGGGGGTTCGGCGGCACCTTATACCACCGGACGGCTTTCGCCGGCGCCACTACCGGCCAGCAAC
>CAZXPM010000015.1:0-16911 GCA_964643155.1 uncultured Planctomycetales bacterium | reverse complement strand
GCTTCCAGCGCCTGCTGCTGGACCGGCAGGGGCGCTGCCGGGGCATCGTGGCGCTTAACCTGCCGACGATGGAGCTAAGCGCGTTCAGTGCGCCGGCCGTCGTGCTGGCGGTCGGCGGTTGCGGCTTGGTGTTTGGCAAGAGCACTAACTCCATGATCAACACCGGTTCGGCCGTCATCCGCGCTTTCAAGCAGGGCGTGAAGTTCGCCAACCCCGAGTTCATCCAGGTGCATCCCACAGCCATCGCTGGCATTGACAAGCGCAGGCTGATCTCCGAGAGCGTGCGCGGCGAGGGCGGAAGGGTCTGGACCTACAAGAACGGCAAGAAGTGGTACTTCTTTGAGGAGATGTACCCCGCCTACGGCAACCTGGTTCCCCGGGACATCGCCTCCCGCGTAATTTACGATGTGGTGGTGAACCAGGGGCTGGGGGTGGATGGCCAGAAGTACGTTTACCTGGACGTCTCGCATATTGACGACCAGGTGCTGCGGCGCAAGCTTGGCGGCGTGCTGGAGATATACGAGAAGTTCATGGGAGAAGACCCGTACCACAACCCGATGAAAGTTTACCCCGCGGTGCATTACTCCATGGGCGGCCTGTGGGTGGACTACCAGCAGATGAGCAACATCCCCGGGCTGCTGGCCGTGGGCGAATGCGATTATCAATACCACGGCGCCAACCGGCTGGGGGCGAACTCCCTGCTGTCGTGCATCTTTGGCGGCAAGGTCGCGGGCAAGACCGCGGCAGAGTACGTGGAGCAGGCGTTTGAGCCGCTGGAGGAGGAGGTAATGCGTCAGGCGGTGGAGGAGGAAGAGCGCGAGTTTGCGCGCGTGTTTGCGCTGGAGGGTGACGAAAACGCCTTTGAGATCCAGGATGAGATGGGCTCGATGATGGACGACAAGGTCACCATCGTCCGCGACAACCAGACGCTCGCGGAGGTGGACGGCAAGCTGCACGACATGCAGCAGCGGCTGGCCCGCGCAGGGCTGCTTGACCGGGGCCGGCGCATGAACGCCGAGGCGGTGTTCGTCCGGGAGCTGGAGGACCGGCTGCTCTACGCGCGGATGATCGTGAAGGCGGCGACGCTGCGCGAGGAGAGCCGCGGGGCGCACTACAAGCCGGCGCTGCCCAAGCGAAATGACGACGAATGGCTTAAGACCACGCTGGTGGATTACGATGACGGCAAGCTCACCGTGTCCTACGAGCCGGTGGATATCTCTCTGCTGCCGCTGCGCGAGCGGCGCTACGATGTAAAACACTAGAGGTTGCATGATGCCCGACACAGTGATACTTCGCATCAAACGGCAGGCCGGGCCGCACGAGCGGCCCTACTGGGAGGATTTTGAAGTTCCATACCGTGAGCGCCTGAACGTCATCGCCTGCTTGCAGGCGGTGCAGCGCAACCCGGTCAACCGGCTGGGCAAACGCACTTCGGCGCCGGTGTGGGATCAGTCCTGCCTGGAGGAGGTCTGCGGCGCCTGCACCATGATCATCAACGGGGTGGTGCGGCAGGCCTGCTCGGCGCTGATTGACGAGCTCACCCAGCCTATCGTGCTGGAGCCGATGACGAAATTCCCGGTGATCAAGGATCTTGTGGTTGATCGGAGCCGGATCTTTGCAGACCTGCTGAAGGCCAAGGCGTGGATCAACCTGGACGGCACCCACGACATTGGCACCGGCCCGAAGTACTCGCAGGAGGTGCAGCAGCTACGTTACCAGTTTGCGCGCTGCATGTCCTGCGGCTGCTGCCTGGAAGTTTGCCCGCAATATGGCCAGGAGCGCGCGTTTCTGGGCGCTGCCATCATCGGGCAGGTGAACCTCTTTAATCTGCATCCGACCGGCCAGATGACCGCCGACGAGCGGCTGGAAGTGATGGCGCAGCCTGGCGGCATCACCGACTGCGGCAACGCGCAGAACTGTGTGCGCGTTTGCCCCAAGGAGATACCACTCACCGAGGGAATCTCCGGAGTGGGACGGCAGATGGTGGGGTACGGCCTGCGCAAGTTCCTCTCGCGCTCCAGCAAGCTGTAAGGGCAACTGAACTTAACGGGATTAAACCAAGCGGGGCTCACTTGAGCCCCGCTTTTTTCGTCTGACTGTCGGCCGGCCTAATCGTTGGGGATGGCCAGGCCGGGAACAACCTCCGCTTTGTTGGTGGTGGTATTGAAGGACACGGGCAGGAGGTAGAAGCGGAAGTTGGGATCGGCGTACAGCGTGAGGTCAAGGTCGCGTCCGTCGCCGTTTCCAATGATTGTGTACTGCGCGCAGTAGGGATTAAGCGGAATGAGCGAGCGCGTCACCGGGTAGGTGTCGGTCTCGCCGGGCAGGCGCAGCACTGGCACGCCCGGCAGGCGCCGGTTCTCGTCCATTCCGACCGTGCTGCGGATATCAAAGGTCAGGTAGTGCAGCCACGGGTTGTTGGTGCTGGAAAGGGTGGAGCCGGCGTCAGTGGATGGGTCAACAAAGATGCCATCAATGAAGTTGGCCAGCATCCACTTGGTGTAGATGCTCTCAAAATTCTCTCCGGTAGCGTTCTCAATTAGCTGAACGGGGTCGTTGTAGCCGAGGGTGTAGATCTTGTGAATGGTGCCCGGCCCATAATGCTCAGCCAGGTAGAGGAAGAACAGGAAGCGGGCGCCGTAAGAGCCGAAAACATCTACACCTTCAACCCGCTCGGCATCAAGGCAAACCGGAATCTCGGTGGAGTTGTTGAGGAACGCGCGTACCTGGTCAACCAGGATCTGCGCGGTGCGCCCGGACTGAAGCGTGTAGCCGGCGGCGTAAACCGCTAGCTGTGCCAGGCCCTCATTCAGCCAAACCGAATCCGGCAGGCCGTGGTCGGCGTAGAGCTTGTGCTGGAACTCGTGTGCCAGCACCGCGTACGGCTGGCTCCAGTCGTCGGAATTGGCGGGGAAGATGTTGAGGTCAAGGTAGCACGTGGACCAGGCGTAGGATTCCTCGGGAGGCTCGCCGCCCTCCTCTGTGATGGACGGGCGGTTAATGCCGCGCTGCCAGTTCTGGTAAAGGCCAGCGGCACCGGCGGGAAGATTCATCATAGCCACGATCACACGGTCGTCCCGCCCGATTTCAAAGTCGGGCTCGCCCGGCAAGGGGTTGATGAGGTTTCCGTCCGAGTCGAAGTCGTCACCGGTGAGGACATAGTCGCGGTCAATGTATTTCCAGATCGGCCCATCATCAGGACCGGGACCCTCGTTGTGATATCCGAGGATGTCGCCAAAGGCCGCCTGCACCTTGGGGAAGATGTTGGTGTCAAACTCCTGGGCGAAAGCCGCCAGCCGCCGCTCAGTAAAGCGCACTCCATCGGGGAATCCGTCGTTTTCCTCGGTAGTGAGGAAGATGTAGCAGTGCGCCCCAATGGCCACCAGCCTTCCGTCCTGGCCGTAATAGGGGTCAGGCCAGCGCAAATCCTCCAGGTCCTGCTGGTCGTCGCTGCCCGGCTGAATCGGGGGCAGGGGAATCGTGCGCGGGATCTCGGTGAAGGTGCGCACCTCGCCCTTGCTGAGAATGGACACGGTCTTAACCGGCGCCAGTACGTCGTAGCCCGTGGTCTCCTTTTGGTACTGATACTCGCGCTCAAAGATGACGTCCAGGGGCAAGCGCTCTTCAACGTACGGCAGCCCTTCGTAGTCCTCAAGGCTGAGGTTCAGCTCATCCTGGGGTCTCGGAGGCTCCAGCGGAGCCAACGCGGACGCCGAGCGCCGCTGCACCAGATTGAACACCAGGGAGAAGGCGAATGGCGGGAAGGACTGAAGCTGGGTCGCGGTCGGGTGCCAGTCCCGGTAAGCACGGTTCATGTTGACCGTCACCAGCGCCAACTGTTGACCCGGCTGGAAGCTGCTCACGGTCAGGAAGCCGTTGCCGCCGCTATCAACCGGCAGTGGGAAGATCGGGTAGCCGGGTATCCAGCTCTCCTGCGGTTCAGGATACTCAAAGCCGGAATCCGGCAGGCCCGGGGGAACGTACCCTCCGTAGCCCGGCACTGAATCCGGCGGGTTCAGGGGGGGAACGTCGTTGCTCGGTATAAAAGTGTTGCCGCCCTCACCATCCGTCGGCGTAGGCTGGGTAGGCGTTGTAGGCGTGTCGCTATCTCCGCCTCCGCAGCCCGCCAACACGAAGGCGGCCAGAAGGACAATCAAGAACATAGACAAGAGGGTTCTCATAATACGCTCCTTGTCGCGCTTATGCGCCTCATCCTATTATACCCACAGGCGCACGTTGGTTAACCGGGTCCGCCCTCTTCCGCGGCTTCGCCCGATTCGCTCTCCAGAAAGTGCCGGATGAGCTTGCGGCCATTGTTGATGGTCTCAAGGGTGCTGTTAAAGTTCTCGTTCAGCTTTTGCAGCAGGTCGTCAGTATACATCAACGCCTCACGCTTGAGTTCGGCCGCGTTTTCCCGCGCCGCTTCCAGTATGCGGTCGGCTTCGTACTGAGCTTCGCGCACGATCGCCTCTTCGCTGACAATATCCTTCACCCGGGTTTCGGCGGTCTCCAGAATCCGACGATGCTCGCGCTTGGCGTTTTCGAGATAGGTGTCCCGCTGGCGGACGATCTCCTGCGCCTCCTTCACCACCGTGGGAATGGCCTCCCGCAACTCCATGCATATGCGGAAGAACTCCTGATCCGGGATCAGAATCTTGTGCGGCATCAGGAACGTGCTCTTTTGGGCGTAAGCCTCCAGCTCGTCCAGCAGCCGCTCGACGGCATTCAGCCGGTCTTTTTCGTCAACCATTGTGCGCAGTCTCCGGCACTATTTCAATTTGGTCATTATAGCATCTTCAACTTCAGGCGGGACAAACTGCGTGATGTTCCCACCGAGGGCGGCGATTTCACGCACCAGTGAGGAGCTGAGGTAAAGATACTGGCTGCTGGCAACCAGAAACAGCGTTTCAATGTCAGGGCCCAGCCGGGCGTTCATCGTGGCCATCTGGAACTCGTAATCAAAATCAGTGGTCTGGCGCAGGCCGCGCACAATCACGCCTGCTCCAACCCTGCGGGCGCAATCCACGACCAGTCCCGCGAAGGATGTAACCTCAACATTGGGGAGTGGAGCAGACACCTGACGGAGCAGCTCCAGGCGCTCCGCCAGCGAGAAGACGCAGGACTTGTGGTTCGCCTCGGAAGCCGCTACCACCACGCGCTCAAAGACGCGAGACGCGCGCTGCAGTATGTCAAGATGACCGTTTGTAACCGGGTCGAATGTTCCCGGGTAAAGCGCTGTTGACACCGGCCCCTCCAGGCCACGAGTCTAGGCTATGCTGGCGGCGCTGTCAATTTGGCTCCGGCGCCAATCCGGAGATTTGGTTTACAGTGCTGCAGTTAGAGGGTAGAATACAGGAGAACATGATTACACGGGAATTATCGCCGGGACGGAAGCCGTGCGCGCACTTCGTGTGCTCCCGGAACGGCTTCTCGCTTGCCGAGTTGATGGTCGTGCTGGTCATTATCGCCATTCTGATGGCGATTTCGGTGCCTGTCATCAAGAACGGGCAATCACAGCGGGAACTGGCTAACTCGGTCGCATACATGTCCACCAACTTGCAGTGGGCAATGGCCGAAGCTCGCAAGTCCGGCCAGACCATCTACATGGGGTTCAAGTGGCGCTACGACCGCAACCAGATTGAGGCGCCCCTTGATTACGACGTCAATTCTGACAGCCCTCTGGACGGAGGGCCGCCGGACAACCCCGGCATCGCGCGGGTGGCCACCGGGTATTACTTTGTGAAAGAACAGCCGCGGACCTGGGCCCAGCCGGACCCCAGCCAGCCCGCCACTCCCGGGCGCCCTGCCGCCGGGACCCCCTACACGTACCTGGATTTCCTCAACGAGTTCAACGCCGGCAACGCTCCCAGAGAGCCGATATACCCGCTGGATGTGGCAGCCACAAATGAGAGCATGATGCCCACGCAGGGCAGCATGGTGAACGCGACTTCCACGCCGAAGTTCTTCTATCCAATGGACCTGGACTCGTCTGTCGCTTACGCCAACAACTTCCTGGGATACGCCTACCAGACCGGCGCCCTCAGCTTCCCCACGGATGCCGCGCTGCAGGACAATAAGTTGTTCTGCACCGCAGACCTGGCAGAGATTCAGTCTTACGATGTGGTTGACCCCGACCCTACGGACGGCCGCGTCACTTATGAACCCGGGCTGGACCACCCCAAGCTCATTGAGCAGATCGTGGACTACATTCTGCTCAGGGAAGTTGACTTTCCCGAGAGCGTTTACGTTTACAATCCTTATAAGAACAAGTTCGTTGTCTCCTATTCCAGCGGCCAGGGGCCGGGAAGCGAGGTCTACGCCGACTTCCAGTCCCTCCAGTACCTGTATGCTATCAACCCGGACGGCAGAATCGAGGTCTGCCAGTGGGCTTACGGCCCGGAACCGTTTCCTGATGGAAGCACGGATACGCTGGTGCACGGCCACATTGAACGCCGGCCTTCGGCGCCTCTCGTTTATTACTACTTCTTTGTGACGGAAGAGGTGGTGGACGCCGAAAACGGCTGGCGCATCCAGTCCAACCGCCGCGCGCAGGCGCAGGGCTCGGCGCGCCTTCTCACGGTCTGGCCGCTCAACGGGCGGTACTACACCACTGATTACGCGCCGAACGATGTTGGCAAGTATGTGGCGGACGACAGCCCGAAACTGGATATTGACGATGCGGAATCCGGTTTTGGCAGGTATACTCCGGTGACGGCTTACCGCCGGAACTTCCTGGTTCCGGCGCCGTAGCGAGTGAATATATGAACTCTCCAAAGCGGATCAATTTCGGCGGCTCTGAGGGTTTCTCCCTGCTGGAGCTGCTAATTGCGGTGGCCATACTGGCCATTGTGATGGTGCCCATTGCTTTCTTTTACTCCAAGGCACTGCAGTCCATTGAGGCGGCCAGCATCCGCAACCGGGCACTGGCGCTGGCGCAGGAGCGCATAAACGAGATCAAAGCGATGCCGTACGAGATGATCCGCGCCAACAATTGCCCCGGCCCCTCCGACCTGGAGATCCACAACATAGACCAGACGGCGGTCAATGTTTACGACCACAATGTGTTCATGTGGAACTATCCCCTGCCGCTGGGCTACAACCCGTACGACCCCAGTTCCCAGGGTTGGGACAACTCGCCCAGCGTGAACCGCCTGAACGGCAACGCCTTTGACCCGACCGGCAGCTTTCCCGCTGCACCGATGGTGAACATCCTGGGCCAGGGCGGCAGTCCGGCATACGAATACGAGCCCATCGGCTTCTACGCCAACCTGCGCCGGGGCCAGGACTTCCGTACGACCGATCCGCGCACCATTCCGCTGGCGGAGACGCCGAGAACGGGCGACGAGTGGCGCAAGGGAACGGAATACCGGCGGGAGCTTTACGAGATTTACGGCCGGCGGACCATAATCCTGGATGTTCTTCCGGACCCGGCGGATGATGACACCGACATCTACCCGGTTGACAGCCCGCTGGACGGCGGCGCCAACGCGATGTCGCCGTACCCCCCGCTGAAGGGGCCCCTCAACAAATACCAGGTGCGCAGCAAGTACGGGATGAAGGGGAAGCTGGTTACGGTGCAGGTTTTCTGGCTGCCCACCAAGGCGCCGCAGCGTTATCTCCGGCCGAGCGAACTCAATACCGTGGAACTGAAGGCTTTCATCCCGGCGAGCAACGCGATGAGCGACATTGACGTAGACAGCGATGTGCTTACATCCAATAACGAGCTGTTTATCTCGACGCCGTAGTTGCCGCTGGAGTGTAAGGGAAATGAGGCCAATGGAAACTTGGAAGCAAACAGGGAACCGGGGCTTCACGCTGGTGGAGCTGCTGGTCGTAATGAGCATTATCATGATCCTCGTCGGGATAGCCATTCCGACGCTGAACGGCGTCAAGGAGAAGGCGAGGAACGCCGAGGTGAAGGCGGCGGTGCACGATATACAAACCGCTCTGGCGCAGTATGGTGTTGACCACAACGGCTTCTATCCCGGCATGAACTGGGTGTTTGACGCGAACGGCGCGCTATGGAACGGGCCGGGCCTGCGCGGAGGGATTCCGATGGGCGCGACACAGGACGAGCAGAAGTTCTACGTGCCGCGCATGGGCGACCCGGCGCGCTACCTCCCGGATGGCGAGACGCCCGACCCGGAGAAGGTGGACCCGCTGGCGCGCGACGGCTATATGCCGGAGTACCCCGCCAACCCGTTCCTGCGGACCGGCGGCAGCGCCCAGAGGCAAGTGACGAACCTGTTCTACTTCGGGGTGGACGAACAGAACGGCCCGGACCTCGCGGATCCGGATTACCTCCAGTGGTCCTATCTGGCTTACAACGAGGGCGTCCCCGTCCGGCAGGCCTATGTGCAATACGCACGCGGGCACTTCACTTACATACCGCTGAATCCGGTGAACACGCAGGGTTACGATTTTGAAAACATGTGGGCCGATCTCACGCTGGAGCAGCGTGCGAAATACTACGAGCACGTGCGCAGCTTCCTGCTGATCGGCTGGGGCTCCAGCCGGATGGACGATACCCAGGCCAAGGGCCTGAGCAACAAGTGGTGGGATTCCGCCGAAGGCGGGTTTGACCTGGACCAGTCAATGACCATTGACCCAATAGAGAGCCGGATTGTCGGACTGATCCGGCCGCACATGCTGGACAGCAGCGGCGGCTACGGCGGGTTCGGCGAGGTGGACATCACCGGCCACGCGAATATTGATTCCGGCTTCTACGGCGCGACGATTATCCTGTCGTCAGGCAATTAGAGCGGTGCGTACTATGGCGAAAGCAAGAGAAAACCGGCGCGGCTTTACGCTGGTGGAACTGATGGTAGTCATCGGCATTATCGCGATGCTGGCGGCTATTGCCGTTCCCAGCTACCACAATGTGCGGCGGAAGGCCCGTGAGACCGAGGTGGCCAAGAACCTCGGCACCATCAACCTGGCGTTGCAGCAGTTTGCCGCGGACAACAACGGAAAATACCCGTACCGGGTCACGGCTTACGATGCGTTGGGCAACAACCGGCTGGGAGACACGGATTCCAGCACGTACTACCCGATGGGCATCTGGGGCGGGGTGCTGACCGTCAACCCGGACGGCACGCCCAGGGTGAGCTACATTGAGCAGACTTTCATTCAGCCCCAGTGGGGGCCGGACGAGTTCAGGCTGTTCAACCAGAAGACCGACCCGCTGGTCGGGGTCGGCTACCTGGTCAGCTATCCGGAGAATCCATTCCTGAAGCGGCCGATGGGCGGAATCCTCTGGGCGTTTTCCGGCCGCGATGTCACTATTCCCCATCCGCAGGTTGTGGTCAGCCCCGGTGACTTTGTCTATACATTCAACATGGGCGATGCGTTTGACCCCAGCGACGAGTACTCGGACCGGGAAGATCCACCCAGCGTGATACCGGCGGCGATGAGCTACGAAATTACCAGCATGCAGGCACTGCCGCGCCTGCGGCTGGAGGTGGATCTGGTGGACAGCTATCAGTTGTGGGCCTACGGCGGGTTGCAGCTCAACGGAGCGCGTTACGCGGTATACCCTAACAACGACGACTCCCCGGTGCCGCGCCCGCTGAAAGCCAAGAAGGACTGGAATGGCAACGGCATCGGCGACATGTTTGAAGCGGGAATAATCATGTATTTCTCGGGCGGCGAGAAGTTCTACCAAAAGGAGACTTCCACGGGCGAGAAAGTTGAATTCTAAGCGGCCCTGTGAGGGGCGAGGTTGTGAGTATGGGAAAAGGAACCAGAACGGGTTTCACCTTGGTGGAAATGCTGGTGGTGGTCGGGATCATCGCGATTCTGATTACCATCATGGTGCCGATCGTCGGCAACGTCCGCGAGAAGGCCAAAGAAAGCGCGGTGAAAGCTTACTGCGGCGCGATTGAGCAGGCGCTGTCCAGCTACGCCGCCAGCCACGACGGCAACTACCCGGGAGTGGCGGTGGACGTGATGGCGCCATACCCGGATCACGCGCTGGGCGACCCCGGGCTTTACGCCGGCCAGTTTCCGCCGCCGGGCGGCTTCGCGCATGGAGTTATCGGCGGCAAGGGCGCCAATATACAGTCCACGCTGCCAACCATGCAGTTGCTGAAGCAGGTGCGGGACACGGTGCTGGACTCGGGAACAATGGACACGGCACGCTGGTTCGACTCCCTGATGATCTCAGGCGCGATTAGCGAGTATCCCCAGAACCCGTTCCGCAAGTCCGGAATCGCCGGCGACAACCGCATGATGAACGTGTTCTGCTTTGAGGGGACCACGCCCACCGGGCCGAACGACCTAACGAACTTCGTCCCGTATATCCTGGCCAACCCCGCCGAAGACAACACCGACACGGTGCCGGACGTGCTGTTCAGCGGCCGCGTACGCATCATCGGCAACTGGGACGATCATTTCGGCAACGACTTGAGGGACACTGGCGATGTGCACAATGCCGCCGGGGACTTCGCTTACGTACCGATTCTGAGTATGTCCACCAATCCGTATGTGGATAATCCCATGACGCCGGAGGACGACCACTTCCGCTGGGGCACTAATGTCAGCGGGTATATGCTGTTCGGTTTCGGCCACCAGTCAACCAGGACCAACATGTTCCAGGAAGAGAAGGACGCCTTCCGCGCCACCGGCCTAGATGGTTTTGGCGGCGCGGGTTGCGACACGCCCTTTGAGCAGGTTGTCCTGGCTCTGTTCGATTCGGCCGTGTATTTTTCGCGCAAACCGTAATCCGGTGATATGACGATGGTAAAGGAAAAGCAAGGCAACCGGGCCGGCTTCACGCTGGTGGAGATGCTGTTGGTGCTCCTGATTTCGTCCATTGTGCTGCTCATTCTCGGCGTGATGGCGAAATCCACCTTTGATGTGCTTCGCACCGGCGAGAGCCGTTCGCAGCTCACCGGCAGCGCACAGCTCACCCTGGACTATATCGCCCGGGACGTCGAGTCCGCGACTTCCATCCCGGCGATGTACGACCGCAATCTGAGCGGTGTGCCCGACGACGACATAGAGGAATTTGACCAGGCGGCTGAGTGGGTTCTGGGCTATGAGCAGGGCACGAATTACATCATCCCGACCAACTACGCCATGTCCGAGGCCTTTTCCGACCATCTCATGCTGATGCACAGCTCGGAGTACCGCATTGGCGCGTACGGCGACGTCATCAGCCAGGCGCTTTCTCCTCCGAAAAGCATGCTCATCCAGGGCAGGCGGGTGGCCAACTGGGCATCCTATTACCGCCTGGCCATCCCCACGGTGGACGCGCCCTACTACCTGTCCACCATCCTGCCGTGGAACCGCACAGCCCTGAACAACTATCCGCAGTCTGTGGCCCTCGGCTACCGCGACGAAACCGCGACGGTTACGCAGGACGTGACTCTCTATTACCGCGCCTTTGAGGATCAGGGCAACTTCAACCCCGGGGTTGAGCGGCCGCCGGGAGACTACTACATTCACCGTTACCTGAACATGCCCATAGGCACTAATGTCACGCGCATCCGCTTTGAATACCTGATGGAGGTTCCCGTGTACAAGGTGGATGGCGACGGCGACGCCGCCTACCGCAACCTGGACACCGGCGAGGTGGTGTTTGAGAGCGCGCCCACGCAGGCCAGCGGCGCCACGGCGGACGTGGTGGACGACTGTGTGCCGATTGTTGACCATTACGAGTTCCGGCATATTGACGTCTGCGACAACAGCGTCACCTATTACTCAATGCAGGACCAGTACGTTGGCGCCGGCACAGGGGATGAGAGCGCCTATGCCAGCTGGAATATTGACTTCTTCTGGAACGACCCTCCGGGCGACCCGGACAATCCCCCGCGGGACCATTACGCTTACACCACCGACGGCGAGTTCCGCTCTGTCCGCTGGGACACGGAGATGTACTGGGGTGACGACAACTCCTCTCCAACCGGCTGGGATGCGGGGAACGCCGACGGCATCCCTGACGGAGATGGAATCCCCGACGACCCCGTGCCCACTTACTGGCTCCCGTTCCTGCGCGCCATCCGCGTGACGGTGGTGGCAACCCCCACCGAGATCATAGAGCAGCGCCGCAACCTATCTGGCACCACCCGCAATGGCACGACCGTCTACTACAACCTGGACAGCCCGGTGCCGTACCGCGATTATTTGCGTACCCAGCCCATGACCAGCGCCCGCGATCTGTACGTGGGTGACGGCAAGGACATAGTCATGTCGCGCACGGTCTACCCGGCGAAGATGTATCAGCTGGAACTCATTACGGACGCGCACGACTCGCGCTTGCGGGGCATGCGCCGCGCGGACTGGAACTTCTTCCGGGGAATGGACTACTCGCTCTTTGACCCCCTCAGCCCGGACGACCGGATCCGGCCGTTTACCCCCTGGGGCAAGTACTTCGAGAAGGAAAACCGCTAGGCTTAGCTTCCCCCCGATTCGCCTTAGTTTTTCCCCTAATTGGGTAAAATAGGTAGGCCGATTGCGGCCGCATGGTGCGTAATATATGCGTGGTGAAACAAACAACGTGATGTCGCGCGGGGAGGAACGAGGCTTCGTACTTCTCGCGGTATTAGCTTTCATTGCGTTTATTCTTCCGGTGATCCTGCTGGTGCTGTCCACCGTCTCCACCGAGACGATGTCCGTGGGCGAGGCCATCAAAGGAGCCAAAGCGGAGCGCGCCGCCGAGCAGGCGGTGGAGAGCGGCGTCTCAGTTTTGCTGCAGGAGAAGCAGGTTCCTAACTACTGGGTGTCCAAGACCCAGGAGAATAACGCAATCATCGTCAACGACCCGGTGGCCGGGGTCCGCCGCGACCTGCTGGTGAACAACGGCGCGGGAGTTGACGGCATCTACGGCACCGACGATGACTGGTGGATTGGTCCGCGTGGCGACCGCTCCTACATTGACGGTGACGACGTCGCCGACCCGAGGAACTACGACTACGACTTCAGGTACATGAACACCGACGGGCCGGTTTACCTGGCGCAGCGGTGGGCGTTCAGCTCCTTCCGCAACCCCTTCTTTTACGACCCGGTGAACCCGTGGGGGGTTCCGGTGGAACTGTACAACCAGTTCGCCGCGGTGCAGGGCGACGACGACGGGGACGGGGTGCATGAGGGTTTCCAGCCGGACAATCTGGACACACTGTTGCTTCCGGGCTACTACCCCTCCGGCCTGCCGCCTGTCGGCCCCTACAACGTTGACCTCACCACCGGCGCCGCCATCGCCGACGACATGCTGGCCTACCGTGTACGCACCTACGAAGGCCTCTACGAGAACCTGGAGCAGGGCCCGGTACCCAGCCTCCAGACCCATTCCTACGGCACCATCACCGATGAGGCCGGGCGCCTGAACCTGAACATATTCTGCAAGAAACTCCGCGTGTGGACGCAGGAATCCTCCAACTACGACACCCGCTACTGGGACAACCAGGTCACTGACGACTTCAACAACAACAACATGCCGGGGGAACTGGGCTGGCACTGGATTGACAACCCGCTGTTCCCTGACCGCGACACGACGGTGCTGCAAGACGGCACGCTGATTGATTTCGGAGGGATTGACCCGGTCACCGGCTGGCCCGTCAATACTCCGGACGGCCAGGCCTGGCCGGTGCTGGGGGAGACGCTGCAGCACTACTACGCGCCCGACTGGGTAGACTCGGCGGTTAAGAGCAAGGCAATGCTGATGATGCTGCCGGGCGTGAATGAGCAACTCGCGGAGAACATCCTGCGGGCGCTCAATCCTGACCTCAGCGCCATTCCCGACCCGCCGTCAGAGGACGGCGGCCTGCCCAACGCCGACAACGCCCGGCTGGACGCCCCGAACCTGACCCCGGCGCTGGTGGCCCTCAACGTCACCACCGGTGGCGGCGGCGGCCAGATCACCGGCTTTGAGTGGCGCTACGACTGGTACGACGACGACGACCTGCCGCTGCCTCCTCCGCGCCCGTTCAATGACATCAAGGACCTGCTGAACGTGCGGGGAATGACCCGGGCCAAATTTGAAATGCTGAAGGATTACGTTACGGTTTACTCCTACGACACCAACGTAATCCAGAACTACATCGCCGATGTCAGCTCGCAGGTTGACCCGGTGAACCCGCCGACCCGGGCGCCCGGGTCGGTGGCGCGGCCCATCCCCGGCGAGATGATTGACCGCGATGATGTGCCAGACCTGCGCTACGACCTGACGAAGTACCTGGACGACACCTCCATGAGCTCACTGGAGCGCGAGGCCGACATCCTGATGGCGCATATCCGCAACCACCTGCCGGAGGGGACTTACAAGAAGTTCACGCTGCCGGTGATCGACCGCGCTGGCCGCGGCCCCAGCGACCATCTCGCCGAGTTTGATGCTAATGGGAATCGATTCCGTGGTGCCTGGGATGGACCGAATTATGCTTATAATGTTGGCGAGTCGGGACATCAATACGAGATTAACCTAGGTAGCCTTGTCGAGCCGGAAATGGGTTATCCGGCGCTGGATCCGCCGTTCAGCCGCGATTCGGCACTGTCCATCCTGCTCTACCGCTACGGGCTGACCCAGGCCGACGCGTTCTCGCACGAGGAGACGCCGGGCAACCCGCGCCAGGTATACGCCGGCATCCCCATCCCGGGAACGCGGTCGTTCATACCGATTCTGGACCCCATAGTGCTGATCCCGGGATTGGTGGAGTTCTACTTCCAGCCGGCTTACCTGCCCCTCAGGTCGGCGGGCACGAATGTGGACGCGATCATTCCGCCGCACCAGCTTGACTCGGTGGCCGACTTGCTGGAGGTTCCGCTCTACAAGTTCTCCCGGTTCAGCGTCGGCATCATGGCCGACCCGCCCTCGGATTACCTCTGCGCCGCCACCGGCAAGGACGAGGTGACCGTGCGCTACATGGTCGCCATGTCGGATGTCATTGGCCCGGGCGAATATGACGACAGCGGGACGCCCACCAACCTGACGGACGACGGGATTGCCAACACCTACGACCTCTACTTTGATTACAACAACGATGGTACGTGGGAAGCCGTAGTCAACCACTCTTTCGGTAATGACCTGCGGCTGGTGACGTCCCCGCCGACGGAAGACCGGCCGGGCGTCATCACGACCTTTGACCAGCCCACGGGGCAGCGCTACATGGTGTTTGAGCACACCTTTGACCTGGCAGAAGTGCCGCCGCCGGACGAGTCCCTGGCCGGCACTGCGGCGGGCGACTTCGCCTATGACGCCTTTGGCAACCCGTACATTACCGCGCGGGTGCTGGCAGTGAAGGCCGCCGGCACGCCGGAGGAGACGCTGGCGGACTCGGTGGTCAAGGTGTACCTGCAGGAAAACTGCAACGCCTTTGTGCCGCTGAAAGTTAGCATACTGGCGGTTCGCACCAGCGGCGACCAATTCATGCTGCTCTCCAGCGTGGGCGGCGGAGTGGAGGAGCCGCGCAGCTTCCGGCTCTACGACTGGCGGTACAACGGTTCGCCGCAGGGAATTGACGGGACCGTGCCCGCGCAGCCGGGCGGCCGGGACCCCAGCGTGGTGTTTGTGACCCCTGAAACCGACACGATTTCACTAACGGTTTACGACCTTTACAGCCCCGGCGCAGTCGGAACCTGGCCAGGCCTGCCGGTGGACACTTCCAGCACGGCGCTGCCGCCTGGCATCGTGGTGGGCAACGAGGTGGAGCCCACCTTCCCGGCCGTGCCCTATCCGCCCATCGGCATTGACACGGACGCGGTGCAGGTGGAGCTGGTGGGAACCAGCCCCAATGTGGTGGCCGAAGTCGCCATGGAGCCGCCCGCAATTGAGGAGGGCAGTTCGGCCCTGCTGCACCTCGGGATGTACGGCGGCGTCAGCCCTTACGACGTCACGGTGCAGGTGTTTGACGGCGGCGGCGGCCTGGTGCAGAACTACAGCTACTACAACTACGAAAGCAATAACCTGACGGTGGAGACCGACGAGTTCAACCTCCAGGGCACTTACAGTGTCGTGCTGACGGTCACCGACAGCACCACTCCGGTGCCCACCAGCGCGATGGACACCACCACGCTCATCGTCGGCGCCGCCGGCTCCAACGGCACTCCGTTTACCAATGTGCCGAATATGACCGTTTCCATCAACCTCTACGAAGTGGCCCAGCCCTCCAAGGGCTTCCGCGCCAGCGCCTCGGTCAGCGGCGGCCGCGGTGAGTACGGCTACTTCTGGCAGGTATTTGACGAGTACGGCCAGCTGGCCACGGGCGACCAGGGACAGCAACTGGTGAGCAACGATCAGAGCCCCGTGTTCCTGTTCACTCCCGGTCCGCCCTCCGACGGCGTCTATTTCGTGAAGGTCATGGTCATTGACCAGACCAATATCAATCCGCACAACGCCAGCAACACCGTGCTGGCCACCGACACGGAAATGGTGGTGCTCGCCAGCCCCGGCGGCGACCTGGAGGCAGAGCCGATAGCAACGCTGGCGGCCACCCCGCCGGGGAACAGCGGCAGTTCGCTGGGCGAGAACAACCTGGTGCCCATCATGTCCGGCTCCGGCCCCGCCCCGCTCATCGCCACCGCCGATCCCGGCGTACCGCCGGTGGATCCGGAGGTAGCCGCCATCGGCTCGGTGATTGAGATCTACGGCTACAACTTCAACAACATCCCGCAGAACAACACTGTCACCTTCGGCAACGGCGCCACCGCCCAGGCCTTTGACGTGCAGGCTGACCCAAGTTACGTCGGGCCGGCGCCGGTCCGGCAGATTCTGCGCGTGGTGGTTCCGGAGAATGCGTACTCCGGCTGGTTGACCGTCACCACCAACGATGGTTCCGGCAACGGAGGCACCAGCAACCACACTTTCTTCCAGACGCGGTTCGTGGTGGACTTTGACGCCATCGCTTCGATCAATCCCGACACTTCGCACACCTACACGATGGAAGTTGACTTCCAGGGCGACGGCATCATTGACGCCCG
>CAZXPM010000014.1:11595-18260 GCA_964643155.1 uncultured Planctomycetales bacterium | reverse complement strand
TCCCGCGGGCAGGACGACAGGGTACCCAGCGCCAGGAAGAGCGCAGCCGCAAGCAAACATCGCAAGTAGCGTGCCATCGGACCCTTGCCCCGGCGGACTAGTGAGCCCCGCCGTTCTCCGGCTCCACCTCAAACACCATGCTGACCATAACGGGCGAGTTGAGCGGCAGTACCGCCGCGCCCGTGGCAGTGCGCGTGTGCTTACCCGCTTCGCCAAAGATAGAGACGATAAACTCGCTCGCACCGTTGATGACCGCCGGTTGCTCGTAGAAGCTGTGCACGGACGCCACATAGCCGTCCAGCCTCAGCACGCCCATAACGCCCTGGAAGCCGCGGGTCGCAACTTTCAGCCAGGCGAGCGCGTTCACCGCGCAGATGCGAGCGCACTCCTTCCCGTCCTCCAGGTCCACATCACGGCCCAGAAGCCCGGTCAGAACCGGCTTGCCCCCGATTACAGGTATCTGCCCGGAAATCCAGAGTGTGCTGCGAGACCGCTTCCAGGGCACATACGACCCTACCGGCGGTTCCGGCGAAGGCAGCTTGATGCCGAGCTTCTCCAGGTTTGAGTTGATCAAATCGTCCAGCATGAGGTGATTATATCTGATAAGAAGCCAAAGTGGCCTGACAGCCGCGATTCACCGATGGATGCGCAGACCGATCGTTGAGAAGCGAGGTGCTCCGGCACACTGATGGAGAGCGCCGCCGGTGCTCGTCGCGCGGTGCGTTGCACAAGCTGCACCGCATTCATGTGAAGCAGGAAGGTGCGCGCCAATCAAGGTAATGTGGACGTAATGCCGTTGCGAGGAGCGCGTTTATGTGTTAGCATCACTAATGGCGTCCGGTAGCGCGCTGCGCTGGCGGATGTTCCGGCAGTTGCGTGTGCGCTTATGTGAGCAAGGGCACGCCAGCTCTGGCTTAGGGCTTGGCCGACCTGTTCACAAAGTCCATAGTCTTGCGAGGTTCCACCGTGAAATACTGGCGGAAACCGTTGGATTACGACCGTGTCACAATCCCTCGGGGCGAGGTTCACATCATCGCTGACCGCTGCAAGGGCTGCCGGTTCTGTGTCGAGTACTGCCCCAAGGACGTGCTGGAGATGTCGGACGAATTCAACATCAAGGGGTACCATCCACCGAAGGTTGTGAAGCACGGCGAGTGTGTAGACTGCAATCTCTGCGAGATGGTCTGCCCGGAATTCGCAATCTTCAGCGTTGCGGTTGAAGGTGCGACCGCAGGGGACGTCAGCACTTCCAAGGTCCAGACACCAAAGGAGGGTCACTAGGTGAAAGCACATGCAGCCGGGGTCCTGACAGGGGAACACTACCTTGATGGAGACTTCGCCTGCGGTGAAGGGGCAATGGCCGCAGGCTGCAGATTCGTCGCCGGTTATCCCATTACGCCTTCTACTGAAGTTGTTGAACGCATCGCCAAACGCTTCCCTATGATAGGCGGCACTTTCATCCAGATGGAGGATGAACTTGCCAGTATGGCGGCAGTCGTGGGGGCGTCCTGGACCGGGACGAAGTCCATGACTGTTACCAGCGGCCCGGGGTTCTCTCTGATGATGGAGAATATCGGGCTGGCGGCTATGATGGAGACGCCATGCGTCGTAGTCAATGTGCAGCGCGGCGGGCCGTCCACCGGCCTGCCGACTATGGTCGGCCAGGCGGACATGATGCAGGCTCGCTGGGGATCTCACGGAGACTACGAGATTATCGCTCTCAGCCCCCAGTCCCCGCAGGAGGCGTTTGACCTGACGATAGAGGCTTTCAACCTCGCGGAGCAGTACCGGGTGCCGGTCATGTTCATGATGGATGAATGCGTGGGGCACATGACCGAGAAAGTCGTGATACCCAAGCCGGAGGACATTGAGATAGTGCCGCGAGAACTCACCGACAAGCCTCCTGAGGAGTATCTGCCTTACGCGCTTGACGACAACATGATCCCTGAATTCGCGCGTGCCGGTGACGGCTACCGGTTCCACACCACCGGCCTGACGCACGACGAGCGCGGCTACCCTGTGATGAGTCCGGATTGCCAGCGCGTCAGCGTCACCCGTCTGGTGGACAAGATACGCCTGAACGCCGAGAAGATTGCCCGGTACGAGGAAGAGCAGACCGACGGCGCTGACGTAGTGCTGGTGACATACGGCATCACCGCGCGGGTGGCGCGGAGAGCGATCGAGCTGTCCCGGCGCAAAGGAGTGAAGGTCGGCGTCATCCGGCTGGTCGTCGTGTGGCCTTTCCCGGAGAAACTGATCCGCGAGCTGGCTGGAAAGATCAAGGCATTCGTGGTGCCGGAGATCAACTACGGTCAGATATCGCTTGAAGTAGAGCGGTGCGCCGCAGGTAAAGCGACCACCACCCTCGTCCCCCACATGGGAGGCGGGGTCCACAACCCCATGGACATAGTGAACGCAATTATGGAGGCTGCCAAATGAGCAAAGCGGTGAAGCATTCCGCGGAGAAAGTCGCTCCGCCTGAACCTGATGTACCCGCTGAACCGCAGCATCCGGTGACGCCCTACCTGCGGATGGACCGGATCCCGCATATCTGGTGCCCCACTTGCGGCATCGGAACGGTCGTCAGGTGTTTCGTTGATGCGCTGGTGCAGTCCAAAGTGGACCTGGATAAGGTTGCCATCTGTTCGGGCATTGGGTGCACCGGCCGCGTGGCAGGGTACTTGAAGCTGGACGCCTTCCACTCAACTCACGGCAGGCCGATCCCCTTCGCCACCGGGCTGAAAATGGGCAGGCCGGAGCTGTTGGTGACCGTGTTCTCCGGTGATGGGGACCTTGTCGGCATCGGCGGCAACCACTTCATTCACGCCGCCCGCCGAAATATGGACCTGTTGGTGGTTCTGGTCAACAACTTCATTTACGGCATGACCGGCGGGCAGAATGCGCCGACGACGCCGCTGACCGCCAGGTCGTCCACGATGCCGTTCGGCAATTTTGAGCGGCCCTTCAACCTGCCGCACCTGGCTGAGAGTTGCGGTGCCACCTACGTGGCGCGGTGGACCAGCCTGCATGTCCGCCGCCTGACCAAGTCGTTCCGCGAAGCCATCAGGCGCAAGGGCTTCCGCTTCATTGAAGTGATAGCGCCCTGCTCCACGCTCTACGCTCGCCTGAATAAGCTGGGCGACGGCTTCAGCCTGATGCAGTTCTACCACGACACGGCGGTCGTGAAGAACAACGCGGACACCCGCGAAACCGCCATTGACTTCCAGCAGCGGATAATCTGCGGAAAATTCGTGGACGAAGAGCGGCCCACGTTCATTGACATGATGCACGAACATTACGAGAAGGTACTTGGCGACAAGTATGTACCCACACCGCCTGAAGGGGGGCTGTTGTCGGGACCCGAGAACGAATCGTCGTCCGCAAGCGGGCCGCGGAAAATGGCCTCCAAACGCAAATCCTCCAAGAAGGCTGCAAACAAAGGTGGTGGCGATGGCGCGCAGTAAGCGGGCACTTGTAATCGGTGGCGGCATTGCCGGCATCCAAGCGGCACTTGACCTCGCAAACGCGCGGATCCCCGTTACGCTGGTGGAGAAGTCCCCCTCGCTGGGCGGGCGCATGGCCCAGCTGGATAAGACTTTCCCCACCATGGATTGCTCCATATGAATCCTGGGCCCTAAGGCCATGGATGCAGGTCGGCATCCTCTCATCGAAGTGGTAACCAACGCGGAGGTCATAGGCTGTGAAGGCAAGCCGGGCGCCTTCCGTGTACGCGTTCGCAAGAACCAGCGGTACGTCAACGAGGACCTCTGCGTCGCCTGCGGGCTGTGCGTGGATGCCTGCCCCATGATCGGGGGAAATGAGTTTGACGTGGGCCTGAAGGCGCGCAAAGCGATATACCGCCCATTTCCCCAGTCGGTTCCCGCTGCGTACGTCATAGACCCCAATGCCTGCCTCAATCTTTTCGGGTACTTGAGTGAGCGGCAGCACCGCCGGCTCAAGAAGATCCAGGAGGTTAAGAAACGCAAGCACGAGGACTACACTCCCAGCCTGCTCGTTTGCGACAACTGCGCGCGTTCCTGCGAAGTGGACGCCATTGACTTCGACCAGCTTCCCGAGGAGTTTGACGTGGACGCCGGCGCCATCCTTGTTGCGGTGGGGTTTGACGAGTTTGACGCGCGGAAGCTCGGCAACTACGGATACGGCAGGTTCCCCAATGTTGTGACGAGCCTGGAGCTTGAGCGCATGCTCAACGCCTCTGGGGTGACACAGGGGCACGTGGTCCGCCCCTCCGACCTGAAGACCCCGAAGCGGATTGTCTTCATCCAGTGCGTAGGCGCGAGAGGCGAGGGCGGACGGCCGTACTGCAGCCGCTTCTGCTGCATGAACGCGGTGAAGGACTCAATGCTGGTGCGGCAGCACGACCCCGAAGTGGAGGACATCACCATTCTCTACACGGACATCCGCGCCTTCGGCAAGGGCTTTGATGAGTTTGTGCAGCGCTCCAAAGAGCAGCAGAGCGCCCGCTACATCCGCGGACGGCCGGCGAAGGTGGACCTCGTTGCCGAGGACGACACGCTGGAAGTTTTCGTGGAAGACACACTGGGCCACAAACAGCGTCGGATACCGGCCGACATGGTTGTGCTGTCGGTGGCGGCAGCTCCCAACGAGGGGGCGAAGGAGCTGTGCAATCTGCTCGGAATTGACACCGACGATTACGGCTTCGTGGCACGCAAAGATGCGGCGATCTCGGCGGTGGAGAGCACGCGGGACGGTATTTTCGTGTGTGGCAGCGCTGTAGGGCCGCAGGTGATCCCTGACTGTGTGGCGCAGGCCTCTGCCGTTGCGGCCCGCGCGCAGCTGTACCTGTCCGGCGACCGGGCGGAGGAAACTGAAGCAGAAGTTGAACCCATGGACCTTACGGGGCCGCCCCGTGTTGGCGTATTCGTCTGCCACTGCGGAGTGAATATTGCGGGTGTGCTGGATATTGAGGACTTGGTGGCGTACGCTGATACGATTCCTGATGTAGTCGTGTCCACTGACCATCTGTTCGCTTGCTCCGGCACCGGGCAGGACGAGCTGGTTGAGCTGATCAAGGAACACAAGCTGAATCGCCTGGTTATCGCTGCCTGCACTCCGCGAACGCATGAGCCAGTGTTCCAGGAAACCTGCGCGCGCATCGGTTTCAACCCTTACCTGGTGGAGATGGTCAATATACGCGACCAGTGTTCCTGGGTGCACGCCAATCAGCCGAGAGAAGCACAGGCCAAGGCCCGCGCTCTCATCCGCATGGGCGTGGCCCGCGCCCGCAGGCTGGAACCGCTGCACGAGGGCAAGGTGCCAATGCGCCATGCCGCGCTGGTTATCGGCGGCGGCGTGGCGGGCATCGAGGCTGCAACCGACCTGGCGGCGCAGGGCTTCCCCGTTACGCTGGTGGAGAAGACCGGACGCCTGGGCGGGCGTCTGGCCGAACCGAATCTAAAGCACCTTTATCCGACAATGCGCCCGGCTTCGGAGGTGCTGGCGGAGAAGGTGAAGAGACTGAACACCACCGGGGCCCGCGTGCTGCTGAACACCGAAGTTGAGAGTATCACCGGCTTCGTCGGCAACTTTGACGTTACGCTGAAAGGCGGGACGAATGAAACGCTGCAGGTTGGCGCCATCATCCTTGCGTTCGGCGCCGCGCTCTACCGCCCTGAGGGCGAGTTCGGCTACGGGAAATTGAGCAACGTGATTACCAGCCAGGAGCTGGAGAGCGCCCTGATGAAGGAGGGGGAGTTCACCCTTGACGGGCGCAAGCCCGAACGCGTCTCCATTGTCCTGTGCGTGGGTTCTCGCGACCCGGATAGCTTCCCCGGTTGCTCGCGCTACTGCTGCCCCACTGGCATCAAGCAGGCGATTGAACTCTGCAGGATGGGCATTGATGTCACGGTTTTCTATCGCGACATCCGCACTATTTCCACCGGCGCTGAAGAGATGTACCGCGAGGCGCGGGGAATGGGCGTGCTCTTCGTTCGCATCCCGGAGGGAGACAAGGTTGAAGTTCTGGGCGAAGGCCGCGCGGAGGCGGTGCGCTGCTTTGATGATCTGCTCAACCGGAAGCTGGAGGTGCCCACTGACGCCGTAGTGCTTAATGTGGGTATGCGGCCGTTACAGCCAGAGACCTCCAAGTTCCACGACATGCTGAAGGCGAGCCTGGGGCTGGACGGCTTCTTCCTGGAGCGGCATCCGGAACTGGCGCCGGTGGAGACCGCCGTGGAGGGCGTGCTGCTGGCAGGCACTGTGCAGGGGCCAAAGGACATCGTGGATACAGTGGCGCAGGCTTCCGCCGCGGCGGCCAAGGCGTCGGTGTTCCTTGCCTACGACAGCGTCCGGTTGCAGCCGACGGTCGCGGAAGTGGTGGAAGACAAGTGCCGCGGTTGCGGAACCTGCGTGGATATCTGCGAGTTCGTTGCCCCGCAACTGGTGGAAATAGAGCCGAACACATTTGTCGCCCGCATTAACGCCAGCCTGTGTAAGGGCTGCGGCACCTGCGCGAGTTGGTGCCCCTCAGGCGCCATCATTTCCCGGCACTACACCGACCGTCAGGTCCACGCCATGATTGACGCGTTCTTCGTCACGGAGGCTGCCAGGTGACGAAAACCCGGACCAAACCGGCGAAGGGGAAGGCGGCAAAGGACTGGAATCCCAGCATAATCGTGTTTGCC
>CAZXPM010000014.1:6916-11585 GCA_964643155.1 uncultured Planctomycetales bacterium | reverse complement strand
CACTGCGGGCGTTTCCCGCATCCAGCACGAGCCGCACTTCCGCATGATCCGCGTGATGTGCTCCGGGCGCATCCAGCCGGGCTTCGTTCTCAAAGCGTTTGAGAAAGGGGCAGACGGAGTGCTGGTTTCCGGCTGCCACATCGGCGACTGCCACTACATTTTCGGCAACGAACGCGCGCTGGAGCAGTTTGCGAAAACCAGGGAGATAGTGCACCTCCTGGGGATAGAGGACGGACGCTTGCGGCTTGAGTGGATCAGCGCTGCCGAGGGCGCGCGCTTTGCACAAGTAATCAACGAATTCACCGAACAGGTGCGGAAGCTGGGGCCCAGCCCCCTTTCCGCCAAGACCGACGGGGGTCAGTAACGCACGATGGATAAGGCAACCACGCCCAACCTAGCAGATGTCGCGAAGCGCGCAAAGGCCTGGGCCTGCTATGACTGCGGCAAGTGCTCCGCGACTTGTCCTATCACCCTCGCGGGCGGTGCTTACAGTCCGCGGCGCCAGGTGCTTGCCACCAACCTCGGCATCCTGGACGGCCTGCTGGACAGCTCCACTCTGAGCATCTGCCTCACATGCATGATGTGCGATGTGCGCTGTCCGGCCGGCGTCAATTACACTGAGCTGGTTCTGCGCTTGCGCGAGCTGGGCTACCGGGAAGGCGTGGAGCCTGAGTGCAGCCACGGCGGCGCATTGCAGTCAATGATGCGGATAATGGCGGCGGGAAAGACCAAGCAGGACCGGCTTGCCTGGTTGACAGACGACCTTCAGACCAGCAGTAAAGAGGGCGAAGTGTTCTACTGGACCGGCTGCACCATGTTCTACGACGCGCTCTTCCCCGAGCTTGAGATGAACACGCTGGAGGGCACTAAGGCGGCTGTGCGTTTGCTGAATCGACTGGGAGTCACGCCCGTAGTCTCTCCGGACGAGCGGTGTTGCGGGCACGACCTCCTGTGGAACGGCGACCGGGAGAACTTTGAGCGGCTGGCCAGGCACAACGTGAAAGTAGTGGCGGACAGCGGCGCGGAGACGCTGGTCGTGTCCTGTGCCGAGTGCCTGCGCACCTGGAAGCTGGACTACGAGCCCTTCTTTCAGGGCAAAGCCCCGAAGGTGCTGCACTTCTCGGAATACCTGGCCGAGCGCCTTCCCGAACTGAAGTTCAAGCTGAACGAAGAGCACACTTTCACTTACCAGGATCCCTGCAGGCTGGGGCGGCATCTGGGGATATACGAAGCGCCGCGCGCGGTGATGAAGGCGCTGCCGGACGCCACGCTGGTGGAAATGCCCCGCTCCGGCAGACGGGCAGTGTGCTGCGCCGGAGGGACATGGTCCAACTGCGACCGCTTCGCCAAGCGCATCCAGGTGGAGCGCCTGCAGGAGGCGCGGGCCACCGGCGCTGAAGCGCTTGTCACCGCCTGCCCCAAGTGCCAGGTGCACTTCCGCTGCGCGATGAAGGACCCGAATCTAAAGGACAGGATTGAAATCCCACTGCGCGACCTCGCCACGGTGGTGCTGGACGCGCTGGCAGAGTAGACCATATGCGGAATCAACCGAAACAGAACACGCTGGACCTGCGCTGGAGGGATGCAGATGGACAATGACGGCAAACGCGAAGAACTCCGAATAGGCGTCTTCGTTTGTGATTGCGGCCTGAACATCGCCGGGTCAGTGGACTGCGAAAAGGTGGCCGAGTATGCTGAGACGCTGCCGGACGTGGTCTGCGTCATGCGCAACAAGTACACCTGCGCTGACCCGGGTCAGAACGAGATCAAGGACGCGATCTTGCGGGAGAAGCTCAACCGGGTGGTGGTTGCCGCTTGCACCCCGATGCAACACGAACCCACCTTCCGCGCCTGCGTGAAGGAGGCTGGCCTCAACCCCTATCTGATGGAAATGGCCAACCTGCGTGAGCACTGCTCTTGGGTGCACACGGGGGACATGGAGGCTGCCACGCGTAAGGCGATTGATCTGGTCATTAGTGCGGTAGCCCGGGCCCGATACCTGGAGCCGCAGCAGGAGCTGACCGTGCCGGTGACGCGGCGCGCGCTGGTCATCGGCGGCGGCGTTGCGGGAATGGAAGCTGCACTGGAGCTGGCCGACGCCGGCCATCCGGTGACACTGGTTGAGAAGGAGGCGTCCATCGGCGGGATAATGGCCCAGCTAGATAAAACCTATCCCACCATGGACTGCTCCATATGAATTCTCGGCCCCAAGGCCATAGATGTCGGTCGACATCCAAACATAGAGCTTCTGACCTTCAGTGAAGTGGAACAAGTTACTGGCTACGTCGGCAACTTCACTGCCACCATCCGCAAGAAGGCCCGCTATGTGGACCCGGAACAGTGCAACTCGTGCGGAGAGTGCGCCAAGGTCTGCCCGGTGGTCAAACCGGATGAGTATCAGATGGGTCTGTCCACCCGCAAAGCGATATACATCCCCTTCCCCCAGGCGGTGCCCTGTAGCTACATCCTCAACATGGACGACTGCCTGGGCAACAACCCCATCGCCTGCGGCAAGTGCGCCGAAGTCTGCGAGAAGGAGTGCATTGACTACGACGACCAGGACGAAGTCGTTACGCGCGAAGTCGGTTCAATAATCGTGGCCATCGGGCTGGATGTGTATGACCCGACCGAGATGGACGAGTACGGCTACACGCGCTTTGACAACGTCATCACGTCCATGGAGTTTGAGCGCCTTATCTGCGCTGGCGGGCCCACCGGCGGGCATTTTGTCCGTCCCAGCGACCACCAACGGCCCAAGCGCATCGCCTTCATCCAGTGTGTGGGCTCGCGCAATCCGGAGAATGGGCGGCCGTACTGCTCCAACATCTGCTGCATGAACACGATCAAGGACGCGCTCCTCCTGGCTGACCACTACCCGGACGTGGAATGCACCGTTTACTACCAGGACATCCGGGCGTTCGGCAAGTCGTTTGAGGATTTCTACCAGCGCTCCAAGGAAGTCGGCACTCGGTACGTGCGTGGCTTGCCCGGTGACATCGCCGAAGACCCCGAATCCAAGAACCTGACCCTCGTGGCGGAGAACACCACCACCGGCGAGCTGGAGCGCCGTGAGTTTGACCTGGTCGTGCTGTCTGTCGGCGTAGAGCCCCCAAAGGACATGGCGAAGATATCCAGCCTGCTGACGTTGTCCAAGACCTCGGACGGCTTCTTCATGGAATCCCATCCCAAGCTGAAGCCGGTTGACGCGCCGACGCGCGGCGTGTTCTTCGCCGGCTTCTGTGAATCGCCGAAGGACATCAAGGACTCGGTCTGCCAGGCAGGCGCGGCGGCATCGCGGGCCGGAGCGCTGCTGAACGCCGGCCAGATTCAGATTGAGGCTGTTACCAGCGTGATTGACGAGGCCGCTTGCACCAGGTGCGGCCTGTGTGCGGCTGTCTGTCCCTATGGCGCCATAAAGTGGAAGAAGGGTGAGGTCGCGGTGGTGATAGAGGCGGCCTGCGCCGGCTGCGGCTCCTGCGGAGCCACCTGCAAGTCCGGCGCCATCACGATGCGGCACTTCACCGACGAGCAGTACTACTCGCAGATTCGTGAGGTGCTGGCGGAAGACCAGAAGGGAAAGGTGTTCGTCTTCGCCTGCAAGTGGTGCTCCTACTCGGGCGCGGACATGGCTGGCATCTCCCGGATGCGCTATCCTGCGTCCAATCGCGTGGTGCGCACCCTGTGTTCAGCCCGTGTGTCTGAGGACATGGTGCTGGAAGCCTTCCGCTGCGGCGCACCGGTGGTGCTGGTTTCCGGCTGCCACTACGCCGACTGCCACTACATCAACGCCAACCGCCAGACGGTGAAACGCGTGCAGCGTCTCTGGAACAAGCTGGAGAGGGAGGGTATCCGGCCGGAGCGGCTCCAGCTTGAGTGGATAAGTGCAGCGGAGGGGCGCAAGTTCGCCAGGGTGATGGAGCAGATGGAAGAACTGCGCCGCACCGTCACTGATGAGGAGATTGAGCACACAGTAAAGGCGCTGGCGCCCAAACCGAAGAAGAAGAAAGAAAAGGAACCGGCCGGGGTGGAGGGCTAATATGGCCAAGGTGGAGACATTCAGGTGCATGATGTGCGGATACGAGTACCAGGAGCCGGTGGAACCGGGAGAGGACAAGGAGCGTACCTGCCCCAAATGCCGCTCCAACAGCATCCGCCATCTGAAGAGCCGTCCGCCAAAGGAGGCCACCGGTGGCTAGCGGGCGTGCGGACAACTCGGCTCCCATACGCATTGACTTTGAGTTCCGTCGGGAGCTCGCGCAGAAGGTGGAGGGCAACCTCGCCGGCTTCTGCTACCAGTGTGGCGCGTGTGTGGGCGATTGCCCCGCCGCCACCTACAGCGACGAGTTCAACCCGCGGGAGATTATGCTGATGGTGCTTTACGGCCTTGGGAGCGAGTTGTTGGTGGAAGACTCGGTGCTGTGGCAATGCACCAACTGTTACAACTGCGCGGAACGCTGCCCGCAGGAAGTCAAGCCCGCGGAGGTCATCATCTCGCTGAAGAACATGCTCGCCGACCGTGGCATCTACCCGAACACCGTTGAGAAGATCATCAGGACTTTTGAGAAAACCGGCCGCACCGCGCCGCTGAGCGACGCGGTGAATCGGCAACGCGAGCGTTTCGGCCTGCCGCCCCTCAGCGAAGTGCCGATGGAGGAAATAGAACCGTTGC
>CAZXPM010000014.1:0-6906 GCA_964643155.1 uncultured Planctomycetales bacterium | reverse complement strand
AAGGAGGAAGCGGAGTGAAGCAGTTTGCATTTTTCCCGGGCTGCCTGATACCCCTGCGCTACCCGGCGATGGAAGCGGCCATCCGCAAGACGCTGCCGAAGCTGGGCATTGAAATCGTTGACCTGGAGGGGGCTTCGTGCTGCCCCGATCCCATCTACTTCAAGTCCAAGGACAAGCTCTCCTGGCTGGCGGTGGCCGCGCGAAACCTCTCGCTGGCCGAAGATCTGGGCCTGGACCTCTTCACCAATTGCTCGGGTTGCACCGCCACGCTCTCTGAGACTTACCACTTGCTGAAAGACGAGAAGCTGAAGGCGTTGGTGAATGAGCGGCTCAATCGCATCGGGCGCGAGTACAAAGGAACCTCGCGTGTGCGCCACATCGCCACATTGGTGCGCGATGAAGCGGGATACGACGCGGTGCGCACCTCGGTCACGCGACCGCTGGAAGGGCTGCGCGTGGCCATCCATTACGGGTGCCACCTGTTGAAGCCCAGCAAGATAATGCAGGTGGACGACCCCAATAATCCACAGGTGCTGGAGCGGCTGGTGGAAGCGCTGGGCGCGACGCCGGTGAGGCACCGCAACTGGTATCTCTGCTGCGGCAAGGCCTGCCAGAAGGAGAGCGTGCCTGAAGACATGATGCATGACCTTCTCCGCACGGTGAAGGAAGAGCGGGCCGATATCCTCTGCTTGATCTGTCCTACGTGCTTCGGACAGTTTGACTATGGCCAGATGAAGGTTTCCAAGCGATTCGGGGAGGAGTTTGGCACCCCGCCCATCTATTACTTCCAGTTGCTTGCCTTCGCCCAAGGCGTTTCTTACGAGGAGCTCGGGGTTGAGCGGCAGCGGTTCAAGCCTGAGTGCCTGAAGCAGTTCGTGCCTGCTGCGGCCGGAGGACTGGAGGTTGTGCGTTGACAGGTCAAGCTACATCACACGATGCATCTGCCGGTACCCGGCGAAAGGGAGACAAACGACATGAGTACAACTGAACTTCGTGTTAGCGGCTTTGGCGGCCAAGGAGTTATCCTCTGCGCCTATATCATCGGCCGGGCGGCGGCGCTGCACGACAAGAAGCACGCCACGCTCACTCAGAGCTTCGGTCCGGAGGCGCGCGGCAGCGCGTGCAGTGCGCAGGTCATCCTGTCCGACGAACCGGTGTTGTACCCGTATGTCCACCATCCGGACGTTCTGGTGTGCATGTCTCAGGAGGCATATACCAGGTTTGAGCCCGAGGTGGAGCCTGACGGCACTATCCTCTATGAGGCGGAGCTGGTGAAGCCGAAGCCGGCACGGGACAAGATGAAAGTGCACGGTGTGCCGGCCACGCGTTTCGCCGAGGAGCTGGGGCGCACGATTATGGTCAACATCGTGATGCTGGGCTTCTTCACCGCTGTGACCGGCCTGCTGCCGCAAGAGGCCGCGCGCAAAGCGGTTGAGGAGTCCGTCCCCGAGGGAACGCAGAAACCCAACCTTGCCGCCTTTGACAAGGGCTACGAGTACGGAGTGAAGCTGATTTCAGAGGCAGCGGCCGTTAAGGCGTGAGGCGCGGAATTACCTGCCTGTGAAGTTGGGCTTGCGCTTCTCCATAAAGGCCTTGGTGCCTTCCTTCATGTCGGCGGTGGCGCAAATCTCCCCGAAGAGCTTGCACTCGTGCATGTTGCCCTCGGGCAGCGTCATGTCCAGCCCTTCGTTCACCAGCCGGATGCACATCGCGACCGCCGCCGGCCCCTTGGCCATGATGGTGCGCGCCATCTCCTCCGCCTTAACCAGCAGCTCCTCAGGCGGATAGACCTGGTTCACCAGGCCGAAGGTGTGGGCTTCCTGGGCGCTGACCATATTGCCGGTGAGCACCATCTCCAGCGCCTTGCCCTTGCCCACGAGGCGCGGCAGCCGCTGCGTTCCCCCATAGCCAGGCGTAATGCCGAGCGCCACTTCCGGCTGGCCGAAGCGCGCCTTCTCCGACGCCAGCCGGATGTGGCAGGCCATTGACAGCTCGCAGCCGCCGCCGAGGGCAAAGCCGTTCACTGCAGCGATGACGGGCTTGGGCAGCGTCTCAATTAGCGAGAAGACGGAGTGGCCTTCCTTGGCAAAATGCTCGCCGGAAGCTCTGTCCAGGGTGTGAATCTCCGTGATGTCAGCGCCGGCGACGAAGGCTTTCTCTCCCGCGCCGGTGAGGATCGCGGCCTTGATGTCCGCATTGTCGCGCACATGCTCAAACGCCGATTTGATCTCCTGCATCGTCTCCTGATTAAGGGCGTTGAGCTTGTCAGGACGGTTAATGGTGATGAATGCCAGCCCGTCCCTCACTTCAAACAGCAGGTTCTTGAACTCCATTGCCTCCTCCCAGAGTAGTTTGCTTACCGGTATCAGTGCGCCGGGCTGCGCCGGCGGAGTTACTCGTTGTCCGCGCCGTGTTCCTCTCCGGCGCCGTTTTCATCCGGCGCTGCGGCAATCTCTTCCAGCGCCTCCATGGAGGGAAGCGCTGCTTCCGACGCCTCCCGCGCCAGCTGCATCTGGCGGTATTCCCAGAACGCGGCGATGTCCGCCACCTGCTGGTCGGTCAGGCGCTCGGCCGAGAAGAACGGCATCGGGTAGTTCAGTTCAAAGGGCTCGTCCATTCCGTCAGCGGGTAGCTTGTATCCGCGCACTTTCGCCATCACGACGAAGGGGCTCGCGGCGAATGCCAGCGGCGGAGCGGCGCCCTTCTCGCGGTGGCACAACATGCAGGACGCCTCAAACTGGCGCCCGCCGGTGCGGGGGTCGCCTTCCACCTCCGGCGGGGAGGACACGCGTGTGATGGTCACGGCGGGCGACTTCGCGTCGGGAGATATTGTCCGGATATAGGCCAGCAGCGCCTGCATCTTCTCGCCTTGCAGCGGCAGCGGGTCGGCCTTCAGGAATGCCACCGTACACGTATTGACGGCGCGCGCCAGCGGGACATCGCCGCCGCCTTTGTAGGCGCTGTTATAGTAGGACGGACGCGTCGCAGCGTTCCACATAGGGTGCGCCGGGCGCCAGTAGCCGTCGTCGTACTTCGCCTCGTCAAAGTTGGCGTGGCAGTGAATGCAGGCATAGGGTGTGCTGCCCCACGCGCGGTAGTAATAGCCCTTGCCCGCCATGGCCAGCTCGGCTTCGCCATCCTGGCTCTCCGCCACCAGCGAGGCGAGCAGCGCCGTGAGCACAAGCACGCCGAGCAGAACCACAAGTGCAAACAGTATCCGCCTTATCAGACCCTTCCTCCTGAAACGCCTCTCATTTTAGCCGAAATCAAGCGCTTAGGGAAACCCGGCTCGGCCGGAGGCTTGACCGGTGCCCTTGCAGCGGAATGTGGGCATTACCTGGGCGAAGCCTCACTCATTTCGTGTTGCGGTAGAAAGTGCCCCCGTCCTGCTGGACGGTTGAGACCAACCCCAACATGAGCAGGGAATCCAGTTGCTTCAGCACCTCGTTTTCGTGGACGCCCAGACCTTCGGCGATATCGCGCGATGTGCAAGGACGCCTGGCGAGCAGGCCGAGGATTGCACTGCCCAGATCGCTCCTGCTATGGCGAACTGCTTCAGTGTGGTATTGCGCAACCACTTCAGCCCCGGGCAGCTCCGCGGCTATCTCACGGAGGCGGTCCAGGCTGACAGGCTCAACGCCAACCTCGGCGGGCGGACGCACCACTGTGTTGAGCTGGACTCGCGAGGGCGCGAGGCGCTGGAGCAGCCCCCGCATCTTGGCCACATGCTCGGGTGAGTCGTTCTCGCCCTTAACCACCATCACCTCAAGCCACAAGGGTGATACTGCCCGGTCGGCCAGGTTGCGCAGCCCGCTAAGCATGAGATCAAAGGTGATAGAGGGGTGGGGTCGGTTAATGCGCTTAAACGTCTCGCTGTCTGCCGCATCCAGTGACGGGAGCACGAGGTCAGCGTCCGCACAGGCTTCTGCTACTTCATCAACCCATAGGAGCGAACCGTTCGTAAGTATGGCGCACGGAATGGTCGTCATCGCCTGAATTGCTGAGACTATTGTGGCGATACCGGAATGGAGTGTCGGTTCCCCCGAGCCGGACAGTGTGATGTAGTCCGCCTGCCCGTCGCGCTGGAGCCACTCGGCGATGTCGGCAATCACTTCACCGGCAGGGATGTACTCTGCACGCTCGGCGGTTAAAGTGGCGGTTCGTCCCAGCTGGCAGTAGATGCAATCGTAGGTGCAGACCTTCATCGGCACCAGGTCTACGCCAAGCGAGCGTCCCAGACGTCTGGACGGCACTGGACCGTATATGTGCTTCCTGCTCATCTCACTGGTTTCTACCATCCGAAAGCTGGCACTAACCTAGATTGGCCGCGCGACCTTACGCCCTGGGAGTCCGACGGGCAGCTCCTTATCAAGGCTGTATGGTTGTAGAATGGGGGCTATGAAAAAGGCAGTGATGTTCGCGATAACGGCGGCTGGGGCACTACAGTTGGCTGCATCGGGCGCGATAGCCGGTGGAATGGTGGTCTTCCCTGATGGCAGCGAACTGGCGCAGGGTGGCGCGGCCTTCCTTTGCCTGCCGGGGCAGCCTGACGCGGCGCAGGATCAGACCAGCGGCATAGTGGCGGTGGACGGCGAGTTGTACTCCGTCGGCGACGACAGCGGCCAGCTCTTCCGCTTTGCCCTGGACCCGCCGTATATGAAGAGGTATGACGCCATGCGCGTGCCGCCCTGGCAGGTGGGAATGGACCTGGAAGACCTCGCCTACATCAGGGAGACGGGAGAGTTCGCAGTGAGCCTGGAGACAGGAGATACTGAAGTGCGCATTGTGAAAGAGGTGGATGGCAAGCTGGAGCCGAGCTACTCGTTCAAGCTGCGGGTGCCTCCCCTGTACACGGCGGAAAGCAACGTCGGCCCCGAAGGGCTGGCGTGGGACAGCGATGCGAGGGTCCTCATTGTCGGCTGGGAAGGCGGCGCGTTAAGGCGCTACCTGAGCTTCTATCGGCTGGCCATTGAGGACGGGCAGGTGAGACGGGCGGAGTTCGTACGGCACCTGGATCTGAGTGCAGACCCGTTCAGTATATGCGGGCTTTTCTACGATAGGGAAACGAAGACGCTACTGGTGCTTGACCGCAACAGCGATGCCCTCTATGTCTATCCACAGTGGGACACGGAGGCGGTGCTGGCACAGGAGTCAAAGGAATACGAAGGAGCCGTGCCGATGTCCCTCCGCTTCCGTGGCATTGAGGATCCGCTGCACCGGCAATTCCAGTATCGTTCCTTTGAAGGAGTGACGGTTGACGATGGGGGAAGGCTCTTGGTGGTCACCGACCCCTGGAGAAGTGCCGACCGCAGCAAGTACCGCCTGGTAGACGGCACAATTGACGAGTACTACTACAAGTTCGTCCCGCAGATTGTGTGGTTTGACGGTTTCCGCGGCAAACTTGCGGAAGCGCTTGCGCGCGGGAATCCGGGAATCTGAAGCTCATCTCCTGTGATAGACTCAACCGCGATGCGCGTTATGTTCACCGGCGGTGGTACGGGGGGGCATGTGTTCCCGCTTCTGGCGGTCGCCGATGAACTAAAGCGCACGCAGCCCCGCAGCGAATTTTACTGGTTCGGCAGCAAGCGTCTGGAAGACAGCATCGTCTCTGGCGAGGGGATCCCGGGGCGCTTTGTGCCCTTCACATTCAGTTACCGTAGCCTCAGCACCCGCTCGCTGGCGTACTACGCCCAGATTGCGCCAGCATGGGCTACCGGGCTCCCAGCCAGGGCGGCCCGGGCAGCGATAGAGGAGTTCAACCCTGACATTGTGCTTTCATCAGGAGGGTATGTTAGTGTTCCCGCCCTGGTCGCCGCCAGGTTCGCCCGGACGCCATACGCTTTGCTGGAGATAAACGCGGTGCCCGGTCGGGCAACCACGGCCTTTGCGCCGTTTGCGCATCGGCTGTACTGCGCCAACCAGGATGTGGCCAAAGCCCTGCAGAAGCACGCTGCCCCCGGCTCGCTGGTAGTGACCGGATACCCGTGCCGCGTGCCCCGGATGAAAAATGCACGCCAGCACTTCCAGCTTCCGGCGGATATGCCCCTCATAGTAATAGTCGGCGGGAGTTCCGGGGCCGAGACGATCAACCGCTTAGCGTTGGAGGCCCTGGGCGAAAAGAAAGTCGCGGGCGAGCTTGGCAACAAGGTCGCGGTGCTGCACCAGTGGGGACGTTCACCAAAGCCCCAGGAGCTTGAGCGGCTCAAGGAATGGCGGCACTACCGCACCATAGACTTTGATCCGCATCTGTGCGAGGTGTACCCTCAGGCTTCGCTCTATGTGGGAAGATCGGGCGCGGCCACGATATGCGAGCTGGTGGGAGCAAGACTGCCGGCGGCGCTCATACCTTATCCCCACCACGCCGACCGGCAGCAGTACTTGAATGCAGAAGTGCTCGGGCGCGCAGCGGTCGCCTTTATCCTGGACGAAGGCACCCCGGGATTGGCGGAGAAGCTGCGGGCGCTGATTCGTGATGTGGTGCTCGGCCCTGCCGGGGAGGTCATGCGCCAGGGATTCAGTTCGCTGAGTGTTGCAGAAGGCGCGCACGCCATCACTGGCGACCTGGTAGCCATGTTCGGAGGAGCAGGCAGTTGAGGGTGTTGCGGTCGTGCCTTGCCGGGCTGCTCATCCTCGGCGCAGTCTTCCTTCTCCCCTCCGCTACCGCCGAGGACACCGTTTCTTACACCATTGACCTGGGAATGCGCACGGTTGAGCTGGGAGCGCCGCCGGTGCTCGGCGCTGATGGCCGGAACTACGTGCTGTTTGAAGCTCTCACGCAGATTGACACCTACGAAGAACTGGGCGCTACCGTGGGGCCGGTGGACGAAGCGCAGCCCGAACCGGCAACTCAGCCTGATGAGGAACCAGAGGACGAAGAAGCTGGCGGGGAAGCCATCAGCATAAGCC
>CAZXPM010000013.1:11115-19690 GCA_964643155.1 uncultured Planctomycetales bacterium | reverse complement strand
ACCCCACTTTCTTCCCCGAAGAGGGCATCCATCTCGCTGCCGGTAACTTCCACGCCCAGTCCACCGCCATGGCGATGGACTTCCTCGCGATTGCGCTGGCCGAGGTCGCCAGCCTCTCCGAGCGGCACACCAACCGCATGATGAACCCGGTGCTTTCCGGCCTGCCCGATTTCCTGGTGGAGGGCAAGGGCCTCAACAGCGGCATGATGGTCGCCCAGTACACCCAGGCGGCGCTCGTCAGCGAAAACAAGGTGCTGTGCCACCCGGCGGTGGTGGACTCCATCAGCGTCTCCGCCGACCAGGAAGACCATGTGAACATGGGCCCTGTCTCTGTGCGCAAGTGCAAGGAAGTGCTCAAGAACGTGGCCACCGTCGTCGCCATCCAGCTACTGTGCGGGGCGCAGGCGCTTGACTTCCGCAAGCCCCAGAAGCCCGGCACGGGTGTTGCCGCCGCCTACGAGGTCATCCGCTCGGTAGTGCCGTTCATGGAAACCGACCGCCCGCTCTACCCCGACATAGAGCAGGTGCTGGAGCTGGTACAGACCGGCGCCATCCTGGAGGCGGTGGAAAACACTATCGGCCCCCTGGAGCTGACACCTGAAAGCTAGCTTGGGTTACCAGTTCCGCCGCGCGAAACAGAGGACTCCCGTGGCGGTCTTGGCGTAGGTGATGCAGGCGCGGCCGGCCACTTCCAGCAGGCTCACGTACAGGATGCTGGAGCCCGAGTCCACCGTGGAAATAGTCCAGGTTCCCGACCCGTCCGCTGTGCTGCACACTGCGTAGTGCAGCGTGTCGGTGTTGAAGTCCCGGTACGCCACCGCAGGATAGCCCCCAACTTCTCCCACCGAGGTGTACTGCGCAGCGGCCGAACCGTCAATGGTGTACACGTTCCAGGTTCCACTGCCGTCGGTTGCGCTATTCACCGCTATCTTCAACCCGCTTCCTGAGAAGTCGCGGTAAGCGATGGCGGGCTTCCCGTCATCTATCACACCCATAGATACAAACAGCCCCATGTCGCTGTTCACGGTGGAAGTGCTCCACGCGCCGGTGCCGTCGGCGCTGGCGTTGATGGAGAACTGGAGCTCACCGTCGGCCCAGTTGTAGAACGCCACTGCCGGCCGCCCGTCCACCAGGCACAGCACCCGCCCGTCGGCGAACATCCCGCTTTCCACCGTCTCCACCGCTGTCGCCGTCCAGGTGCCGCCGCCGTCACTGGCCGAGTTGTAAGCATACTTGTAGTCCAGCGATGTGTCGTCACTGAAGTACCCGATGGCCGGCTTCCCGTCCATTTCCGCTACCGAGGTAATCCACCCGGCGTCACCGTCGCTGTCCACCCGGTAAGCCCCCCAGCTTCCGCTGCCGTCGGCGTTGGGGTTATAGGCGAACTTGAGGTTCTGGTCAATGCCGCCCTCGTAATAGCTGATGGCGGGCCCGCCGGCGACCTGAGCCAGCGAGCAGTACATCCCCACATCGCCCATGCCCATGCCCTTGCTGTCCACCGTGACGCTGCTCCAGGCTCCGGTTCCGTCACTGGTGCTGCAGTATGCATAGAATAGGTCTTGGGAGCCGCTGTCAAAGTACGCAATCCCCGGCTTGCCGCCGACCACTGCCAGCGACGAGTAGGTGACCGACATGCTCTCTTCCACCGGGTAGATCTTCCACTCCGTTCCCGGCTCGTTGATGGTGAAAGTGAAATCGCGTTCGTGCGCGCCTGCGCCGTTAGCCACATTGAGCGTCAGCGTATATACCCCCGCGCTGCCCAGCGTGACGGTGGCCTCCACCACCGAGCCGCTGCCCTCCACGTAATCCGGAGTCGCCCAGCTTGTTGGCTCAACCAGCTCCCAGAAGTAGTCAAACGGCTGAGTGCCCGTCACGGTAGCGGCGAGGGTCACTTCGGCCCCTTCCTCACCCGCGAGGGGTGAGACCGACACAATCTCCGGCGGACCGCCGCCCGGCAGCACATAAATGGCGATGCTGTCGGTCGCGGTGGCGTCTTCCGCATCAGTCACCCGCACGGTCGCGTTGAACGGCACCATTCCAGGCTCGTTGTACGTGTGCTGGATGGTAGGGGATACACCGCTCTCGTCGTACGTGCCATCGCCCTCCCAGTCCCACTCAAACTGCACTATGCCACGCGCAGGCGGCACCTCGTTGTCCGGGTCGTAGCTGCCGGAGGCGTCAAAGCTCACCGTCAACGGGGCGCTTCCTTCGGTCGGGTCAGCCAGAAGACCGGCCACCGGCGGCTCGTTGCCCGTCCCCGGGCTCACGCTGATCAGTGCCGTGGCGGTGGCGGTCGCCCCCAGGTTGTCGGTCACCCGCACCGTGGCGTCGTAGTCGCCCTCGGTGTCATAGGTGTGCATTGCGGTTTCGCCGCCATCCAACAAGTCGTAAGTGCCGTCGCCCTCCCAGTCGTAGTCAAACCGCACTATGCTCCCATCCTCGTCGCTGCTGCCGGAAGCGTCAAAGCTCACCTCCAGCGGGGCTTCGCCGCTCACCGGGTCGGCCACAAGCATGGCGGCGGGAGCCGAGTTCGGCGCCGCCACATACACTGCCTCGCAGGGGTCGCCTTCGCCCCCCGCACCGTCGCGGGAAACCACCCTTACCCACAGGCCAGCGGCTCCGCTGAAGTCCCCGGCGGCAAGTTCGTACTCAAACACGGCGAAGCCATTCACGTTCTTCTCCGCCAGTTGGTCCTCCCACAGCACGGTCGTCAGCGGCGCAAACTCACCGCCTGCCGCCGGCGCAGATTCCAGCCTGAAGTCTGTCACCCGCTCCCCGAAGTGCACCGCCAGCGGCGTCACGTCGCTGATGGCCACGGTGCCGTCCCGGGTGTAATCCGCCACGCTTGCCAGCGGCGTTTCCGCCGTGTCCGCTCCGAACCAGACCGCAATCGGCGTCAGGTCCGCAATGGAGACCACGCCGCTGTTGTCGCCGTCCGCCACGAAGAAATCGCTGGACCACCTCACGCGCGGCATCTCGCCCGCGCCGCCGCTGATGACCGCCAGGTCGCTGACCGCGAAGGGTGAGGCTATCAGCACGGCTTTGCCACGAGCGGACAGTTGCCGGCGCAACTCCTCTTTGAGCTGAACGAAGGTGCCGGTGTCCACGCCCGCAGGCGTGGGCAGAGCGTCCAGCTCCGCCAGCGCCTCCTCCATGTTGATCTCAACTGGCTGCTCCACCACCGGCGGCGCCACCGCCGGACCTCCCCTCCCGCAGGCGAACGCGATTATGACGGTGACGAACAGCGCCGTCCCCCACAGGGCAACGCGCAACGAGTATCCCCGGATAGCCATGCCAACCCCCAGTTCACTAGTTACTCAATTCTACCCGAAAACGGCTGGTGTGGCTGCAGCATCCACTTCTGCGCCAGCCGCAGCATTTCCCTGGGCAGCGTGTGCCCGGCGGGAAACTCCACATACTCCACCGCCAGGCCCTGGGCTGTCAGAAGCTCCCGTGCATCCTGGCTCATCCCAATGATGTCTGGCGCGTCCTCAGTCCCCTGGGCAATGAACACGCGCAGCCCTGCCGCCCGAGCCGCCTCCAGATGCTCGCCGTTGAGCCATCCCTGTGGAAAGGGGCCGGCGAAGCACGTTACGCCCGCGTATTCACCGGCGCGGCTAAAGGCGAGCGCATAAGCGATGGCGCATCCCTGCGAAAAGCCCAGCACGTAAACCTCACTCACACGGTGGCGCGATTTCAGCTCATCCACCACGCCCTGCACATAATCCAGCGTTAGCTGCCGCATCCGCAACTGGGTTTCAATGCTCGCGCCCTCCGGTGCCAGCCAGCTATAGCCGAAGCCGCTGAACTCCGGCAGGATGTAAGGTGCCTGCGGCGTGGCGTAGATGAACTCCGGCCGGTCAAAGGCGTACCACAGTGTGCTGAACATGTCCGCATTGCCGCCGAAGCCATGCAGCCCCACCACCAGCGGATACTCCTGCGCCCGGTCGTAATCCGCCGGCAGGTTCACGCGGCAGGGATGCAGCGTGGCCGCTTCCATGAACAGCACTTCGCCGGGGTAGCGGTCGCCGGCGGGCGCTGCGTCCGCTGGTACCGCAGGGCTAATGAGCAGACCGGTTACGAGAATAGCTACTATGTGTCCCCAGTGTTTGATGGCGCACCCCTTGATGAAAGTTCAGGCGGGCGCGCGGCGCTAGCCCGCTGCCCAGCCGATGCGGTCTATCATACCGCAGCCGACTACCAGCTCGCGATCGTAGAACACGCACCACTGCCCCGGCGAGATGAACTCCTGGGGCGAGGCGAACCTGACCCGAAGCCCGCCTTCCTCCAGTTCCTCCAGCACTGCGCGCTTCTCCTGCTGGCGGTAGCGCGTGCGCACCATCACCTCGCGGTTGCCCCGGGTGTATCCCTCCGCGAGGATGTTCACGTGCGCAAGCGTAATGTGTGAGATTGGGCGGCTGCCGGCTTCGCCCGCGACCACGCGCCCGTTCTCCGGCTCCAGATCCACCACGTACAGCGGCGGGCCGCCCCCCACGCCAAGCCCCCGGCGCTGGCCGCGGGTGAAGCGTTCAATGCCCGCGTGCTCGCCCAGCTTCTCGCCGTTCAACCCCACTATCTCTCCGCGCTTGGGCGGCTCACCCGTAAGCCGCTCAACCCAGTACTCCACGTCCCGCTCCGCCGTGAGGAAGCAGGCGTCCTGGCTCTCCCTGGCTTCTACCGTAGGCAAGCCCGCTTCCGCCGCCAGCACGCGAGCCTCCTGCTTGGTGATATCGCCGCAGGGGAACATCACCCGCTCCATCTGCTCGCGGGCAATCACCGCCACGAAGTAGGACTGGTCCTTCTCCCGGTCAGCGCCACGCAGCAGTTGCAGCAGGTTCGCCACGCGCTCTCGGCCGGAGCGCATAGTGTCCCCCACGCGCTTGTCCACCGGCGCGAAGGTCTCACGCGGGCGGAGGCCGATACGGGCGTAGTGGCCGGTCGCCAGAAACCGGCAGCCCAGCCAGTCCGCCACCTTCAGGAAACGGTCAAACTTGATGAAGCGGTTGCAGTCAACACACGGGTTGGGCGTGCGGCCGGCGCGGTACTCGTCCACGAAAGTCTGGATAACCCGGGCGCGGAACTCCTCCTCCAGGTTCACCGTCACGTGCTCCACGCCCAGCATGCCGCAGGAGCGCCGGGCGCGGTAGGCCGCGTCCAGCGAGCAGCACTTGCCGCCCTCCTCGCCGTCCAGGAGCTTGGCGGTGAAGCCGACCACTTCAAACCCCTGTCGGGCAAGCAGCAGCGCGGCGACGCTGCTGTCCACGCCGCCGCTCATAGCCACTGCCACGCGGTTGTTCTCCGTCCCTGCCAACCTGTCCATACTACCATTGAGGGCTTGACATCTGTGGTATATTCCATCAGCTATGCGTACGGCAATGGGATTGGCGATACTCGCTCTGGTCTTGTTGCTGGCCTCCTGCAACCAGCCGCCTGAGCCAGACCGGCAGGCAGAGAACGCGGCGCCCTCGCCCGCTACCAGCAGACCTGCCCCCGCCGGCGACAGCAAACCAGTTCTGCTGGAAACCGCGGCATTCGGCCCGGATACGCGGTATGTGATTGCGTACCAGGGCAACGAGTTTCACGTGATCAGCGGGGACGAGGGCCTGCTCGCAGTGAAAGTGCCAGCACCGGAAGAAACCACCGCCTGGGAATCGCTCTGGATTACCTTCAGCCCCCCTCAGGAACGCCCCCGCAAGCATGAACCCCAGAGCCTCACGGAACCGGGCGTCCCCCTGCCTTTTGTGCCGGATAGCATCGCGCCGATAGTGGCCTCTGCGCGGCGGATGGCGAGCCTGGTCGCCCCGGGTAAGCCTGTGCTCGGCGACGAACCCCTCAGCAAGGGGCCCCGGGGGGCACTGAAGGGGCTCAAGCTCTCCCGGGCCAGTGCCAACGAGCTGTCGTTGCTCGCGCGGAGCGCGAAGCTGTCGGTGATGCAGTACCTGCCGGTGAACATTGAGAGCATTCCAGAAGACATCAAAGAAGCGCGGAGCATCCGGCTGGACCGCCTCAGCCAGAAGGTGGGCTATACGCCCGCCGGGAGCTGGTACGCCTTTGACCTGTATATCCGGGGGGAGAACGCCTTCTACCTTGTCCTGGTACCCGCTCAGGGCCGGCCGCTGGTGCTTTCTCAGTTCCTCACGCGCGGCGTGGATGAACGGGAGTCTCTGTACCGGTTCCGGGACGGCAAGCTCTCGGCGACGTACTTCAGCGAGCGAACCAGCGTCAGGGGCGACTTCATCGCGGATACGCAGCGGCGGGATTATGCCACCACGCTGAGGTTCCTTGACGAGGGAGTGATTTCGCCGCCGGAACCGATGGCGGAAGCCCTGAAGGTCTTCCTGCTCTACGTCCAGGACAAAGAGAAGCTGGATTCCTTCAGCTCCGACCTGTCACCCAAGTACAGAACACTGGAAGACGTGATTAAGGCGTTTGAAGCGGGCTTGCCCTTCTAGCGGGAACGGGAGCGGGCGCGTGCGCCCGTTGCCCGGGGCTGCTCAAGCTGGTAGCATTCAAAGCCGATATACACCATAGCTGGAAGCGCCGCCGCCGCGTGCGCCGCTCCAGATTCAGGCGGGGAGCCTATGGAACTATCTACAATCATCGGCATAGTCGTCTGCTTTGCAGGCGTCATAGGCGGCTTCATACTGGAAGGCGGCACCGTAGGCCATCTGGTCAAGGTGCCTGCCTTCATGATAGTCATCATCGGCACTATCGGCGCCGGCATTACCAGCCACCCGCTGATAGACACGATCTCCGTGCCCAAAGTGCTCAAGAACGCGCTTTTCCGCAACGTCCGCAATCCCCACGAAATCATCGCCATGTTCGTGCAGTTCGCCGAAAAGGTGAGGCGGGAGGGGCTGCTGGTGCTGGAGGAGGACGTCAACAACCTGCGTGACGAGTTCCTCCGCAGCGGCCTGCAGCTCGTGATTGACGGCAACGACACCGAGCTGGTGCGTGACATTATGAACACCGAGGTGGCCTACCTGGAGGGCCGCCACGAGAGGGGCGCGAAGTACTTCAAGAACCTGGGAGCTTTCGCCCCCACTTTCGGCATCATCGGCACTGTCATGAGCATGGTGCATGTGCTCGCCGGCCTGGGCGCCAGCATTGACCCCGCCAGCCTGGGCCACGGCATCAGCGGCGCGTTCATCGCGACCCTCTATGGTGTGGTCAGCGCCAACGCGCTCTTTCTGCCGCTCGCAAACAAGCTGGAGCTGCTTTCGTCCGAGGAAGCGCTGACGCGTGAGATCATGATTGAAGGTGTGCTGTCAATCCAGGCAGGTGACAACCCGCGCATTGTCAAGGAGAAGCTCAACGCCTTCCTGCCGCCGGCGCTGCGGTTGCAGGAGGAGTAGAGGCAATACCCCATGGCGAGGAGAAAAAAAGGCGGCGAAGAGGAAGGCAAGGAGCGATGGCTCATCACTTACGCCGACATGATTACGCTCCTGCTGGCGCTGTTCATCGTGATGTACGCCATATCCGATGTGGACGCCCGCAAGTTTGAGGCCATCGCCAAATCCATCCGCGAAGGCTTCGGGGCCACCAGCCCCGGTGGGAGCGTGCCCGTGTTTGAGAGCGGCGCGACGGCTCCGTTCAGCGGGTCCGGCATCGCCGATTCCATCCCGTTTGAAGTATTCGCCTACCGGCGCATCAAGAAGATTGAGGAAGAACTTCAGCGCCTCGCGCGGGAAGCTGGCGGCCAGTTTGAAATGAAGTACACCGAGCGCGGGATTGAGATCTCCATCTACCCCAGCCAGATACTCTTTGACACCGCTTCGGCGCAGCTTAAACCCCAGTTTCAGGAGATACTGCGCAAGCTGGGGGCGGAGCTGGTGAGGCTTCCCAACACAATCCAGATAGAGGGCCACTCAGACAGCCGGCCGATACACACGCCACAGTTCCCCAGCAACTGGGAGCTGTCCACTGCCCGCGCGGCCTCGGTCAAGCGGTTCCTCATTGACGAGTTTGATTACAGCCCTTCCAAGCTCATTGCCGTGGGCTACGCCGACACCCGCCCGGTCGCGCCCAACGACACCCCCGAGAACATGGCGCATAACCGGCGGGTGGAGATAGTGATACTGCGCGGGGGGATGGAAGGAAGCGCGCCTGCGCCCGTAGCCGCCCAACCCGCCGAAACGCCAGCGGGCGAGGGAGTCTACCGGTATGCGGAGCCGGTCCCCTCGCCCGAGAGCGGCAACAGTGCAGCCGGCGGCGAAGGAGTGTATGATAGTGAGGGAGGCGATGTGTGATGAGCAAACCGCGCAAGCAGAAATTGCCGCGGTGGAACCTCACCTTGCTTGCATGGCTGCTGGGGCTCTGGGCCCTGGTCGCCCTGCTCTACTTCTTCGCTCCGGGGCTGTTCCAGGTGTCGGAAAGCGATTATGCGTCCAAGTTCGCCCAAAGCGCCGCCAGCCAGGGCTTCGTGTATTACGGCGACACCAGAACCAAGCTCTACTACCCGGTCGAGTCGCCGAAGGCGAAGCGCATACCCGACCAGTACCTGGTGAAATTCAAGAGCGAGGAGGCCGCCAAGAAATACGGCTTCCGGCGGGGGAGATCGTGACCAAAAGGAGAC
>CAZXPM010000013.1:10735-11105 GCA_964643155.1 uncultured Planctomycetales bacterium | reverse complement strand
GCGCAAGTTGCCGCTCATGCCCATCATCATCATCGTTGCCGCCGTCGTTGTCATCGGCGTGGCGGCAGCGTTCATGCTCCGCGGGGGCAAGGCCGAGCCGCCGGTGGAGGGCCGGGGCGATATCGGCACCGCCAGCGAAGGCGCAGGCGGCGTCGCTTCCCGCATAACCCCCGACCCGTTCTACTACTTTGAAAACGAGTTCAAGGTCAACACCAAGGATGGACGCTTCGTCAGCGCCCGTATCGTGCTCAAGCTGGAAGACTACTACATCGGCTCGGAAGACTCCGGTAATGGCGGCGGGCACGGCGGAGAAGGTGAGGCCGGGGCAGAAGGCGAAGGAGAAGTATCCGGGCACATGGGACTGCTGGCC
>CAZXPM010000013.1:7495-10725 GCA_964643155.1 uncultured Planctomycetales bacterium | reverse complement strand
CATCGATGAAAACCTGCCCGTCGTCCGCGACTACATAATCGCGAAGTTCAACAGCATGACGTCTGAGGAGCTGACCAGCGAGGAAGGCAAGAAGACCTTCAAGCAAGCTCTCATCTCTTTTATGAACGATATGTTTTCGGGAACCGCGGGCAAGGTCGTGGATCTGTATTTTGAAGAGTTGATCGTCGCGTAAGCGGATGGAGGGTGTTTTGCGGTTGCCATGGCTGATTGTGGTGGGAGTGCTCGCGCTTACCGCGGCCTGCGGCGGAGGCGGCGGCAGTCCCGGCCAGTTCACCGTCCCGGCGCCGCAGGAAGAACCTGTGATCCTGCGTGATAGTACCGGCCTGCTCGTACTTACGCTGCCCGCCGGTACCGTCTCCACCGAGACCAGCTTCATCCTGCGCGATGTCACCGCGCGCGAGATCAACACACCCGGCCCGGAGGGGCGCGATCTGCTGGTGGCCTGGGAGTTCTCCCAGGAAGTGGAAGAACCGGGCGAGGAGGAGCCGCCTGCCCAGGAGCAGCAGGCTTCCAGCCTGCGCCAGTCCAGCCAGGATGAGAGCCCCACCGGCCTGGCGCAAGCGGCGGAGCTTACGGTCAATGACTCTTACTCACTGCCGGCGGGCCACTCGCTGTCGGTCTACCGCAAGTCACCCGTCACTTCGGCTTTTGAGGACACGGGCGAAACCGCCACCGTCGCGGAAGATGCCCCGGAGATAACCCTCAACCTCACCAAGTTCGGAGTATACGGCCTGTTCTCGGCGCTGCCGGAGGAGCTTCCCCCGCCGGCGCCTGCCGGCCTTGTGCTGGCGCACAACTCTCCATCCGTCCGCGTGCTTGAATGGAGCGCCGTTAGCGGCGCTGCGGGCTATTCCGTTTACCGCAGCACTGACGCTGCAAGCGGCTTCTCCAAGATCAACGCCGAGGTGCTGGCGGCAACCGCCTACACCGATTTCGTCACCGATTCCGCCACGCACTATTACTACGTGACCTCTGAGAGCGCGGAAGGGCTGGAGAGCGGCCAGAGCAATGTGGTAACCGCTCCGGCGCTTCAGCTTGACGTGGTGGCGCAGTACCTCTCGCCGGGAAGCGCACCCGGCCAGGTGTCATCGCCGCAGGACATCCTCTGGCTGGACACCAGGCAGCAGTTCATTCTGGCTGACACCGGCAACCGCCGGGTGCAGCTGCTTGACCGCAGCTTCAACCATCTTCGCAGCAGCCACGCTTTCGGCCAGATCGCGCTGGAGGAACCGGTTGCCGTCGCCGCCAACGCGCAGGAGAATCTCGTCTACATCGTAGACCGCTCGCTTTCGCGGGTGATCATCACGAATGCGGATTTCGCCTATCTGGGCTTCTTTGGCCTGCCGGGCTCCACCGGCGGCCGCTTCCGCCAGCCGGAGGGCGTCGCCGTGGCGCCCGACGGGCGCGTGGTGGTGGCTGACACCGGCAACGACCGCCTGCAGGTGTTCACCCCGCAGGGCGTTTACCTGCGGCAGTTCGGCGCCAGCGGCGACGGCGACACCGAGTTCAACTCCCCCACCCGGCTGGCGTTCACTGCCGCCGCCGAACTGCTGGTGGCCGATGCGGGCAACGCGCGCATAATGCAGTACTCCGTGGACTTTGACAGCGCGTCGCCTGTGCTCATTGAAACGGAGGGCGTCCCCGAGCTGGTGCTGCCGTCAGCCTTCTCGCTGGACCACTTCGGCAACATCTTCGCGGCTGACCCGGGCCTGTCGCGCGTCGTGAAGTTCGACCCCGGCGGCGGGTACCTTCTACAGTTTGGCAGTACCGGCACCCGGAGCAACCAGTTTGGGGAAAATGCCCCCACAGGTCTTGCAATCAATGCCGCACTTGGTAAGCTATTCGTTTGCGACCCGGCGAACAACCGCATACTGGAGTACCGTATCTGAATGGACGTCCTGGCGAGACCTGAGTTTCTGCTGCCGGTGAACCGGCTGAAACCCGGCATGGAGCTTTCGCGCAACGTCGTGCTGCGCGGCGCCACCCTGCTGCGTTTCGGCACGGTGCTGAATGACGACCTCATCCAGCGGCTTAGGGGTATCGGCGTGGACTCCGTCCACGTCTTCCTCTCGGACGACGACTTTGACAGCTACAAGCAAGTGCTGCTGGCCCACGACACCCCGCCCGCCTATGAAAGCACGCTGCGCGCCATGCGGGGGATTTTCCTCCAGAGCATTCCGCCCCAGGCCCGCCCCGCGAATTGCTGCTCCGAAGACCAACGCGCCGAGCGCGTGGAAGAGGTCATGGATCATACGCTGGACTTGCTGTTCAGCTCCCGCCAGCTCTTCCAGCTAATGAAGGAAGCCGGTTTCTTCCTTACTCCGCTGCTCACCCACTCGCTGGGCGCCTGGGTTTACAGCCTGTGCGTCGGCGTGGAGCTTGACTACAACCTGCCGGCCATGCTGGACCTCTCCATCTCCTCCCTCTTCTACGACGTCGGCATGACCAAGGTGCCGTCAAGCATTCTCTTCAAGCCCGGGTCCCTCTCCGAGCTGGAGTACGCCGAAGTCAAGAAACACACTTACTACGGCCGCAACATCCTGGACGACTACGCCAACATCAGCCCCCGCGCGCCCGTGGTGGCGTTTGAGCACCATGAGAACTTCTACGGCGGCGGCTACCCGCGCAACAAGCGCGGCGACGCCATACATGAGTTCTCCCAGATTGTCGCCATCACCGACAAGTTCGCTGCGCTCATCACCGACAAGGCGCACCGCGAGCGCAAGGACCCATCCGACGCGGTGGAAATCCTCATGGCCTACACCAAGACAGCCGTGTCCCCCAAGGTGTTTGTCGCGTTCCTGCGCAGCGTGAGGGTGTATCCGCGCAACGCCTTACTCAGGCTCTCCACCGGCGAGATCGCCACCCCCCTGGAATACCCCAGCCACAAGCCCTACCGGCCGGTAGTGCGCGTCGTGTTTGACCGCGAAGGAAACGAGATCCTCCACCTGCGCCGTCAGATTGACCTTTCACTGAACCCCGGCATCAAGGTCGTGTCCTTCACCGTGCCCGAAGAGGCGCCCATCCCTCCGCCGCGCTAGGCGCATCCGGTGCTATACTGAGTCCGTGCCCCACCGGCTGAACATCTACCGCACCTGGCGCGACTTGGCCAAGCTGCGGCGCGCCCGTGTGGCGCTGACCGTCGGCATCTTTGACGGCATCCACCGCGGCCACATCCAGATTTTCAACATGACCCGCGAGCTGTCGGT
>CAZXPM010000013.1:0-7485 GCA_964643155.1 uncultured Planctomycetales bacterium | reverse complement strand
CTGCAACCTCAGCGCAGGGTGCGCTTTCTCACGCTGCCGGACGAAAAAACGCACCTGATGCGCAAGCTCGGCTTTGAGCATGTCGCGTGTTTTGACTTTGAAGAATCTTTCAAACGTCTGCATGCGGTGGAGTTCTTCCAAAAGCTGGGAGAGCATATGCGCATCGGCGCCTTTGTCGCCGGCTACGACACAACCGTAGGCGCTGACCGGGTCTCTTCCGACGACAAGTTCCGGCGCATCGCCCGGCAACTGAATTTTGAGTTCATGCGCATCGGCGCGGTCACGCGCGGCGACGAACCCATCTCCTCCCGCCGCATCCGCGAGCTGATACTCGCCTCCCATAGGCGCAGTAATTATGTATCCCTACTTCGTGCGCGGACAGGTGCAGGCCGGGCGCAAGGTCGGCGGCAAGGTGCTCGGTGTTCCCACCGCTAACCTGCTCCTGCCCCCAGAGAAGCTGCTTCCTCCCTACGGCGTCTATGCCGGGGCTTACCACAAGGACAAGCGCTTCTACCCCGCGGCGCTAATCGTCACTGATGCCCAGAAAGTGCCGAAGTTCCTGCGCGGGCAGGCGCCGGAGCCCAAGCAATACAGGAAAGGCTCCGCGCTGGTGGAAGGCCACGTGATTGGGGAAGCTGGCTTTGAGCTGACCGGACGCACCGCCGAGTTCGTCTTCCTGGAGTTCATCCGCCAACGCCGCGAGTTCGCTGACGCCAATTCGCTGCGCACCCAGATTCAGCAGGACATTGAGGACACCAAGCGCATCTTTGAGAAGTCGCGCATCCAGCTGCAATTCCTGCCTTAACCCGCATCAATACTGGGCTCAGCCCCTCCGCAGCCAGATCCCCCGTGTTGATAACTTGCGCAGAGATTACTCAGCTTATTTAACGGCAAAACCCCTTGACAGCGAGTCCACCCCCCTATAGACTGAGCATGGTATACCGGACCGGCCCCGTGGAGGGCGAGATCCTTGAAAGCAGGCAAGACGGAACGCCCTGGAGAAGGCGCCACCGGCGGAGAGCCCCGCTTCGGCGAGGCAGGAAACCGGAGGAACTTCTCCCGAGGGCATTGGGAAAACCGCCCGGTTCGTCCGGGATGGGAAGTACCAGTGCTTCAAGCCGGCGGCCAGAACACCGCGATGAAGCGACGCTTCGGCGGAGCGGATAACGGTGAACCGGCCGTGATGGGGGGCGGAACCTACTGCCTGCCCCTTCAGCCGGGCGGAACTCTTCGGAGCTCCAGCCAGCGGAAGTAGAGGAACTCCCTGTTGATACGGGGCCGGATCATTTTAAGCGCAAAGGCCGGCGTGCGTTAGCCGGGACGAAGTGCAGGTTGAAGTCACCGCCCCTAGAATCCCACCATCTGCGACTTGCCCGCCAGCGTGAAACTGAAGTAGTCAAACAGGCGGAACATCGGCGCGGGGTAGACGCCGAACACCGTTATGAACGCGGCGATGGGTACCAGCGACCAGTACTCAAACGCCACCATGTCCTTCATGCCCTTCCAGCGCGGATGCTCGCGCCCGAGCATGATGCGCTCAATCATCCACAGGATGTAGCCCGCGGTTAGCACGATGCCGACAGCCGCGCAGATGGCGAACACCCGCATCATCACGTCACCGCGCATGCCCAGCGCCACAATCTGCTGCCACACCGGATTGCTGGTGAACGTGCCCTTGATGATGAGAAACTCGCCCCAGAATCCCACCAGTCCCGGCAGGCCCAGCGAGCTGAGCGCCGCCACGTACATCACGAAGGCGAAGCGCGGCATCGTGATCATCAGGCCGCTGAGGTCCTTGATGAGCCGCGTGTGCGTGCGGTCGTAAACGACGCCGACGAGCATAAACAGCGCGCCCGTGCCCAGGCCGTGGGCAATCATCTGCATTATCGCGCCGTTGTAGCCGTCCACCGTCATGCTGGCGATGCCGAGGATGATGAAGCCCATGTGCGACACCGAGCTGTAGGCCACCAGCTTCTTCAGGTCGGGCTGCACCATCGCCACCAGCGCGCCGTAGATGATGGCAACCACCGCGAGAATGCCGATGAATGCGCCCAGGATGTAGCCGAGGTCAGGGAACGTGGGATAAAGCACCCGCAGGAAGCCGTAAGCCCCCATCTTCAGCAGGATGCCGGCCAGGATGACGCTGATGGGGGTTGGCGCCTCCACGTGCGCGTCGGGGAGCCATGTATGGAACGGGAAGAGCGGCACCTTGATGGCAAACGCGAGGAAGAACCCGCCGAACATCAAGAGCCGCACCCACATCGCCGCAGTGCTCACCATCTCCGGGTTGTTGAGCTTGATCATGGAGAAGCTCTCCATGCCCGTGACCAGGAACAGCACGATGATGGCAATCAGCATGAACACGCTGCCGAACAGCGTGTACAGGAAGAACTTGATGGCGGCGTAGAGCCGGCGGGGGCCGCCCCAGATACCGATGAGGAAGTACATCGGCACCAGGCTGATCTCCCAGAAAACGTAGAACAGGAAGTAGTCCAGCGCAGCAAACACGCCGAGCATACCGCCCACCAGCATCAGGTAGAGCACGAAGTACTCCTTCACCCTCTCCTTGATGCCGAAGCTGGAGATGCAGGCGAGCACGCCGATGAACGCCGTCAGCAGAAACAGCGGGAACGACAGGCCGTCCAGGCCGGTGATGAAATGAATGCTGATGCCGGATATCTCAATCCACGCGCGGTCAAACAGGTAGGTGAATCCGGTGACGTCCGGCACGAACCGCGTCCAGACGAGCATGGTCTCGCCCAGAAAGCTGGAGGGGCTCAGCAGCTGCGCCAGTGCGCTCCACCAGCCCAGCCACAGACCTGAAACGATGATCAGCGGTACCACAGTGAAGAACACGGCCCAGCCGCGGATGAGGTCATGCTTGCGGTGGTCAAAGAACAGAAGCGTGACCGCGCCAATGAACGGCAAGAAGACGCTGAGGTTCACCGGATTGCGGAAGAAGTTGGTGAACGAACCGATGAACGGAACGTACCGGCCGAGCTGCGACAGCAGCGCCAGCACCACTACGATCGCGACCAGAAAAGCCGCCTGCTTGGTGGCCTCCTGCAAAAATGTCCGCTTCTTCTCCGTCATAAGACGTCCCCGATATCAATCAGAACAAGTACTTGAACAGCCAGAGCAGCACCGCCGAAATCAGCACCACCAGCATGTAGTGCTGCAACTGGCCGCTTTGCACCGGCCGGATAACCCGCTTGATGCCGAGCCACATGTAGCCCGCCAGGTTAACCAGCCCATCCACCACCCAGAGATCAAACCACGCATACGCATAGGCAATGAGCTTCGTCCCCGCGCCGACGGCGTTGACGATCAGGTCAATCACCCACTTGTCAAACGCCCACAGCGCCTTGGCGAACTCCATCATCCCGCGCACAATGACCTTGTCGTAAAACGCGTCAATGTAGTAGCGGTTGAGCAGCAGCGTGCGCAGAGCCTGAACCCAGGAAGCGCGGAACGCGCGCATGGCCGCCTGCGGCTTCAAGCCCCAGATAACCCAGCCGGTGGCGACGCCGCCGAACGCCATGGCGGTGGAGATGCCCACCACCATCCAGTTGGTCGCCTCGTGCTCGGCGTGGCCGAAGTGGATGAACCCCTGCCACCAGCTGATGCCGATGGGCGCCGCCCCCAGCAGGCCGAAGAAACCGCCAAAGAGCGCCAGCACCATGAGCGCAGCCGTGATTACCCAGGGCGATTCCTTGGGCTGCACCTCGTGGTGATGGTCGTCGCCGTGCTCCTCGTCCTCGTGGTAGAGAGTCTCCAGCCCGCCCAGCGACTCGCCGTATCTCTTCACTTCGTAGGAAACCTGCTGCTGCTGCAGCGCCTCCATGTCAGCCACATAATCAGGCGACGGTTCGTCGTTGCCGCGGAACCTGCCTGCGAAAGTGAGGAACAGCAGTCGGGTCATGTACGCCGCCGTGAGGAAAGCCGCGGCCTCCCCGGCGATGAACAGCAGCCAGTAAGCTCCGCCCATCTCCGCCGCCCGTGCATACACTCCGCCGAGAATCTCGTCCTTGCTCCAGAAGCCGGAGAAGGGCGGAATGCCCATCAGCGAAAGCGTGGCGATGAGGAAGGTGGCATAAGTGAGGGGCATGAACCTCGCCAGCCCACCCATGCGCCGCATGTCGTTGTTGTGGTGGCAGGCGAGTATCACCGACCCGCTGCCGAGGAAGAGGCAGGCCTTGAAGAACGCGTGATTGATGAGGTGGAACACGCCCGCGGTGTACGCCAGCACGCCCAGCCCAAGGAACATGTACCCGAGCTGGCTCATGGTGGAGAACGCAAGCACCTTCTTGATGTCGTTCATCACCAGGCCGAGAATAGCGGTGATGAGCGCGGTGAACGCTCCGATGGACGCCACCACCGCCGCGGTCACCGTGCTGGCTGCCACGATGGGGAATACCCGCACCACCAGGAAGACACCGGCGGACACCATGGTCGCGGCGTGAATCAGGGCGCTGACCGGAGTAGGGCCTTCCATCGCGTCGGGAAGCCACACATGCAGCGGGAACTGTGCGCTCTTGCCCACCGCCCCGCAGAACAGCAGCAGCCCGATGATAGTCGTCAGCGTCGCGCCCAGCGGGTTGTGCCCGTGGGCGAAGTACGCCGGCATCTCGCTGAACCGCAGCGGCGCGCCGGTCATGAACAGCATGACGATTCCGAGGAGCATGCCCACGTCGCCGATGCGCGTGGTGATGAAGGCCTTTTTCATTGCGAGCTGCGCGCTGCGCTTCTCAAAGTAGAAGCCGATGAGCGCGTAGCTGCAGAAGCCCATAATCTCCCAGAAGATGAGGAAGGTGATGAAGTGGTCTGTGAGCACCACCCCGAACATGGACGCGGAGAACAGCGAGATGAGCGCAAAGAAGCGCGAGTAGCGCACGTCCCCCTTCATGTAGCCCTGCGAGAACAGGTGGATCATCCCCGCCGTGATGCTCACCATGAAGAGCATAATCGCGGTTACATTGTTGATGTTGGTGGTAAAAGGGATAACCAGGTTGCGCGTGCTGATCCAGGTGAAAGCCTGCGTGAACTGCTCCGGTGCATTGCCCCCGACCCGCTCCAGCAGGAGCAGCCCGGCCGCGGCGATGGTTAGCATCATCATCCACGTGGCCAGCAGGTGCGACGCGCGGTCCTTCAGCTTGTAGCCAAAGAAAATGATGACCAGGAACGAGGTAAAGGGCAACGCCGGTATCAGCCAGCTCCAGTTGTGCATCACGCCTGCCATCCGTTTACCACTTCATCGTGTTCAGGTCTTCAATGTTGGCGGTGCGGCGCGCCCTGTATATGGCTATGATTATCGCCAGTCCCACCGCAGCCTCGGCGGCCGCAACGATGATGATGAATATCGCGAAAACCTGTCCCACCGGCGAGAGCACCTGCTCCGCCGCAGTGAACGCGGCACGAGTAATCTTGAGCCCCCACCAGCGGTTGAACGCTACGAAAATGACATTCACGCCGTTCAGCATGATCTCGGTCGCCATCAGTACCGCGATAGCGTTGCGCCGCACCAGCACGCCGTACCAGCCGATGCAGAACAACAGCGCTCCGACGGTAAAGAACTGGCGCGGGCCGAACTCCACGAAGAACGTGCGGAGAAACGCACCGAACTGCGCGAACACCTCCGCCAGGCTCATGGCGGCCTGGCCATCCTGCAAGAGCACCAGCAGATGAAGCTCAGGCATCCGGCGGCTCCTTGCGCGCAATGACGATCGCTCCGATCATGGCCATGAACAGAAGCAGCCCCGCAATCTCAAACGGCAGCGTGTAAGTCGCCATCAGGCTCCAGCCCACCTGCTCCACGTTGCTGGCGAGCCAGGAACCCTCCGGGTCAAACACGTAAGCCATGCGCATATTGGCGTAAACCATGATGCAGAACCACGCGCCGCTGGCGAGCAGCGCGGGCCACACCAGGTTGTTGTCCTGTTTGATCTCCCGTCCCATGATGTTCTGGGACACGAGGATAGCGGCGATGATCAGCACCATGATGCCGCCCACATAAACGATTATCTGAGCCATCGCCAGGAATTCGGCGTGGAGTAACACAAAGTAGCCGGCCACCCCCGCCAGCGAAGTGATGAGCGAGAGCGCGGCGTGGTAAAGGCTGCGGAAAGTCACGCAGCCAATGGCCCCACCCACCACGGCGATGGTGAACAGCCACCAGTAGATGATGACCATCATGTCAGCTGACATGCACGCCCCCGTGTCTGGCGCGCAGCTCTTTCGTCCGCGCCAGGTATTCGCCGAATAGGTCTATCACCAGCTCGCTGCGGTCGTAGCAGGCGTACTCGTAGTTGTTTGTATGCTTGATGGCGTCGGTCGGGCAGGCGTCCTCGCACAGCCCGCAGAAACAACACCGCGAGTTATCCAGCAGGAAGCCGGTCAGCTCCTGCTTCTTGGTCTCGGGATTGCGCGTGGCCGAGATGAGTATCAGCCGGTCGGGGCAGGCGCGCTCGCAGGCCCGGCAGGCGATGCACTTATGCATGCCACTCTCGTCCGCCATCAGCATGTGCCGCCCCCGGAAGTGAGCCGGCACCTCGCAGCGGTATTCGGGATACTCCACACAGACATTTGGCCGCAGGAAATTGGTCAGCGTCACCGCCAGCCCCTGGCAGAGCGACACCGCCTCCTCCCAGATCTCCGTCGCCTTGGCCCAGGCAATGAGCCAGCCCTGCTTGAGGTAGTCGTACAGCAGCATCACGACCAGCAGTGCGACCACAAAGCGCACAAACATCACCGCAGGGTTGAACGCGGGAATGCCATACTGCGCGAGGTTCTGCACCGCGGGGAACTTGGCGATGAACTTGCCGATGATGTCCAGCGGGTCAATCCAGGCGAAACTGCCGACGGTCAGCACCCAGAACCAGAAGTGCCGCGGCCAGCCAACGTCCTTGCCCCAGCCGCTGACGCGCGCCAGCTGGACCGAAGCCCACCAGTAGAACCGCAACAGCACATAGGTCATCAGGACCAAAGGTAACCCCGCGAGCAGGATGAGCGTGAGCTTCTTCTCAGGGGAGTAGGACTGAACGTCGGTGAACAGTTGGAAGGCGTACGCTGCGGCGTAAACACCGGCAAACCAGAAAACCACCAACGCGGCGAAGCTCTTGAAAGTGGTGGACATCTGCTCGGTGAACCAGAAGTGCACCTGCAGCTGGCCGCGCATATCGTCCGCCCGCTGCTGCTCCTGCGATGTTGTCCGCTCGTTATCCATCAGCCGCTCTGATTTCCTCCAGGAACTCCCGGCTCGGGTGGTAGCCCTTCACCGTGCGGTAGAAGATGCCTGCCAGCAGCGCAATGACCACGATGGCGCCCAGCACACTCCAGCCGAAAGCCACCAGCTCAGGCTTGGAGATGGCGTTCAGCCCTCCCATCAGGGTCATGTACTTGTATTCAACGACATGCCGGGCCTCGTAGGCCTCGGCAGTGGTCAGCGAGGGTATGAGGTTCGCCGAGAAGAGGGGGTTGCGGTAAGTG
>CAZXPM010000012.1:0-21627 GCA_964643155.1 uncultured Planctomycetales bacterium | reverse complement strand
CTGCCGCCGCGACCGCCATACCCCGATCTCTTCCGCCGAACAGATACAGCGCCACGCCGTAGGGCGCGCTCAGCCGCACGCCCAGGGCCTCGCAGGCCCGGGCGCGCATCTGGTCCAGCTCCTGCCGCGGCATCGCCTCCAGCGCCTCCCAGTGAACCTGGTACTCGCCCTCCAGTGGGTCCAGCACGTCAATCATCCGCCCGTCCGGAGCGACCCTTGCCACAATCTCGTGAGAGTAGGGGCCGGCCGAGTCCAGCGAAAGCAAGTACCAGTAGCCGCTCAGGCGCATGTCGTCGCACGAGAGCGGCCCGGCGGCAATGCGGTATCCCGGAGGCAGCGACAGCCGCAGAATGCGCCAGGCGTTCATGTCGTTGCCGCCGCTTTCTGTGATGTGGCCGCGGTCAACCGCGTCGCGCTCAGTGAGTTCAACGCCGTGCAGTCTGAGCAGGGTGGAGGCTGCCGCGGCAATGCAGGTGTTCGGGTTGCTTTGCAGCATTACGCGGCCGTTCCAGGCGCTTTGCGGCTGTAGCTCGGGTGGGAATAGTTGTTGCACAACCAGGTATGCAGAGTATACTGCAAAGAGGAAACAGGCCACCAGCAGGGCACGCCGATCGCTCCGGCGCGTCACCAACAACGACAAAGCCACCATCAGCGGGATGATGGCGCACCAGACAAGCATATAGCTCACTATAACCACGGAAGTGTGGGGCAGAACCCATATCCACAGGTAAGGCAGGCGCCAGGCAATGACGTGGAATACCACGATTAGAGCGGCCACGGCGACGGCGGCTACCCGCAGCGGCTTGCGCGCACTGACGACGCCAAGCAGGAGCGTGAGCAACACTGTCAGGCAGGCAGCCACCGCCAGGTAGTCCGACGGCAGCATCGTGAGGAGCCCCAGACACTTCACCTGTCCGGCGGCGGGGACGAAGTTGCTCAAGGCGACTTCCCACCCCTTTCCGCACCCGGCCTTAGCGGCGGGTACTCAAACTCGTCGTACTTGTCTACCAGCCCATTCATCTGCTCGATATCGCCGAACTCCAGCCAGCGGATGAAATCAGAGAAGACCGTGACGTCACGCAGCCCTATCCCGCTTCTGCGCTTCAACATCTCCTGCAGGTTATCCAGTTGCCGGATGCCCACGGTTGAGTACTGACCGAGCCGGTGGAGGCTGGTTTCCCGGTTGCGGCATTGCCTTACCGCCTCGCCATTGCCCGCCCGGATGTAGGCTTCCGTCGCGGCCCTGTTGATTATGATCATCATCTGCGGTGTGTTAATGCGGTGCAAGCCCGGAGGCAGCGGCTCAAGCTGGCTGAGCCGAACGAGCGCCCTTTTCAGCACCGGCATTGCCGCTATCAGCTTCTCGTCGGGGAGTTCTGCCACTATCCGCCGTAGTGCCTTGCGGAAGCTAAGCTGATGTCCAGCTCGGGGGTCGGCTTCGGTATACCGGAAGGCCAGCATCGGGCTGACGACTTCGCCTTGCCTGACCCAGTGCTCCGCCAGCACTTCAGTCAGCGGCGCTACCGGGATCCGGAACTCCGGCTTCTCCCCGGCAGTCCTCAGCAACTCCAGCAGGTCGTCAACCGTGGCGGTATCGTGCATTCTCGCGACCAGCATCACGTCAATGTACCCGTTGTCCGGCTGCAGCTCGTGCAGGATCTCGAAGTAGTAGTTCTTCTCCTGCTCGCTGAGCCCCGCGTCCACGGACAGCCGGTAGGCTATGGGCGCGTAGGCCTCGCCGAACTGCTTCATGCCCGCCAGAGCTTCGCTGATCTCCCTCTCAACTTCCTTCTCCGGTGGTGAGGCTGGCCCCAGGTATCCAGCGATGAAGTTCCAGTACAGCCAACGCTCCAACCAGTACTCCGGGTCGCCTCTGTACTCAGGACGACCGCCGGAGAACAGCTCCTCAAGCTTGTTGGAATTGGCGACAATGTTGTACGCGTGCCTGGCTATTTCAGCCGGCTGTGAAAGGCCGGTGGGCTCTTCTGCGTACATCGCCCAGACGAACTCCTCAATAAACGACAGTCCGCCTGTGAGTTCCCAGATGGTGGAGCCCAGGCCCGACAGCTCCGGCGGCGGACCGATGGGCAAAAGGGTGCTGGCCCTTCTGGTTGCCTGCATGACGTAGGCGGTACCGAGGGAGAAGCCCAGGGCCAGTAGAAACGCGCTCGCAGCAATGTAACCGACTATCCTCCAAGCGCGCACTGCCTGATTATACCCGAAGGCGCGGGAGCCCGGTTACTCGGCGCCTGGCGGGTAAATCACGATTCTCTCCAGATTCACTGCGGTGAGAATCAGATCCAGCGCGAGATCAAACGGCACGTTCTCGAGGTTCATCGTCAGCGTGCCGATCCCTTGGCGCGGCAGACTGGCCTGGAACACGTCTCCCTCGCGGAACTGGCCGGGCGGCGTTTCGCTCGCTGGAGGTGGCAGTTCCTGCCCGCCCCCCGGGCCGCCGGGACGCCGGCGTCCGCCCGTGGGCTCATCGCTCCAGTACGGGTCGAGAATGATGCTCACTCCGCTGATCTCGCTCATGAACATCAGCACTTCGCGGAAGTCCGCCCCGTTGAGGTTCAGGTTGACGCGTATGTCCGAGAATCTGTACTTGGTCTCAAACGGCGGCAGGCGGTATTCGCCAGGCTCATAAGGGCGCCCCGCGTCCATCCGCGGGTAATCAGGATCCGGCTCCATCTTCCGCATGGATGAGGCCGCAGGAAGAGCATCTGCGCTCTCCAGGCCATAAGTCAGCGCCAGCACCACGCTCTCCTTGCCGCCCAGCGCGTCGCTGGCCGGAGCCGTGGCTATGGCGTAAGTGCCGCCGGCCAAGCCACGCCCGACGGTCACTTCCGAACCGTCTTCGCAAGGCACGATTTCAATGCGTTGAGCCCAGTAGCCATCTAAAATCCGGCGCACGGGCTGCGCGACCTTGAACCCTTCAACGATAACCTTCACCTTGAGCCTGGTTGCCGACAGATCTCTGTAACCGGTTCCGGCGAAGTAGAAGCAGTCCAGGCCGTTGCGGGTAACCATCACCGCTTTGCCCGGAACCAGGGTTGTGCGCACTGCGTCCTTCCCGGCCGCCGGCGTGGCCATACTCACGGTTGCCAGGGCGGCGAGGACTATCGCAAGAAAACGTCTCATCGCGATCACCAACCTGGATTCTCTGGAGCCATCGCTCCGGTGCTTATCCCATCAAGGCTTGTGCGGATCTCTATCCGCCTGATGCGCAGCGCGGTTTCTGCAAATGGGTCGAGCTGAAGTTCCACTGAGTTCGTCCCGTAGAGGAGAAAGTCGTTAAGCCGTATGATCTCGGGCGGACTATCTTCGTAGAAGTCCGCGAACTTCGGCCTGTACTCGTCGGTAACTGTCATCCCGTTAAACCGCACCCGCAACTGCTGACGGTCGTGGCTCTCGTACAGCCCCGGCACCCCCGGGACGTCGGCAGCCATGTAAAGCAGCAAGTAAATCTCGGGCGAAGTGAACGTGAATGAGCCAGTCTCAAAGCTGAGCTCAAGCTCCTCGCCCGGTAGCAGCAGCCAGTAGCTGGCGGTACCGTAGGAGGTGAGGTCGTTCAGCACCTGCGCTTCCGTCTCCACGGTCAGCCCCCGCGTGAGCACCGCATCATAGTAGGGTTGCGCAAAGAGGTATCCGCGATCGTCCCCCCGGTACCACCTGCGGGGGTGGCGGTAGAACGGGTCGGCGGTGTCTCCGTACCCGCGGTATCTGCTGGGGCGGACATCGATTTCCATCCAGCGTTCGGCGGCAACGTAGCGAACCGGGTAGTCGGGCGTGAACGGGTACTCGCACAGAGTCTTGTAACTCGCGTAGGTCAGAGGCCTGGAAGTGAACAGCGCGCGGATCCAGTCCCGGCCGGCAGGCTCGGTAGTCTCGCCAGTAAACGAATAGCGGAATCTCCGGCTGACAGGCCGATTCTGCAGCAACACCGCTGCCCGGCCGTCCGAGCGGTAGTCAAGGAGGCTCACGTACCCGTCTCTTGTGGCCTCAAAAACGAGCTCCAGCCGGTCGCCCACAGTGTACTCCGAGCGCCGAACCGGCGTCTCCAGAGCCAGGCGGTTGACCATCTCGTAGTCGGGAAACTTGTCCCGCGGGTCGTAGTTGACATTAGGCCGTAGCGCCAGCTCCTGGGGAGTGATGTCCTTCACCGTGAAGGTAACATCACTTCCACGGAGGAAACGCTGCGCCACGGCGGGATTGGCAGCTCCCAGCAAGGCCGCCACCGTCAGCAGGGCTGTCAGTACGCGCATCACAATACTCATTATTCTAGACGATTCGCCGCACGTTGTATTCATCCACCACTCTGCGGCTATTCGGCGAGACTCAGGAAGTACTCAATGACGTAACTGTTGGCTGTTAGCTCCGGATGGAAAGTGAGCCCGAGCACCCGGCCCTTCTGCACCATGACTGGCTCATCGCGCCAGATGCCAAGCACTCTGGTGGGCTCTCCCACCCGGGTTATCGCTGGGGCCCGAATAAACACTCCAGGAACGGTCACCGGCGTGCTGCCCAGCTTGACTTGCACTTCGTCTTCAAACGAGTGCACCTGGCTGCCATAGGCGTTCCGGGCGACAGTGATATCCAGCAGCCCTAGCGGACGCACGGGCGCGGTTTCACCCGCCAGCTTACGCGCCAGCATAATGATGCCCGCGCAGGTTCCCATCACCGGCATTCCGGCCAGAGCCCTTTCCTTCAGGGCTTGCCAGAGGCCGTTCTCATACCCCAGCAGCGTCATGGTTGTGCTCTCGCCACCGGGTATCACCGCTGCATCCACAGTGCGCAGCCGCTCCGGGTGCCTGATGAGCTGTACGCGCGCGCCTGCACGGGAGAGGGCCTGCTGGTGGGCGGCGAAATCTCCCTGTAGAGCAATGATCCCGGCTGTGATTCGTTGCTTCAAAGACTCTGCCTTTCAAATGGCGGGCAAGTAATCTATACTGAGGGCGGACAATTTGCAAGCGATGGGGTAAAATTACTCGGTAAGCCCCACGGGGAAGGAGAAGACCAATGATGTACGGCAGAACCATCAACTATGTTCTGATTGCAGTTCTGATTATCATCCTTGCGTCCTGCGGAGGAGGCAAAAAGGCTGCACCGGCTCTGAACCCGGTTCCGGACGTTTCAGGAAGCCAGGGCGGCCAGACGGGTGATCAGCCTGAGGGCACCACGGTTCTCAACATGTTTGAAGGGCTTCCTTCAACCACCGTTGACGAAGAGCACGTGCTGGTCAGAACCGGAGACACCGCAGAGGAGTTCCAGCGGGTGGCTGACAAGTTCGGCTACACGGTGGAGGGGAAGTTCGGTAACTGGCTCAAGGTGCGCGTGCCCGATGGCGATATAGAGACGGCGGTTGTAGAGTTGAACAAAGAGTACACGGTGTTTGAGACAACGCCGCTCACATACTACGAAATGCCGCGGGAGAACATCCCGCAGGCGAACGTGAAGACCAGTAGCTTCGCTCCCAACGACGTGTTCTGGGCGGACCTCTTCATGCAGCCCACCTTTGAGGTGGACGATGAGAACAACCCGACCTGGGACCACTGCTTGGGCCAGCAGATGTACATGGGCATGATGGGCTTTGAGGGCGCATGGGACATTGCGCTACGGACGGGCGTTTCCGACACCGATGTTACGCTGGCGATTATTGACGCGGGCGTTTACGACGAGGATGGTGAAGGGGGTGTGCATCCCGACTTCAACGAGCTTCGGCTGCATCCCTCTTCAGCCCGGGTATACGACGACGGAACTCCACCGGATCCAAGTGACATCTACTTTGAGACAGACGGCACCGGAACAGCCTATCGCACCATGGGGCACATTCTGCTGGGTACCGTTGGCGCAAACATGGCGGTTCTTAACTACCAGGCCAATGTGAACTACAACGCCCAGGTGGGCGACCCGCCGGTTGAAGTGTCCTGGGTTGCCGGCCTGGCGGGCGCCATGCCCAACGGCGAGATTATGGTCATCAAGACCGGTGACGTGAACGGAACCGGAGACGGCTGGGAATTCAGCGACCTGGGCATCGCCAACTCCATTGACTATGCGGTGCAGGAAGGCGCGAACATCATCCTTCTGGGCATGTGGTCGGAAGGCCCGGTTCCAGCGGTTATCCAGACCGCGGTTGACAACGCCCGCAATAACGACGTGCTGGTGATTGCTCCGGCGGGGGAAGGCACGTTCAACGATGATGACCCCGAAAACCCGTTCTGGGAAGGCGTAACCAGCGTGGACAACATCACACCTGCGTCCGCAAATGGGGTGATATCGGTTTCAGGCACCGGGTTCATGCGCTTCGACCCGGAGGACACCGACCTTAACACGGGGTTCTTCCCCGGCGGGTATGGCGGGCTGTTCGGTGACGAATGGAACGAGGTTGCCCAGTTCAGCAACACCGGGGGCGATTTGTGCGCCTCCGGCTGGGGCATCGGCTTCATGTGGAATTTCTACAACGGCTACAGCAGCCTGAGCACGATCTACTTCGGGATGAACCTCGGCACCCACTATTCCGCCGCTTATGTCGCCAGTGAAGCAGCAATGGTCTACCAGGCCCTGGTGAACGCCAACGGCGGCGCTCCTCCGGCCGACGTGGACGGGGAGATTGAGACCATTCTCTCCAGCACCGGCATCGGAATTACGGGAGGCACGATAATCAACGCAGGCTATGCGGTGGCGGTGGCCAACAACGGCGGCTATGACCAGATTATCGAAGGTGTAGACATATCCAGCTACGACATGTCTGGCGCGGTGTTCAACGCCTTTGGCAACGCCTTCCTGGAGGTTGGCCAGGAGACTCAGCTTGCGGTTAACATGACTTCCAGCGGCGGCGGTTATGAGATTGTAGTCATCTGGGGCGATGGCACCACCTATCCCGAGGACTTCGCTACGAGTGGTGATTATGCGCCTTACACTCCGGGCTCGGCGCTGCCGCACACTTACGCTGTGGCCGACGATTACCGCTGCACAATCTTCGCCCACGAAACCACTAACGACACCTACGACGAAGTGTCCTTCGCCGTGTTTGTGTTCAACCCGCTGAACGTCAATCTCCAGATTGAGAACGCGGACGGTGGCATCGGCACACAGCTCCTGGTGGACGAGGTCTACCGGATGAAGAGCAACGCGTCCTATGATGTGATTACGGGCAATGTGGTCACCTTTGACTGGGACTTCAACTGGGACGGCGATTCGGCGAACTTCACCGCTGATGTTTCCGATACCGAAAACCCGCTGTTCAGCTACGGCTCCGGCCACAACCCGCCGGTCCACGACCTGAACTTCGGCCCCAACGAAGACCCCGGCTACACCATCGGCCTGCGGGTTACCCAGACGCGCCGCCCGACCGTGTACTTCACGATCGAGGGCGTAACTGTCGAGTAGCGCTGGCCGGCATACAATGTTGAGTGCTAGAGCGGCTCCGCAAGGAGCCGCTCTTATTTTGTGCCGCGTCTCAGCGACGCAGATTACCCCTCAGGGTTCTCCTCAGCGACATTTCCAGCGTCGTTCACATAGCTTCGCTGAATGGGGCGGGCTGAAAGGAAGGCCGCGGGATTCTCAAAGCCAAGAAGCTCGATTCAATCAAACTGAGCGACCATTGCCGGGCCGAAGAGGTGAATCTCCTCCCATTGGCATTCCACCAGTTCACCGGGCAAGCATGAATGCAGGCGGATCGCTTGCTGCCACCGGAGCCTGGCCATACAGGTCCTCTCCTGCCAGCACATCACGCTTCGCCCAGGCAAAGGCGATAGATGTCCTTCGATCTCCTCCTGAGCCGGCGATCGGATTTGAACCGATGACCTGCTGATTACGAATCAGCTGCTCTGCCACTGAGCTACGCCGGCGCCCGGCTATTATAGCCAAAACAGCGCTGGCGGGCACGCGTGCCGGCGGAGTTTGTTAGAATCACTGCACGGGAGGCAAACCGTGAAAGTCTATCTTGCGCAGATAAACACGACGGTAGGGGATTTCGCCGGTAACAGCGATTGCATCAAACAGGCATGTGCGGAGGCTGCAGCCATGGGTAGCGACGTCATTTTGCTGCCGGAACTGGCCACCACCGGCTACCCGCCGCGTGACCTGCTCTTTCTCGGAGATTTCCTCCAGCGCAGCCAGCAAGTGGTGGAGAGCGTCCGCGACGAAAGCGGCAAGTGGCCCGACCTGTCGATCTTCCTCGGTTGCCCCCTGCGCGAAGACGGCAAGCTCTACAACTCCTGCGCGGTCATCATTGACGGCAGGCTCATCGGATACCTGCATAAGACCCTCCTGCCGACCTACGATGTGTTTGACGAACGGCGCTACTTCACTCCGGCGAAGAGCTGGATGCTCCCTTCGTGGAAGGGTGTGAAGATCGGCCTTACCATCTGCGAAGACCTGTGGGATGAAGGCCACGACTTGAGGGTCGTGCCCAAGCTCGTAGACCTAGGCGCCCGGGTGATCTTTAATATTTCGTCGTCTCCCTACAACGCCGGCAAATGGAGTGAGCGCTACGAACTGCTGCGCCGCCATGCGCTCGCGAGCAAAGTCCCCATTGCCTACTGCAACCTCTATGGCTCAGAAAGCGAGCTCATATACGATGGCGGGTCAATGGTAGTTGGACGCGATGGGCGGTTGGTTGCCGCAGCGAAGTGCTTTGCCGAGGATGCGCTGGTAGTGGAATACGACACCGATAAAGGCGACTTCATCGGCACTGCGGAGCCGCCCGGCATGCCGCATGAAGAGGAGGTGTTTAGCGCGCTGGTCGTGGGCACCCGCGACTTCCACCTCAAGCAGGGGTTCAGCCAGTGCGTCATCGGCCTTTCAGGCGGCATTGACAGCTCGCTGGTGGCGGCGGTTGCGGCGCGCGCACTGGGCCCAGAGAACGTGCTGGGGGTTGCGATGCCCAGCCGGATGAACACTGCCGATTCCCTGGAGGACGCGCAGACGCTCGCACGCAACCTCGGGATTGAGTTCGCCGAGATTCCCATTGAGGATTCCGTGGGGCTGGCTGAAGAACGCTATGCCCGTGTGTTCGGATTGTACAAGCACCCGGAAACCCGCGAGAACCTCCAGGCGCGAGAGCGTGGCAAGATACTCATGGAGATCTCCAACGACCAGAAGCGTCTGGTGCTTACCACCGGCAACAAGACCGAATATGCGCTGGGCTACGCAACCCTCTACGGGGATATGTGCGGCGCCCTGGCGGTCATCGGCGACCTGAACAAAGCCGAAGTCTATGCGGTCTCGCGATGGGTGAATGAGCGGTTTGACCGACCCATTCCCGAGCGCGTGCTGACCAAGAGACCATCGGCCGAGCTTGCGCCAGGCCAGGTGGATCCGTTCAACTACGACATCGTGTCGCCGCTGGTGGACGAACTGGTGGAGGAACAGGCGTCTCCAGCCGAGCTCATAGCCAGGGGCTACCCTGACGAGGAGGTGCGCCGCTGTGCGCGCCTGTTGTTCACCAGCGAGTACAAACGCCGGCAGGCGGCGCCGGTGCTGAAGATAAGCAAGCGCGCCTTCGGCCGTGGCCGCCAGATGCCGCTGGTGAGCAAGTACATTCCCGAATAGCGTTGCAGCCGAGCCTAATCCGCTACAATCATCGGTATGCCAGGTGCCCGCGAACTTCCGCTCATTGTGCTGGTCGGCCGGCCGAATGTGGGCAAGTCCACTCTGTTCAACCGCGTGGTGGGCCGGCGGCTGGCCATTGTGGACGAGCTGCCGGGCGTCACGCGGGATCTGGTGACCGCGGAAGCCGAGTGGGATGGCCGGCGCTACCTGGTGTGCGACACGGGGGGAATCGGCAGCGAGAGCCAGGACCCGCTGAGGGAGCTGGTGGCGGAACGAGCCTGGACCACGGTGGAAGATGCTGACGCGGTTGTCTTTGTCACCGATGTCCATGCGGGCATCTCCGAGGGTGAAATGGAACTCAGGCGGACGCTGCTGAAGTTGCACAAGCCGGTGATTCTCGCAGTCAACAAGGTGGAGAACGATAAGCTGGAGGCGCAGGCAGCGGAGTTCTACAAACTGGGTTTTGGCGAGACCGTGTTCATCTCCGCGCTATCGGGCCGCGCGGTCAACGAGCTGCTGGACGCAATCAACGGGCACATTGATCTAGCCACTTATCCGCGGGCGGACGTGACCGCGGAAGACGAAGAAGCTGTAGGCCTGTCAGAGGACCAGAGCCCGAACGACATCCGGATCATCGTGCTGGGCAAGCAGAACGTAGGCAAGTCTTCGCTGGTGAACGCGTTGCTGGCAGAAGACAAGGTCATGGTTTCCGAGCTGCCCGGCACTACCCGCGACGCCATCAGCGGCAGCTTCAGCTGGGAAGGCCGCAACTTTGAGCTCACCGACACCGCCGGCCTGAAGAAGCTAAGCCGCATGGAAAGCGTGGATTACTACTCCTTCACCCGGGCTGATTTCGCTGCCAAGACCGGCGAAGTCTGCCTGTTGGTTCTGGACGCCGAGCGCGGGGTGGAGGATATGGACAAGCGCGTGGCCCGGCGCATCGAAGAGCACGGGCGCGGCGTAGTGATAGTGGTGAACAAGTGGGACCTGATGGAAGATGACTCCGCCGCCCGCGAGGCCTATGCCTCATATGTGCGACGCAATTTGAAGAAGATGGCATGGGCGCGGATCGTCTTCACCAGCGCGGTTGTCCCTTACGGCTTGGAGGACCTGCTGCAGGCGGTGGTTGCCGCGCACAAGAACTTCCACCGCGTAGTGGATCCCACAGCGCTGCGGCAGGTGGTAGATGAAGAGACGACGGTCTTTCCGCCGCCGGTGGTCAAGAACCGCGTGCTGGAGCTCCATGGCGTGCTGCAGACCCGCTCGCGCCCGCCGACCTTTGTGTTTGAGGTCAATGACCTTTCGCTGCTGCGGACGGCCTACCGCAATTTCCTGCAAAACACGCTGCGCAAGTACTTTGAGCTGGACGGCACGCACATTCGCCTGTTCTTCAATCAAGTGGAGAAGAAGCGCGGGCGCAGAGGGCGCTAGCCGCGCTTGGGCTTCCGCATCCGGTCAATCGTGCTTTGAGGCCTTAGCCGGACCCGGACTTCATCAATCTGAATCCCCAGCGCCTGGGCGATTTCCTCCGGCAGGTCGCGGGCGCGCACTCGCAGCGCCTCGGCGGCGGTGGTGTTGCCAGCATATAGCACGAGTATCTCCCGCCCGCCCTCCTTGAGCAAGGCGGCCGGTGCGCTGAACCCCTGCAGTTCGTCATCCACCAGGGCGAAGGCGTCCAGCAGCAGACGCCGCCGCTCTCCCTTGGTTCGGGCTTTCTCCGGGAGCGATTCCCAGTAAGCCTTGAGGATATCGCCTAACTTGCTGCCTTGCGCCATGCTACTCCTTCATTATCTTGTTCAGCGCGGGGAACTGGGGGTGGTTCTTATCCCGAGCCCACTCAAAGGCAACTGACTCGTGGGAGGTCACCAGGGCGCCCATGGAGAGCATTGACCTCAACGCCCACTCCTTATTCGCCTCTGCCCGGCTGCCCACGCAGTCGTGAGCCACCCGAACGTAGTACTCCAGCGGAAGCAACCCCATGACTGTCTGCCACACGCACACATGTGATTCAATGCCGGCGATTATGACGTCAATCGGGCGAGGCCTAACGCCGTCGTCAATCATCACCCGGTTCTGCGCGGTGAGCAGGCGTCGCTCAATCTCTACCAGCCTCTCGATGAACGCAGGCTCCAGGCTGCAGGAGAAGGAGTCCTTGACTACGAAGTGCTTCTCAGTGGTCAGCGCGTCAAACACCTCTTTCACTGCCGGCGTTGTCGCGCCCAATCCCTGAGGGTACTGCTCCGTGAGTATGACCGGCACCCCGAACAGCCCCGCCAGCCTGACCAGCTTGACGGTGTGCTTTACGATGCTCTCGCGCCCGCTTATCAGTGGAAGCAGGCGCTCCTGCAGGTCGATGACAACGACAACCGAGCTGTCTGCCGCGGCCAGGTGTGGTTGGAACGTGGCGCGTAAGGCCATCACTCCTCTCCTTTGCGGAAGCACACTTCAACCCGCTCGTTGAAGTCAATCACGGCTGCGTTCATGTCCAGCAGCGGCCCTGGATTGATGAAGTAAGTGTGGTTGTGTACGTCCATCCCCTTGGCCTCATGTATGTGGCCGGAAAGCACCAGGCGGGGCTGGTTGAGAGCTGCCAACCGGGCAAGGCTCAGGCTGCCAACAGACCTATCACCATTGACTCTGTCCCGGTATCCGTAAACCGGCTGGTGCAGAACAAGGACAACCAGGTCTTTCATCAGCGGCTCCAGCGAGTCGGCAAAGCCTTCGTCCGGCGATTCAAAAGGCGTAGGGCTGGGGCAAGTGATGCTCCCTCCTTTGCCGACGAAGTGCACTCCGCCGATCTCCACTCTCGCGTTATGCAGGTTCATCACGCCTTCGGTCTTGTCAATCTGGAGCAGAACGTCTCGGGGGTCGCAGTTTCCTGGAACTACGAGCACCTTGGTCTGGAGGCTGGCCAGGTCCGTCAGGACTTCCTTGGCGAAGTTGAGTGGTTCGAAGGTGATGAAGTCCCCCAGGAAGATCACCACATCAGGCTTGGTCTCTTCCGCCAGGTCGCAGAACCAAGCCTTTGCGCGGGCGTTATTGTGCAGATCACTGCCGACGAGAAGTCTCATTGGCCGTTGTCCTCCCCCGAATCAGCCTTCAGCCTCCCCAGGAAAAACTCCCGGATATCGTCTTCAGATGTGAGTTTGGAGAAGTCCAGTTCAAGTTCAATCAGCGCGTCCAGCAATCCCCGGACGAAGTCCGTGCTGTTGAAGCGCATCCCCTTGGCGACATTGTCCAGCCAGCGCGCTTGGTCGCGGTAGACATTGACAATGGCGCGCTCGGCCGCACGGTGACGCCTTGGCTCGGCAGAGGGAACACCGGCCCGTTCAGCGTCACGCTGGCTGCGCGCGAGGTCCAGTTGCTCGCGTGCCAGCCTTCGCACCTCTTGGGGGGCACCGCGGTCCGTGGCTATGCGCATCAGCCATTTCATTCCCTCCTGGTAATCTCCGAGCTGACGGTAGATCTCGCCGATGAGATACCCGATACCAGGTGCTCCGAGCTTCAATTCGGCGGGATTCTCGCGCTCATACGCGGTTTGGTAGTGGCCGACTGCCTGACGCAGGAAGGACTTTTCTTTTTCGCTCAGGGAGCTGTCAGGCGACAGGTCTGCCCACTCCCGGTAGATCCACGCACAGCGGAGTGCAAGGCCAGCTAACTGGTAGTGCTTTAGGTCTAGCTGCTCCGCCACCGCCCACGCAATCTCAAAGGCAGCGGCGGCTGCCGGGAGATCTCTAACCTGGCTGAAATCATATACACCGAAGTCCTTCCGCAACTCTGCCAGCAAGGAACGAAGGCTCCTTGGGTCTCGTATCAGTCTTCGTTCCTCAAAGTATGCTCTTTCTGTGGCGAAGCAGCAGTCAGGACACACAATGATGCTGTAGTGGAGCGGATTCAGCCCGGAGTAAACCGTGTAGAAATCAGGCTCACGCTTAACGACGCTCGCCGCAGACGACTTAACTTGGAGGCTGTTTACTTCGGCGCTGCAGTGTGCGCAAATGAAACTCTTGCAGTAAAGATCGCGAGGAAGATCGTCCGCTTGGCCGCTTGGATCGAGCGTGTAAGCCATTCCGCTGCCGGATTATATCACAGGGTTCGAGTAGCCTCCCGCCTTGATTGCTATAATTGACCCAATGGAAGGCCTACTTACAGCATTGCAGATGCTAACTTCGCTCGCGGTCATCTTCCTTTGCTTTGTGGTCGTGGACTCTGTTGTTCGCTTGCGCCGTGCCGCCCGCGAGCTGGGGAAATCCACCAGTGAGGCACTGAATAACATCGCGGAGCTTACCCGGATGGCTAGAGAGAAGGAGCTACCCTACCGGGCGGATGAGTCTCTGGTGGAAGCGCGCCGGGTGATGAGTGATCTGTCAGAGCTGGCCGCGAAAGCCCGCGAATCGCTGAGTGCTCTTGATGGTCTCCTTGCAGACGAGGCACTGAAGTCAATGCCTTCAGAGGTGGGTCAGCTTGTCACCCGCGGCAACGAGCTGGTGGCCCAGGCGCAAGAAGCGGTTGACCGCTTGAGTAGCGTTATGAAGGGCCCTGCCGACACTGCGGCCATGGTAACGGAGTCGCTGCGCCCCGTGGTGGAGGATGCGCGGAAAAAGGTGGACCTGGTTGGCTCGCTGTTCACCGCGATTGCGGCAGGTGTTGCAGCCGGGTGGACTGAGCTGCGGGGCGAGCCGGGGGTTGAGGCGGGTTCGCAGGATGACGGCTAGCAGTGCAGGTTCCGGTCTGGAGCCGGGCTGCGTATGTTATAATCAGCTCCGCTAAGGAGGAAGGTTATGGATAAACACGAAGACGATGCCGCACGCAACGTTGGACTGCTCATTGCCGGCTTTGCTATAGGTGCCCTGGCGGGCACGATTCTCGGCTTGCTCTTTGCCCCGAAGTCCGGCCGCGAGCTGCGGGAAGAGATAAAGGAGAAAGGCAAGGAGTACTATGCCAAGGCCAAGGAGAAGGGCACCGAGTATGTGGATGTTGCCCGCGAGAAGTCTGGCGAAGCTCTTGACCGTAGCAAGGAAGCAGCGGGTGTCGCCAAAGACAAGCTCTCAGAGGCTGCAGCCAAGGTAAAGCAGGCAATAGACACCGGCGTTAAGACTGCTCGCGAAAAGCTGGAAGAACGCCGCAAGGATTGATCACCCCTTACGTGGTGTTGATTGGCGCCGAAACCTAGCAAGCTCGTCATTCTTGCCCGGCACCCGGAACTCGCATCAATAGAGATGCTGGCCAGCGCGGGTGCCCGTTTGGGCTTGGACCTGGCAGTCATCAATCCAGATGAGCTCATCGTGCGGAGGCAGTCGGGCGACAAGGCGGCCAGCCTGCTGGATTCGCGAGGGAAAGAACTCCTTCCTCCAGCTCTGGTGCTCCCGCGCATGGGGTCTATCTCGGACGAGCATTCGCTCTGCATCATGCAGGCCTTTCACTCCGCTGGTTTCAAGCTCGTCAACGAGGTCGGCCCGCTTGTCCGGGTCCGCAACAAGGTGAACGCGCTCCTGGAACTGGCGAGTGCGGGCTTCCCCGTACTCCCATTCGCTCTTGCCCGTATCCCCTCAGACATCCCCGGGCTGGTAAAGAGATTGGGTGGTTTCCCCATCATGGTAAAGTTCCTCCGCGGCTCGCAGGGTCTGGGAGTGATGAAAGCGGGCGACGCCGCAACGGCATCCTCAATCGTGACAGCGTTCAACGCCCTGGGCTTTGATGTGTACCTGGAGAAGTTCTGCCCCCCTGGTGCCAGCAGGGACGCACGTGTCCTGCTGGTGAAGGGCAAGCACCTTGCAGCGATTCAACGGCAGCCCCGGCGGAAAGACTACCACGCCAATGTCCACGCTGGGGCTAGGCCAAAGGTCTACCATCCGAGCGAGGAAGAGGTGAAACTGGCGGAGAGAGCGGCGAGGTTCTTTAGACTGGGGCTGTGCGCAGTGGATTTCCTCAAGACAAGAGAAGGCCTGTTTATCCTGGAGGTCAACGCCAGCCCCGGTTTGGCCGGCATGTCGGAAGCCCACGGGAAGGATATCGCCGAGCTTGTGCTGGGCAGGCTTACAGGGGTGCGAAACAGCCCTTAGAGTTCCAGCTCTCCAGTCAGGAATGGGTTGCTCCGCCTTTCTTCGCCAATGGTTGTTGCAGGCCCGTGCCCCGGATGTACGGTTGTGCTGTCCGGTAGAACGAGCAGCTTGTTGACGATGGAAGCAATCAGGTCGTCCTTGTTTCCCCCCCGGAAATCCCAGCGGCCAATGCTGCCGGCGAACAGGACATCGCCCGCAAACAGGCCGAGCGGGGTCACTATTCCGATGTGGCCGGGAGAGTGCCCGGGCAGGTGCAGTATCGTCAGCTCCTCTTCGCCCAGCCTGAACACATCGCCTTCCTCGGCGTATGCATCTGCCACCGGTGATGGCTCCATCGGCGGAAAGCCGTAGTCCAGAGCCGCCGCTGGCGAGCCTTTCAGCACCGGCTCATCCAACTTGCCGTAGACGAGCAGAGCGCCCCAGAGTTTCTTGTAGTACGCGTTCAGCCAGCAGTGGTCAAAGTGGCAATGAGTATTGAAAATTACTTTCGGCTTCAGGCCCAGTTCCGCTGCGACCGCGCCCGCTCCATTGGCGTCCATACCGGGGTCAATGAGAGCGGCCTCGCCACTTCCAGTCTCCCACAGTAGATACACGTTAGTGGCCAGCGGGCCGCATACGAACGTCTTCAGATCTAGCATAGCGCGGTATTCTACACCCATCCGCGCAGAACCTCGCGCCGCACAGGTAACACGCACGGCGCCAGGCCTTGCCCGTCGGACAGTTTAGGAGGCCGCTTCGGCCTTTACCTTTTCCGCGAATTCGGAGTAGTCCATCTCAGCCAGCGCCTTGTAGAAGAGCCAGCGGCGGTGCACCGCTTTCTCCGCCCGCGCCAGCAGCGCTTCCCCCTCTTCAGGGAAGTCGCGCAGCAGCCGGCGGAACCGGTTCTCCGTCATCGCATAGTCGCGGAAAGTGGCTTTCGGCTCTTTCATGTCAAGCTGTAATGGGTTCTTGCCCTGGTCAATCAGCCGCGGGTCGTAGCGGTAAATCGGCCAGTAGCCTGATTCCACCGCCAGCTTGCCCTGCGCCTGCGCCTGCTCCAGCGGGAAGCCGTGCTCAATGCAGTGGGAGTAGGCGATGATGAGCGAGGTTCCGGGGAAACTCTCGGCCTCCAGCATTGCCCGCACCACCTGGCCGGGCTTGGCGCTGTAGCACACGCTGGCGACATATGCTGAACGGTAAGACATCGCCATCAGCCCGAGGTCCTTTTTGGCGCTTTCTTTACCCGCGCTGGCGAACTTGGCGACCGCTGACATCGGGGTGGCCTTGGAGCGTTGGCCGCCCGTGTTGGAGTAAACCTCGGTGTCCAGCACCAGCAGGTTCACATCGTCCCCCATCGCCAGCACGTGGTCCAGACCGCCGAAGCCTATGTCATAGGCCCAGCCATCACCGCCGACAATCCAGATGGACTTCTTGATGAAGTACGGCAGCATCTCTCGCAGATAAGCAAGCTCGGCGGTCCGCTTGCCGTTACTCCTGTCAATGATGGCCGCGATTTCAGCCGTCAGTTCCTTGTTGGTCTCAATTGCCTCACTGCTTTCCGCCTGTTTTGAGAGACTGTGTAACCTGGCCAGCCGATCCTTGATTTCGCCCGGAAGGCTGCCGTCAGCGAGCATCCGCTCACGCATGTCAAAGGCCTTCTGGTGCAGGGCATTCACTGCGAGCCGCATCCCGAAGCCGAACTCGGCGTTGTCTTCGAACAGCGAGCTGCTCCATGCGGGGCCATGTCCCTTCTCGTTGACACAGTAGGGCGAAGACGGCGCTGTGCCGCCCCAGATGGAGGAGCATCCGGTAGCGTTGGCCTGCATCATCCGGTCGCCGAAGAGCTGTGTGACCAGCTTGGTGTAAGGTGTCTCGCCGCAGCCCGCACAGGCGCCGCTGAATTCCAAGAGCGGACGCTTGAACTGGCTGCCCTTGTAGGTGTGTATCTTGATGAACTTGTCATCGGTCTCCGGTAAGCGCAGAAACTCCTTCACAGACACCTTCAGACCGTCAATCACGTCGTTCTTGAGCACCATCTCGAGCGCCTTGCGGCCTGTTTTCTCTTTGTTGACCTTTTCCTCGCCGGGGCAGGCGACGACGCAAGCCCGGCAGCCAGTGCAGTCTTCAGGGAAGACCTGGATGCGGAAGACGTCCTCGCCGTCGGCGAGCTTGTCCTTGTACGGGACGGTGATGTACTCGTCTGCGGGGAGCTTGATCTCGGACTTCCGGTGCACTTTCGGTCGGATGGCCGCGTGGGGGCAGACGAACGAGCACAGATTGCACTGAATGCAGAGTTCCGGGTTCCAGACCGGCAGGTGGGTGGCGATAGAGCGCTTCTCGTATTGTGAAGTAGCGGTCGGGAAAGCCCCATCCGCGGGCATACGGGAGACCGGGACTTCATCCCCTTCCTGACGGCCCACCGGGTCCAGGACTTCGTCATAGAACACCCGGACGTCCTCGTCGCCAATCTCCACAGGTTCAATTTCTGGTCCTGAGACCGTGATCTCACTCGGCACCGGCGCCTCCACTACCTTCTCCATCCCCAGGCGGAAGGCTTTGATGTTCATCTCCACCACTTCGCTGCCTTTGCCGGAGTAGGTCTTCGTGATCGCGCCTTCAATCGCCCTAGCATAGACGTCCTCCGGAAGGATACCGGAGACCTTGAAGAAAGCTGCCTGCATCGTGGTGTTGATGCGGCCCGGAATGCCAAGCTGGATAGCAATCTCATAGGCGTTGATGCAGTAAAGCCTTAGTTTCTTGTTGATGATGGTCTCTTGCTCGCGGCGGGGCAGGTGGTTGAACAGCTCCTCCGGCGGAGTGTAAGTGTTGATCAGGACTGTGCCGCCTTCCTTGATGCCCTTGAGCACATCAATGCGCCCGAGGAAGCTCTCAGCATGCACTGCTACGAAGTCGGGTTTGGTGATGAGATACGTGCTCCTTATGGGCTTGTCCGAGAAGCGCAGGTGTGAGCAGGTAACGCCGCCCGCCTTCTTGCTGTCGTACACAAAGAAGCCCTGGACGTACTTGTCAGTATTCTCGCCGAAGACCTTGATGGTGTTCTTGCTGGCGCCCACGGTGCCGTCCGCGCCCAGGCCGTAGAACTTGGCTCTATAGGTTGAGGGATGCTCCGAGTCGATTTCCTCGGAGAAGTCCAGCGATAGATGGGACACGTCGTCGTGGATGCCGACGGTAAAGCCGCTAAATGGATTGTCACCCCAGGCGTGCTTGAAAACGGCCTTAACCATCGCCGGGGTGAACTCTTTGGAGCTCAGCCCGTAGCGGCCGCCGATAACTAGCGGCATCTCTTTGAACTTGCCCTCGCGAGTGCCATCCACGCAGGCCGAACGGACATCCAGATAGAGCGGCTCTCCGTCACTCCCCGGCTCCTTAGTACGGTCCATCGCCACTACCGTCTTTGCCGTGGCAGGCAACGCTTCCAGGAAGCGCTTAGTGGAGAACGGCCGGTAAAGCCTGACCTTCAGCAGGCCGCATTTCTTGCCCTCCTGCTCGTGCAAGTAAGCGACGGCCTCCTCGGCCGTTTCGGCGCCGCTTCCCATAATGACCATCACCGCTTCCGCGTCAGGTGCACCGTAGTAGTCAAACAGCCTGTACTGCCTTCCGGTCAGCTTGGCGAAGCGGTCATAGGCTGCCTGGAAGATATCCGGGCATTTGTCGTAGAACGGGTTCACTGCCTCGCGTCCCTGGAAGTAGAGATCGGGGTTTTGTGCGGTCCCGCGCATTGTGGGGTTCTCCGGCCGCAGCGCGCGGGAGCGAACCGCTACGATATCCTCTTCGTCCAGCATCTGTGCCATCACTTCGAATGGGACTTCCTCAATCTTCTGTATCTCGTGGGAAGTGCGGAAGCCATCGAAAGCATGCAGGAAAGGTACGCGGCTCTTGAGAGCTGCCGCCTGCGCTATCAGGGCGTTGTCCATGACCTCCTGCGGGTTGCCGGAGAGCACAATCCCAAAGCCAGCAGACCGGGCGCACATGATGTCGGAGTGGTCGCCGAAGATAGAGAGCGCCTGGCAGGAAATAGACCGCGCCGAAATGTGGAACACTGTTGGCGCCAGCTCTCCCGAGATCTTGAACATATTCGGGAGCATAAGCAGCAAGCCCTGTGACGCAGTGAAGGTGGTGGCCAGCGCGCCCCCGGTCAGCGCTCCGTGTATGGCCCCGGACGCTCCACCTTCGGATTGCAGCTCCACCACCCGGGGAACCTGTCCCCAGATGTTCGTTTTTCCGTGCGCTGAGTACTCGTCTGCGAGCTCGCCCATCACTGATGACGGTGTGATAGGGTAGATGGCTATCACTTCATTGGTAGCGTGGGCGGTGTATGCAGCCGCCGTGTTCCCGTCAATAGAGACATACTTCTTAGGCATGTAGCAGTCCTCCTGATTTGCCCTACATTAGCCCGGCAGGCGGGCCCAAAGCCCTGGCCTCCGCCAGACCCGGTGCCCTGGACACGCACGGCGGTCACCGTCGTGTCGGCCCGAGGTGCAAGAGGTTAGCGGGGTCTACGGACCGCGATAACGATTTCGCAGCCCCAATAATACCATAACCAGCGTGAATGAACACTCAATTTCGACTCATTTGTGAAATTGGGCACAGCTCAATTGCGGTGCCATATACTAGTTCCCAGCCTCGGTTGGCTGCCTGCTGAGAGAGGTGGTGCTGTCTTCGGGTATAATCAGCCCAATCCAGCGCAAGGAACCGGAAGATGCTCACAATCAATGATATCGAGAAGACGAGATTCGGCACCAGCCTGTTCGGTTACAGCCGGGCCGAGGTTGACGGGTTTCTGGAGGAAGTGCTCGCCACCATCCAGGCCCACGTGGAGGAGACCCAGGACCTCAAGAAGCGCCTGGCTGAAGCTGAAGCAGCGATTGCGGTGCATAAGGCAAATGAAGATACCTTGAAGAACAGCATTGTGTTGGCGCAGAAGAGCCATGACGAGATAGTGGCAGCTGCCCACCGTGAGGCCGAGAACATCATTGAGGAAGCCAGGTTGAAATCAGTGCAAATGGGGGCGGACTTTGCGCAGCTCCAAGCGGATCGGGAACGCTTTGAGTACGAGTTCCACGCACTGCTCCGGGCATTCCTTGACCGGTTGGAGGCCCGCCGTCCGGAGCTGGGGGCAGGTTCAAAGCCGGATATGGGGGCATCGCCAGCATCCACGGAGGGGGAGAAGAGCACGGAGCGGGAGAAGCCGCAGGCGAGCCGCGATGGTAATGATGTGGTATTTCCCGACGAAGAGGCCCGATAGAGGAGGCAAACACGGATGACGGCAAACTACCGGCTGGAGAGGAAGAACGATGGCCTGGGAGGGAAGTACGAGAAGTTGCTGGCAGACCCGCAGGTCCGCGAGTACCTTGAGCTGGCTGACGAAGCAATGGCTTCCATCGGCTACACGGAACACGGCATCCGCCACGTGACGCTGGTGGCAGAGAACGCTGCGAAGGTGCTCCAGGCCCTGGGCTTCTCGGAAGAAGAGGTGGAAAGCGCAAAGATAGCGGGGTTGCTGCACGACATCGGCAACCTGGTATCCCGGGAGGTGCACCCCCAGATTGGCGCTGTTCTGGCGCATCCCATACTGCTCCGGTTCGGACTGGTCGCCCGCCAAGTGGGCACCATTCTCGGCGCCATCGGCAACCATGAGGAGGAAAGTGGAGTGGCGTTCAATGCGGTGAACGCCGCGCTTATCATAGCCGACAAGGCTGATGTCCACCGCTCCCGCGTGCGCGATTACCAGCCGGAGCTGGAGGATATCCACGACGACGTGAACTATGCCTGTGTGGAGGCGGAGCTGGACGTTGACGCCAAGGCCAGGACTATTACACTCAAGCTGGAGATTGACACCGAGATAGCGACGCTGATGGAGTATTTTGAGATATTCACTAGCCGAATGGTGGTCAGCCGGGAGGCGGCGGAGTATCTGGAGGCAAAGTTCCGCTTGGTGATAAACGGCACGGTGCTGAGCTAGCTTTTACCCTTGCTCTTGCGCTTGAGCTCCCGCAGCTCCTCTTCCAAC
>CAZXPM010000011.1:19496-22003 GCA_964643155.1 uncultured Planctomycetales bacterium | reverse complement strand
CCTTTATGGCGATTCTCGCGTTGTCGCTGGCGAAGGGCGATTACTTCTTCACGCTGGTGAGCCTGGGGATGCTGGGGGCGCTGCTCGGCTTCCTCCCCTACAACTTCTATCCGGCGCGCATATTCGTCGGGGATGGAGGCGCGCTGCTCATGGGATACTACCTGGCGACCATCTCCATCCTTGGCTTCTTCAAGCAGACGGCAGTGATTGCCTTCCTGCTGCCACTGCTCATCCTGGTGGTGCCGATAGCGGATACGGCCTTTGCCATCGGGCGGCGGCTGGCCGGCGGCAAGCCGATTACCGCGCCGGACAAGAAACACATTCACCATCGCCTGCTCTTCTTGTTCAACCGGCGGTACCGCCACCAGCTTATGCGGAATGGCGTGTCGGTAGATGAGGCGACCAGGTCGTTGATTGAGGGATTGGCGCACCGCAACACCGTGTTGATACTCTACGCGGCTTCGGCGTTGTTTGGCGCTCTGGCAGTTCTGCTGGGTTTGCGCGGGTGATATTCTGAGGGAGACCCTCTCGCCGTCTCCCACTTCACGCTTTTCAACTGACATTGTAGAATCGGCGACCTATGCACCGGGCAACGGGTAAGGGGAACAACCGCATCCGAGTTACGCCGCGCGAGGCGACGGTGATACTCGCGCCGTACGTCGGCAGCAAGTTCTGGGAGCAGTTCACGTTGGTGCTTCCGATTGTCGCGTACCTGGTGCTGTTCCAGCTGGTGGTGCTGCGCGAGAGCATTGAGCAGGCCCTGCACATAGGGTGGGGCATCTTCTGCGTGATTGTGGGCCTGATGTTCTTTATGGAAGGCCTGCGGTTGGGATTGATGCCTCTCAGCGAGCGCATCGGCGCGGGGTTGCCGCAGAACGCCACCCTGCCGGTGGTGCTGGGCTTTGCCTTCCTTGTGGGCGTTGGCGCCACCCTGGCGGAGCCTTCAATTGGAGCACTGAAGGCCGCGGGGGCGTGGGTTGACCCGGAGAAGGCGCCGCTGCTCTTCTACATACTCAACTACCGCAGCACCTTGCTGGTGACGAGCATCGGCATCGGTGTGGGCATTGCTGCCCTGCTGGGCATACTGCGCATCATCCGGGACTGGCGGCTGGGGACGCTCATCACGCCGCTGGTCTCGGTCGTGCTGGCGCTTACTGCCCTGTCCGCACTAAACAAGGAGACCGCTGCAATCATAGGGCTGGCGTGGGACAGCGGAGCGGTCACCACGGGCCCGGTGACTGTGCCGCTGGTGCTCTCACTGGGAATAGGCCTAGCCGCGGTTGCGGGCCGGGCGGAGTCCGGTAAGGCCGGCTTCGGCATCGTCACGCTCGCGTCCCTGTTCCCCATTGCCGCCGTGCTTTTCATAGGCCTGACGCTAAACTACTTCGGCGGCTTCGATCCTTCAAGCCTGTCTGCCAGCGGGGTGGCGGCTGCCCAGGATGCGCAGGGCGCAGTGACCCTCGCCAGTGCCCTGAAATCAGCGCTGCTGGGCGCAATCCAGGCCATCGTGCCGCTGGTCATTTTCCTGTATCTCGTGCTCAGGTTTCTTGTGCGCGTGCCGCTGGAGCGGTCCCAGGAAGTGTGGCTGGGCATCGGCTTCACCGTGTTCGGTATGTTCCTGTTCAACCTGGGGCTCGTTACCGGACTCTCCCCGCTTGGAGGCCAGGTTGGCAGCACCCTTCCCAGCGCTTTCAATCCGCCCGGCGAGGCCATTCTGGGCGAGTATGCCGGCAGGCTGGTGACGATTGTGTTTGCCTTCCTTATGGGGTACGGCGCCACCCTGGCGGAGCCGGCGCTGAACGCTCTGGCGATCAAGGTGGAGGAGATCACCGTTGGGGCTTTCAAGCGCAACCTGCTGATGCACACCGTGGCTTTCGGCGTCGGGCTGGGCATCGCGCTCGGCGTCACCAAGCTGATGTTTGAGATATCTCTTGCCTGGTTTTTGATTCCGCTGTACCTCCTGCTCATACCCGTCACGGCGGTGTCAAACGAGACGTTTGTGAATATCGGATGGGACAGTGCGGGCGTCACAACCGGCCCGATAACGGTCCCGTTGGTGGTGGCTCTGGGACTGGGGCTTGGCAGCGCCCTGAATGTGGTTGAAGGCTTTGGCATTCTCGCAATGGCATCAGTATGTCCCATCATCGCAGTGCTCACAATGGGTTTGCTGGCCGGGCGGAGACGCGAGGTTCCGGAGCAACAGGAGGATGACGAGGAGGTTTCATCAGATGGTGAATAGCTCACACAACCAACATGACCCCGGTCCTTCCGGTGGCAAGCAAGGGGCGGGGAAGCTTGACCTCATACACTGCATCGTCCAGCGCGGTAAGGCCGAACGCATCGTTAAGAAGGCGATGCAGGCCGGCGCCGGCGGTGCGACGGTCTGGTTCGCGCGTGGCTCGGGCATCCGCGAAAAGCTGGGGCTGCTCGGCATTGCCATATCGCCCGAGAAAGAGGTGATAATGATTATCACCCAGCCGGAGCTGACGGATCGGGTGTTCAATGCC
>CAZXPM010000011.1:1366-19486 GCA_964643155.1 uncultured Planctomycetales bacterium | reverse complement strand
GAAAGCGGGAAGGCTGGACGTTCCCGGCCAGGGGCTCGCGTTTGTGACCGAGATAAAGCAGCTAGCGGGCATCCACGGTGTCTTTGGCTCAACGGAAGAACTGGCCGAGCAGGCAGCCGCGCATCAACGTGACGAGGCGGACTAGCACACAAGGCAGGCTAGCTTGAGCTTCTCAGTCCTCCGCGATGCTCACAAGCACGCTGGAGACGATGGAGCTGTCGCCGTCAAAGGTGACCTGCACGATATAGCGTTTGGCGAAGCCCGGGAACGGCCCGGCGCCATGCTCAAATTCCCAGTCGTATCGCTCTTCTCTTCTCCTCACGCCGCACCAGCCTTTGCCGTCCGGCTCACCCAGGTGGTTGCCAATGTCAATGCGCCGGAGCGCCGTGATGCGCTTGCCGACGAAGCCGATGCGCTGCGCCGGTTCCTCGTAGCTTCGGCGGACGTACAGGCTGAGAACTCCGCTGCGTCCGGTGATGACGATAAGGTCAAAAGGGGTTAGGCGGGGGTCGCCGCTTACCGGGAACCGGCGGGCGAAATCGTCCGGCTCCAGCACCTGGGTAGGCTCCTCGCTTCCACCCTCCCAGTAGAGCGCCTCGCCCAGTCGGTCGCGCACGATGTAGCTGGGGTCGCCGAAGGTGGACTTGAGCTTGCCCGCGTCCCAGGTGACCACCTCTTCCATGGTGAACTCCGGTGGCGGCTGCTCCGCTCCCCTGAGGATGTCGCAGGCGGCAAGCAAAAGGAGGGCGAGAGCGGCTAAGGCGAAGGCGAGAATGCTGTGTCCAGCTGTCAGCAAAGTCATGTTGCCATTATAGGAGAAGGGCGCATCCTCCCCCCAAAGGATGCGCCCTTCTGAACGCCCTAGTTGTGCGAGAGCACAACGCTTTCTAACTCAGTCCAGTGTCGGGATGGCAAAGGCAAGGTCGTAGCTGGGAGTCCTCTTATAGTAGCTCAGTATGGGCCTCCCGTCCTGCTCCGCCAGGGAAGTTCCCCACCAATCGGGGTCAGCATCAGTCGAGTCAAGAGTGTGGAACCACCAATCGGCTGGCGAGGTTGGGTTGGCATTCCTTGCTTTGGCCAACCTGAGGTCGTCGTTAGTGGTGTCCGCATAGCTGATGAACAGCCGTCCTCCCGAGCGGAGGATGGAAGGCGATATACCAGTGTCTGAGCCGGCCCCGTCATCCAGAACATAGATGTTCCAGTCATCTGGTGAAGCGGGCTCAACCACATCCGCCAGGGCGATCTTGAGGCTCCTGTCGGTCCAATCCTGGTAGGCTACAACGGGGTTGCTGGTCAGTATGCCCGCATGCTCCAGAATGGCAATGCCGGCATAACCGACGTTGTTCCCTCCTCCGTCGTCCAGCGTGTATATCACCCAATCGCCGGGGGCGCTTGGTGATTGAACCGTTGCTTGTGCATACTTCAGCGTTTGGTTGGTGATGTCACGATAGGCGATGGCAGGAACGTTTATCGGCTCCAGGGGCATTCCCCCGAAGCCTGTGAACACGGTGGATAACTGTGAAAACATGCCCACACTGTCAGTTGAGTCCACGGTATGTATGACCCAATCGCCGGGCACTGTGGGGACTTCCACCGTTGCTTCGGCGAACTTCAGATCGTAGTTGACGCTGTCGTAATAGCTGACAATGGGGAATCCTTCGCGCACAGTCAGCGAAGCGTACATTCCGGCATCGCCAACACTGTCAATTGCATACACGGTCCAATCCGTACTGGTGTACGGATAAGCATTATCCGCAACGGCGAAATTAAGGTTGCCCAGAGTAGAGTCGTAGTAGGCTATCGCAGGAGTGCCGTCGCTCAGCACCGCCAGGGATGTGCTCCAGCCCACGTTTCCAGTTGTGTCAACAGCATGGATGACCCAGTCCGCTGAACTTAGTGGGCATGCAGACCTGGCCCACGCGTACTTCAGGTCATCGTTCGTGTCATCAAAATACGATATTGCTGGCTTCCCGCCTACCACGGCCAGCGAGTTCCACAGTCCGATGCTGCCTGTCGTGTCAATGGTGTACTGCCGAAAGCGGTAAGCGTAAACTTGCCTCGTTGCTTCGGCGAGAAGCCCGTTACCGTCTCGCACGCGAACGCTAGCGAGGTAGGAACCAGGCGTGGAATACGAGTAGGTCGTGACATCCAAGGCGCTGAACGAACCGAAGTAGCCATTACCGTCAGCGTCCCACGCAAACTCCAGGGCTCCGCCTTCCGGGTCATAACTTCCGGTCGCGTCAAACTCAATTTCCTCATCATCACCGAACTCACCCATGTAAACGCGGTTCATGTTAACGTCAAGCATCGCCACCGGTGGCTGGTTCGGCGGGTCGGCCATTACCAGAATGGCCACCGTGTCTACGTCCCAGGCTCCTTCATTGTCGGTGACGCGGAACTTCGCGTTGTAGATGCCATCAGCCATGTAGTCGTGTGCCAGAGGACTTGGGTCGGTGGGCGAGGAATCGTCAAAGATGCCGTCGCCTTCAAAGTCCCAAGCGTATTCAGCGATTGTGCCATCCTCGTCTTCACCGGTGATGGTGAAGTTCACGGAGAGCGGCGCGGGACCGGACATGACATCGGCCCAGGCCAGCGCCACCGGGCGGGAGTTACCCATGATGACAAGGCTCACAGCATTGAGCGAGAAGCCGCCACTAGCGTCGTGGCCACGCACTGCCGGGCGGATAATGCCCAGACTGTTGGTGTCAACCGTGGCCGAGCCGCTGGGGTCGTCTGTGATGTCAAATACTCCATCGCCGTCCACGTCCCAGTCGTAGGTGTCCCCGCCGCTGGCGTTCAGCGCGATGACGTCTCCCCGGCGGCCGGAAGCTGCGTCGGAGGTCATGATCACATTCAGAAGGTAGCCCTCACCGGCCACAGCCGTCTCCACTGACGAGGGAACGCCTTCATTGCCGGACACGTCAACCGAGGCCACGGTGACCTCCGCTTCACCCTCAGTGCGCAGCACCACGCTCGTGCCGCCTTCCACGTAGCCCAGAGCATCCTCGCCGTTGATGTACACCCGGTAGCCTGCGAGGTCGCCTTCAGCCACAGGCAACCACTCCGCGAAGATGCCACCTGGAATTGCCGTAAGTGTCAGTCCGCCGGGCGGAGCTGGCGCAGTGCTGTCTGCGTCGTCGCGTGGGTTAGCTGACAGCCCCACCAGGTCAAAGCCCGCCCCGTCATAAGCAACAGCCGCCAACATCAGGTTGCCCGCGCCCGAGAGGTAATCGTAGTGCGGCAGGGTGAAACGCACGTGGCTTTTGTTGAACGGGCCATACCAGTGCCACGTGTCCGCGCTGTAATCAGCCACACCGACGTAGTATGCGCCGTTGATGTGCACATTGGCATCCACCGCAACAGCGCCAGGCTCCTCTCCCGCCATCGGGATGCGGTATATAGCGTAGGACAAGTTGCCTTCAACCGATGTCAGCTGCGATGCTTCTCCCAGATCAGTCACGGTACCTGCCTCCAGGAAACGATTGGCGCCGGTGATGAACTGGCTGTTCAGGTTGATTCCCGAGGTTCCTTTGCCTTCGCTCGGAGGAATCACATAGCCGTTGGCGTCCACCTCCTCCCATGGCTGCACTGCGTCTTCTGGCAGCATCCGCGGCCACTCAACCGCCGGCGTCTCCGTCACGGACGGCGGGGAAATCGGGGCTGAAGGGTTCTCCATCTGCGGTGTCATCACCGCCCGTTGGCCATGCCCGCAGGCGAGCAGCCCAAGAAAGAGAAGCCCCACAAATACCGCCAGCGCAAACTTTAAGTCCAAGCTCATAATCTTCTCCTCGTATCCGGGTTACAGCCACCCGGTTTTAAATGAAAGGTACAGCTAGGCCATGCCTAGGAATCCGTTCAGCCGATCAAGGTAACCCTTCAACGCGGAAGTACAGCTGGTTGCTCTCCAGGCTGCCCTCCGCCGTTGCATACACATAGAAATCTCCAATCAGGTCCCCGGAGGGCGTAACCGTGTACGGAGGTGTGTCAGTGGCGTCGGCGACGAACGGCGGATAGACAATGACGTCTATTGGCAGCTCAAAGGGATTGCCATGTTCGTCCTCCACGCCGATCTCGTACGCGGTGTCAACCAGTACGACGTACGGGTCCTCCAGCAGGCCCGCGCCGCTTTCAGCGGCAGAGATCAGGAAGATAACCAACCCTCCGCCGCCGCCGGGAATGAAGTGGACCGGGAGGCTCGGCGTGCCTGGCGTTGCACTGGCATCCAGCGGCACCACGCGGTACCACTCATATGCTGGAGTTGCTCCCAGATCAAACTCAAACTGAAGCCAGCCGACAGCCGCTAGAGCATCCTCAAACAGGATGTTGCCCACGTTGGAGTAACCGGTTTCGGCGTCGTCGCTGCCCTCAATATCGTAGGAAGTGACGTTGACGCCGAAGTTCTGCGCAATGGGAGTGACGTCTTCAATGCCCACGCTCCCGTTTCCACTCCCGTCCACCGGTTCGGCGGCCGGGTAGTCAGCCACTGAGCGGCCGAAATTCATGGCGATGGGTGTCAAGTCCGCAATGGAAACACTGCCGTTCTGGTCGTAATCGCCAAGCAGTCGGTAGCTCCACACGAGTATGTTGCTTCCGCCTTCTTCCCGGTAGCTGATTTCATTGACCCGGTTGCCTTCGCCTGTAGGGGGCACTGACACGAGTTTCCCGTCAGAACCGATGCGCTTATGCAAGACGAGCTGGCGCTCCAGCTCAGCTTTCAGCGCGCTGAAGACGTCTCCCGGAACGCCCGCTGGCGCGGTTAGCTCATCCAGTTGCGCAAGAACACCTGAGCGTTCAGCCTGCGCTGGCGCAGGCACTACGGCTGTATGTCCACAAGAGCCGAATGCGAACGAGGCCGCTGTGAACAAGGCGAGTGACAGGCTCAAAATGTGGGTAGTGTTCATGCCCATTCCCCCGGCGATTAGAGTGGTGGCATTATAGCACGATGCGCGAGCTTGACATCGCGCAGAGAAGCATTATAATTGCAGGTCCTGGTGCTCATGGCGGTGAGGTAACACCCGTTCCCATCCCGAACACGGAAGTTAAGCTCACCAGCGCCGATGATACTGCGGAGGGCAACCCCGTGGGAAAGTAGGACAGTGCCAGGATTTTTGTTTTAACGGGCGGTTTCTGCCGGCGGGCTACCCTAAAGACGGCAAATGGGGCATAATGTCCTTACATCAGGTCGCGGAGGATACCAATGGGGAATCCCATATGCCATATCGAAATCCCGACAACCAACCTGGAAGAATCCAAGCGCTTCTACGAAGCCGTGTTCGGCTGGGAAGTGACGGCCTGGGGGAACGAGCCATACTGGCTGTTTACTACCGGGCCGGGCGCCACCGGCGGCGCCTTCTTTGGCTCGGACAGAATCAGCCCCGCAGGCGTTGTGCTCATCATTGAGGTGGACGACATTCCAGCTTATCTTGCCAGGGTGGAGGAAAACAACGGAGAGAAGCTCACCGAGAAAACGCCCATCGGCAACGAGGCCGAAATGGGGTATTACGCCTATTTCCGCGATAGCGTCGGGAACAAGATGGGTCTTTGGTCAAAAAAGTGATTCTCACTCCATCGCCGGCTGTCTCAGCACTTCGTACGTTCATATCAGGAGGCTCGCAGTGGATAGATACGTTACGACCGAGAACCTTGCAGAGAAGACGCAGGAGTGGTTGAAAGCGATTGAGCCGTTCAACCTCCACGAGATGCAGCTGGAAGCTGCAAGTTCCGCCCTGCTGGTGATTGACATGCAGGAGTTCTTCTTGGACCCGCAGTCGCCCACTTTCACGTGCGGCGGCCTCGCCATACTTCCGACGGTCAAACGCATGGTCTGCGCCTTCCGCGACGCCGGGCGTCCCGTGGTCTACACGCGGCATGTTCACCGAGCCGACGGCTCGGACGCGGGCATCATGGGATGGTGGTGGGAGGGCATGTGCATAGAGGGTAGCCCGGAATCCGAAGTGCATGGCGAGCTTGCGCCGCAGGAGGGCGACCCAGTTATCCTCAAGCGCCGCTACTCGGCGTTCTACAACACTGACCTGGAGACGGTGCTGCGAGGATTCAAGGTGGAAGACCTCGTGGTCACCGGCATAATGACAAACCTCTGCTGCGAAACCACGGCGCGCGACGCCTACATGAGGGACTACCGCGTCTTCATCCCGGCGGACGCGACCGGAAGCGTTTGCGAGGAGATGCATCTGGCAAGCCTGCTGAACCTGGCGTTTGGCTTTGCGTATGTCACGACGGCGGATAGTATCGTACGCCAGATGGAAAGCTAGATCCGTGGGCTTGGAGTATCATTGACCCGTGGGATTCCCATGGAAAGCCGCTTTGCTTCTCTTCGCGCTGGTGGGTACACTGGCTGCGGCCTGCACCGAGGGCAGCGGGCAGGCAAGCGGCGAGGACCAGGCCGCTTCCACGGCGCAGGTACGCAAGCTGCCGCTCGCCTGGGAGTTCAACTACAAGAATGCAGTCCATCCAGACGCCACCTTTGCCGATATCACGCCTGATGGACGCTATGTGGCCGGCTGGTACCTGGAAGCCGCAAATGGGAGCTTGCGCCGCCGGATATACGCCTGGCGTTTTGACCGCGAGCGGAAGACACTCATCACCGTAAGTTACCCGCTGGCGCAGCAGGAGTCGGTCCGGGCTGCAGTGCTCCGTCTGCACCCGGAAGGCGCCACCGCCGTGTTTGGCGCCGGGGAGCCGTGGGGGCTGTGGGAAGTGGATTTCAACGGTGAGCATTTCCGGCGGCTGGCGACGCTGAACGAACGGCTGGCGGACGCGCTCTGGGTTCAGGGAGCAGGGTGGATCGCGCTTACGATGGGCGGGGAGCTCGCAGAAGTCACGGAAGCAGGGAGAGTGAGGGGACGCTGGGAAGTCGGCGCCAAAGCCCGCCGCCTGGGCTATGGTCCTGACGAGCGGAGCGTGCTGGCCATCTCGGAGTCCGGCGGCAATGTGTATCAGCTCGGGCTGGCGGAGCTGAAGGTGAGAACCATCAACTTCCCGCATGAGTACGAGTACGGCCACATTGCCCTTGGCGCCAGAGACAACAAGTTCTTGCTGACGGGGCAGTCGGAGGACGCTGGCACTGTCATTGCGGAGATATTGAGGACTGAGCCGGAAGGGAATGAGATACTGGCGCACTGGGAGCTGGAGCCGCTTCCGTTCGCCGGCTGCACCGAGTTCGGATTCGCGCTGCTCGGGTGGCTGCCGCGTGGCGGCGGTAGCTCAGTTTACACGCTGCTCGCCATAGACGCTGATGGCAAGGAGCGGTGGCGGCGGGAGCTGCCCTGCCCGGACTGGAGTGCCGGGCTCAATCGTATCCGTTCAGAGCCCTGCTCGTGGGAGCTGGAGGTAGTTGACGATTCGCCTCACTCGTTCACAACCAGCGCCCATCTTGTGCGTTACCGCTGGGACGCGTACGAATGGGCCTACGCCCAGGACTACTACGCGATAACTACTGAAGGCATCTCAGGGCCGCTGGTGTCGGTGTGGCTGCCGGCGCGGAAACCGCGCGACCCTGATGCCGAGCCACCACAGGTGGTCTATAACTACTGGTACATTCAGCGGGGACGCATCCGCCTGTTTAACCTTGGCGGTGCGCTGCAGGCGTACACCATGCCTGGAAAGCTCTTTGCCGGCAGGGACTCCAGTTAGCGCTCAAATCCCCCAGCCAGGGAGGTAAGCGATGCCGACGAGCTTCCATTCGGGCCTTGCGCTCATGCGCGAGAGACCGAATATCAGGAACCAGTACTCGTTATCAAACGGCTCGGCCGGGTCGCCATCCGCACCGGCCGAGAAGTACTGCACATAGTGGTATGCGCCGTCCCAGCGGAAGAGCACATTCGCCGGAGGCACCGTGAAGCGGTCCACCGCCATCCCGTCGTTCTCTGTCATCAACTCTGGCAACGGCACCGCCTGTACAGGCCACGGGCTTCGCCGCAACTCGCCCGTACCCACATCGTGCACTTCCCACCGGCCCTCCCATACAATCTCGCCGGTGCGGCCGAATACGGGCAAACCGGTCCCGTCCGCCCAGCCGAGGAGATGCAGGCGCTGATCTTCCATCATCTGCGGTATCTGCTCCCAGCCGTAGTAAATCACCGGCATCGGGTCATTCCCCAGTTGCCCTGCGTCTATCCAGAGGCCCATCCAGCGGCTGCAGCAACTTTGCAGCGCTTCCAGGTCGCGGTCAACCACGGCATCCTCAACCCTCTTTGCAGCATTCAGCAACGCCGCCTTCTCCGCGTCAGCCAAGGGCGTCAGGGCGAAAGCACTGAACGATGGCCACAAGAGTCTCACGAGCAGGGCGAAAGCGAGAAGTGGTTTCATCTGTCTCCTCCCCAGACGGATTCTAGCGCATCGGTGGTAGTATAGGGCAATGAACATATGTAATGAAACGCCACGGCGGGGTGCAACCTGGATTCGTTCCCTGTTCTGGGTGATAGCCTTGCTCGTTACCGCGTCTTCGGCGGTTTACCAACGAGTCACCGGTCCGACGTATCCGTTGCGCGGCGAGGTGTTTGTGGGCGGGCAGGCAGTAAGTTACGAGCTGCCCCGCTCCGCAGATACTGCAGCCGACGCTACGGTGCGGATTGATGTTCCGCCCGGCGTCAGTGGAAAGATAGTGTGGCGGCGTTACAGGACTGACGACCCATACACCGAGGCCGGTATGGTGCGGGACGAGAAGGGACTTATGGCTCACTTGCCGGCGCAGCCGATGGCAGGCAAGCTCCAATACCACATGGTGCTGGAAGACGGTGGCGAGAAGGTGATGGTGCCGCCTCAGGGCGCCACGGTCATCCGTTTCAAGGGGCACGTGCCGCTGTGGGCGATGCTCCCGCATATTCTGTTCATGTTCTTAGCGATGCTGCTCGCCGCGCGCACGGCGCTGGAAGCCATCTGGAACCAGGGGCAGCTGCGATGCCACGCTTGGTGGACCTTTGCTTTTCTCATCATCGGCGGCTTCATCTTCGGGCCCGTGGTTCAGCACTACGCCTTTGGCACCTGGTGGTCCGGGGTTCCTTTCGGCTGGGACCTGACGGACAATAAGACGCTGGTTGCACTGGTGGCTTGGCTCATCGCGATCGTGATCATCGGGGTCCGCCGACCCATCCGTGCCCGTGAACGCTGGGCTGCCTTCATCGCCGTGGTGGTGATGCTGGGCATCTTTATGGTCCCGCATAGCCTCTACGGCTCTGAGCTGGACTACTCCAAGCTGGAGAGCGGCGTGCCGGTGCACGAGGCAATAGGCTCGGGGTAAGCTGGAGCCCAAGCCGCAGGCCTTAAGCTACAATCCTCCCGCGCGAAGCATCGCGCCGGGAGGGACGAATGTGGACGTTGATCCAGACACTTAGGCGAGGGCTGCTGCTCACCGTGATTACCCTTCTTCTTGGATGCTGGTGGGCTGCTTCCGCGGCCGAGCACGTTTACATAGGCGTGCAAATGTCGGTGGTCGCCGAGCCGCCGGGCATACAGGTGCAGGTGGTTGGCGATTCGCCGGCGGAGCGGAGTGGCCTGCGCAGCGGGGATATCATCACCGCGATTGAGGGGATGAAGCTGGAAGGCGATCCGGCGGGTTTCCTTGCGGTGCTGGAGGAAGCGTTGGGGGGTAAACAGGTGGGCGACCCACTGGCGCTTACCGTCTACCGGCCGGGGCCGCAGATTGCTTTGCTGGTTGACGGCGAACCTTACGCGGTTGAAGACCCGCTGGCCGCACTCGCAGCGCTGGCGGAGAGTGCCGCACCGGGGCAGCGCATCTCGCTGGAGCTGGTGAATGAGCCGGCTACCCTGGAGCTGACAGTAATCCTCGGTTCGCGGCCGCAAGTGGCCGTCGGCGTTATCCCCCCTAACGATGTGCTGTTTCCCCCCGACCAGGACCAGCATCCCGAGGTGCGTGGGCTGATGGAACTGCTGATCGGCGCGGCGGGGATTGCGCCGGAGTGCGATGACCTCTTGCAGCGGCTTGACACTCGCGCTACGCCGGACGACGGCTACCGCCTGAAGCGGGTGACGTATCTCCTCCGTGACGGCCTTAAGACCGAGGGCATGGTGCGCGGTTTGTCGGATGAGCTCATCAGCCGCGCAAGTGCAGGAGTGAACGGGTGCAACGGAGTGTTGGAGTCCGTACGCGAGATGCTGGACCTGCCGGTGGTGAAAACTGCGCGGGTGCCGCTGGCCACTGGACTGTCCGCCGAGGGGCACATGGATCAAATCTACAGCGTGCTGGAAGCGGCGGCAGCGCACGTCCGCGCTGCCTTTGCCGCTTTCTCGGAGGAGGACAGGAGATTCCTGGAGTCGCAGCGTGAGGAGCTGACCGATGTCTTCTGCTGGATGACCTACATCCACGAGGACGACCACCGCGCGCGTAGGCAAGGCAACCTGAAGCTGGTGGAGCTGGCCAAACGCATTGACTACCAGGAACTGATGCTGGCGCAGAAGGAGCTGGCGCAACTGGCGAATGCCGCATACCTGGAGACGCTGCGGCGCGACCTGGCGAAGGAGTTCGCCGGACGGTTGAACGAAAGCGACCTGCTCGTGCGCGAAACGCCGCTGGGCAAGCTCATCATCTCCGGCACCGGCCACACCTGGCGCCAGCGTGATTTCGCCGCACTGGTGATAGACCTCGGGGGGGACGACTTCTACACCACCAACGCCGGCGCCGGCGTTTCGCTGGAGCATCCCGTGGGCGTGCTGATTGAGTTCAGGGGGAACGACGCGTATGAATCGACGTTGCGCTACTCCCAGGGCAGCGGTTCCATGGGCGTGGGAATGCTGCTGGACTTGAGCGGCGACGACGAGTACGTGGGGCTGCAATGGTGTCAGGGCACCGGCTTCATGGGCGGTGGCATGCTGCTGGACCTCGCCGGAGACGATGTGTACCGCGGTGAGGAGCTCATGCAGGGCGCAGGCATCTTCGGCTGGGGGGTGAAGCTGGACTGCGGCGGCAACGACCGCACCGAGGCGCAGTGCAAATCTCAGGGCTTCGGCGGCGCGCGCGGGGTGGGGATGCATATTGACCTGCGGGGTGACGACTACTGCTATGCCAAAGGCAAGTACCCCACTGGCTACGGCGACCCCGGCATCTTTGACGCCTGGTCGCAGGGTTGCGCGCAGGGCTTCCGTGGCTACGCCTCCGGTGGGCTGGCCGCGATGGTGGATGTCCAGGGCGACGATTACTACGAGGCTGGCAACTTCTCCCAGGGAGGCGGCTACTACTTCGGGCTGGGCTGGCTGCACGACACGGAAGGTGACGACCACTACGTCGGTTCGCGCTACAACCAGGGCTTCTGCGCCCATCAGGCGGTCGGCTGCTTTCTGGAGGACAGCGGCAGCGACTGGTACCAGACGCGCCAGGCGGTGGCGCAGGGTCTGGCCTGGGACGAGTGCGTGACCATGTTCGTGGAGGGTGGCGGCAACGACCGCTACGAGGGTGGAACCGGTTTCTCTCAGGGCGCGTCGGCTCACAACTCGCTGTGCGTATTCTGGGACCGCGGCGGGGAGGATACATACGACTACAAGCCGGGGCAGGCGCGGGCTGGCGGCAATGACTACCACGGAGGCACTTCGCTCTCGCTGTTCATTGACGAGGGCGGTGCGGATGACGCTTACAACAGCAAGCAGTCCGCCAACGACCTCATTCAATGGTGGCCGGAGTACGGCGTTTTCTGCGACCTGCCGGGGAGCATCATGGACGCCCTGGGCGGCAATGAGTGGACGGCGCTGATTCCGGCATCCGCGGAGTAGGGTGCGACGCTAAGCGTCCCCGGGCGGAGACGGCTCCCGGCCGCGTCCGCGGCGGGGCGGGGTGGGCCGCACCCGTTCCAGTCGGCCGGAAGGGTGCTCCTCCGTTGGCTCAGGCTGGGCGTCGCGCTGCGGCTGCTCCATTCTCCCGCGGCTGAACGGGCGCATAGGCGTCTGCGGCCGACTCACAGGCTGCGGGCTTATCCGCACCGGACGAAGGGGACTCGCGGGAAGATAGACCGCGGTGATTAGCGCCGCGAGCGTCAGGAGTACACCCAGGCAGATAAGGCCCCTTTGCAGAGATATCAGGCCCGCAACCTGGCTCTCGGCGGGCCAGTCGCCATTAGTCCGCAGCGACCCGGCGGTGCGTTCAACCACGGTGCACCCGCTGAGCACCGAGAGTGCCAGCGCGGCAATGGCCAGTATCCCCAGCCAGAACGGCACAACTGCAAGCCGCCCGTGCAGGAAGCCGAGAAAGAGAATGAGGCTGGCGGTTACAATAACGGCGACGGTGACGCGCTTCAGCGTCAACTCCATGCGCAGCTTGTGCCCTGTGCCAGTAGTCCCGCTTTCACCAGGTTCACACATTGTTCCCTCCTGGGGTAAGTCACACTCAAGAACGCCACCAGGGACGCTACGCCCCCGCAGAGCTGCTCGCTCGGTGGCTACTTGATCTCGTTGCCCTCGTGCCACAGCTTCCGGAACAGCTTACGGTGGCCATTCGCCAACAAGATAATGGCCATCTCGCCGTGGTGGTGCGCTTCGTGGGCCACCATGTAGCCGATGAAGTCCGCTCCGGTGCCCACATGCCCCATATTGCGGCGCAACAGCGCGCTATCCGCGTCGGAGAACAGGGAAGTCAAGTGATTCCCGCTGCTTACCAGCGCCTTGCGGAGTTCGGCCTGGTCGTGCACCTTGTCATTGGGGACTTTTGAGCACTTCCATCGGTCATCAATACCCACCATCCAGTCGCACAAGGAGTTGTGGATGTGGGCGAGAATCTCCCCCACCGTCCGCACATCGGGAGACTCAAGCTGAAGGTGCTCCGAGAGCATATTGTCCACGAGTTCCACGGTTTTGCTTCTCATTCGCGTGAACAACCGGATCATTGGGTCCAGCATTGCATCACCCGCTCTTATTCTAGTGCAAAGGTCCAGCGCAGACAACATACGCGGTGGCAATCCGCTGTTTCTGCTAGAATTGCTTGCTGTGGCATTATGCTGCGCACTGGAGGGGTGGCTATGAACCCGGCTAAGGGTGAGCCTTACGACATTACGTCCGTTTACGGGACTCGCGCCGAGGCTTTTGACGCCTTCTGGCCTGACCGGCGGGATGAAATAGCCTTCTGGGCGGGTCTCGCAAAGCCGTACGGCAAGAGGCTGATCAACCCGATGTGCGCGACCGGCGCCATTGCGGAGGGGCTTGCGGCCACCGGATTTGAGGTGACCGGAGTGGATAGCAGCCACGAGATGCTGGTTATCGCACGGAGGCGGGCACAGTCAGAAGACAACCCCCGGTATGTGGAAGCGGACTTGTTTGACTACTGTCCGGACGAACCTGCGGACGTAGTGATTCTACACTCTGGCTGCATTCACCATTTCAGGGGAAAGCAGGGCAGGACCGAAGTCTTCCGCAAGATATGGTCCTGGCTGCGCCCAGGTGGGATGTTTGGCCTTGAGCTGCTGGAGCACAGCATGCCCGAGCGGCTCACCCACGAGTTCACGAGCACTCAGCCCGCCAGCAAAGTGGACGGTATCAGCTCAATCATGAAGCGCACCAAGGTGGAGCTTGAGCCCGACGGTCTACTGCGGCATTTTACCGAGATAGTACGCTACAAGCGGGGGGAGGAGCCGGTGATGGTCACACACTCGTTTACGCTGGAGGTGCCGCCCACGCCGCAGCTTCGCCTGGAAGTCAGGGAGTCAGGGTTCAACATAGCCCAGGACTTGGTGGACGGCTTTGATGTTGACCTGCCCGGCAGGGGCGAGGTTGTGCTGGTTTGTGAGAAAGAACAGAACTAGCTGGACTGCTCCCATTCGGAGCGCAGCAGGGAGTACATGGCTGCATCGCGCCAGCCGCCGCGGATGTACCACTGCTGGCGGCTGATGCCTTCAAGGGTGAAGCCGTGTTTCTGTAGCGCTCTGTTGCCACCAACATTATCCGCAGCAGTGAGAGCACGCACCTTGTGCGCCGGGCGCGGCAGCTTATTGAACACGTAATCCACAATGAAGTGTGTTGCGTGCGAGCCAACTCCGCGCGACTGCCAGGGCCCCAGCAGCCTTAGCCCCACTTCGGGTGCCGGCCGCTGAACCTCCTCTGCCCGCACCACCCCTGCCGGCTCCTGCTCCGCGTAGATGACGAAGTAGCGGTTGGAGTCGCCAAAGAACTTGCCCTCGCGGACGAAATGCTCCAGCCGCTGTCGGTTCGTCGGCCTGAAGTTGTAGAACTCAAAGCTGGAGAGCATGATGTGCTGGAGGAAGGGGACGTGGTTTTCGGTGAGTGGCTCATAGGTGACTTGGCCCGCCGCGAGCGGCTCACCGCTAGCAGGGAGTTCCGTGATGTTGTCACGCACCGGGTGGTGGCCCCAGCCCTCCCAGTCGGCACGGCTTATCTCCGTTTCCTCCGTTCCACTGCCGCCGGCGTTCGCCTTGGCCGGAAGCAGGGCAAAGCGCACCGCCACCACATACCAGCGCATAGAGAGATAGCAGTCCGCCAGCCAGCGGGTGGCGTCCTCCCGGAGCCAAGTGGTGTCGCGGGCTCCGCCCGGCAGGTAGAGCTTCACTTGCGGAATCGTCTGCTCAATGCCGCTTGCGATGGCGATGCCCGCTGGAGCGCCCTCAGCGCGCAGCACAAAGGACTGGGTTCCGTCGTTGAACAGCTCCCCCCGCTCAAAGCACTGGCGCAGGCCAGGGCCGGCGAATCCGGCTTCACCGCAGTCGGCGAAGATGTGCTGTGCTGCCGCTAAGTCCTCGCGCTCTAGCGGCAGGACACTGAGCCTGGAGCTGCTGCTGTTCACAGTTGCGTCCAAAGCTAGAGGATTGTGGCACTTTCACCCCGGCCGCGCAAGGGGTTATCGCAGGCCGGCCAGGCGGCCAACCACGACCACAGCCAGTGCTAAAGCGTAGGCGGTGGCGAGGTGCATGCCCACGATGGCGGCGGTCCAGCGGAGGCTCATTAGCTCGCGGAAGATGACGCCAAGAGTGGGCAGGCAGGGCAGGTAGAACAGGGTAAAGACCATCAGGGCCAGGCCCGTCAGCGGGGTAAGGCCGGACCGCTCGCGCACGGCTGCAACCAGCCGCTGGCTGCCGGCGTCCACCTCCTCGCCCACGCCGTAAACCACGCCCATGGTGGAGAGCATCACCTCTTTAGCCACTGACGCGCCAACCAGGCCCACGGCAACTCGCCAGTCCAGCCCCAGCGGGCGGAACACCGGCTCAATCGCCCGGCCGATGCGTCCGGCAAAGCTGCGCGAGACCTGTACCTGAGAGATAGCTTCGCTGGTGGGATTGGCCCCGGAGGCTATGATCTCGGCGCGGGCAGTGGCTTGCGGTGTTTGCGGGAAAGTGAAGAGGAACCAGATGATGACGGCGGCAGCGAGGATGATGGTGCCGGCCTTGTGGATATAGTGCCACGTGTGCGACCACATTTTCTGGATGGACGCTCCCACGCGGGGCATCCGGTAATCCGGCAGCTCCACCAGCAGTTCGCCCACTTCGCCAGCAACCGCTTTGCGCAGCAGCTTGGCGGCGAATACTGCCGCCAGGACACCAAGCAGATACATCGCCAGGATAACGGTGCCGCCCCAGCGTGCAGGGAAAAACGCGCCCGCGAGCAGAATGTACACGGGGAGCCTGGCTGAGCAGCTCATCCAGGGGATGACGGCGATAGTGATGAGCCGGTCTTTGAACGTGGGCATTGTGCGGGCGGCGAGGATGGCGGGGACATTGCAGCCAAAGGCCACAACCATGGGGATGAACGAACGGCCGGACAGGCCGAAGCGGCGCAGTATGCCGTCAGTGAGCAGGGCGCCTCGTGAGAGGTAGCCGCTGTCCTCCAGCAGCGCGAGCGCAAGAAAGAGGATGAGGATGTTCGGCAAGAAGATGAGCACGAGTCCCACGCCGGGAATGATGCCCTCGCCAATGAGCGACGCCGTAAATGGAGAGAAAGCAAGGGCGGACTTGGCAGTGGCGGCAAGCCATGCCACGACGGTCTCCAGCAGGCTCGCCAATGGAGCGCCAAGGGTGAAGGTCGCCTGGAAGACCAGCCACAAGCCCGCGATGAAGACGAGGTAACCCACGACGGGATGCAGCAGCCAGCGGTCAATGCGGTCGGTGCGGGTGGTTGGTGTTGGCGGGGGAGCAACCTGCTCTGCAGTGGCGGCGGCGCCAGTGCTTTCACAAGCGAAGGCGGACCTCTGCGAGGGTGCAGGTGCAATGGAAGTGTCTGGCGCGGGGAAGCCCGCAGCATCCAGTAGCCGGCGTATGTGCGCGTGGCGCTGTTCGGCGGCCACTTCAGCGGGTTCCTGCCCGAGCTGGGACTCGCACGCTTCACGCGCTGTGAGCAGCAAATGCCGGCGCCATCCCCCGCCAGGCTCCGCGCGTCTTTCGCAGGGCGGCCCGCCGGCAAACCGCCGATACCGGCCGCGTCCGCGTCCGCCGTGGTGCGGGCCCCGTCCCAGCCCGCACGTTAGCATTCGCAGGGCGGCGAAGCGCAGAGGGGTGGGAAGTACTCCTCCACGCTCGGCCAGCGTTTCCTCCGCCAGGCGCAGGATGGGGCCGAGAACGGGACCGTAGTCAAGCTCAATCGCCGCATCGCCGGCGCGGGCGGCAGCATCCGGCTCAAGCTGCGCCAGGAACTCGCGCACCGGCGCTAGCGACTGTGGCTGCTTGGCCGAGACCGCGAAACACTTCACGCCGAGAGAACGCCCCAGCGCCTCCACGCTGGGGTCCAGCCTCTGGCTGCGCACCAGGTCCCACTTGTTCAGCAGCAGCACCGGGCGATAGCCCAGCTCCAGCAGTTCCAGTGTAAGGTAAAGGTCGCGGGACAGGTTGTTCGCGTCCATTACCTGGATACAGACCTTGGGATGATGGCTGAGCAGGATTGACTCAGCGACGACCTCGTCCTCGGTCCTGGCGGACAGGGAGTAGATGCCCGGAGTGTCCAGGATAACAAAGCGGCGGCCGTTCACGCGCGTGTGGCCGTGCTTTACTTCCACCGTGACGCCCGGGTAGTTGGCTATGTGGGCGCGGCCGCCTGTCAGCAGATTGAAGAGGGACGACTTGCCCGCATTGGGATTGCCGCAGAGGATTATCTCTTGCTCGCCCGGCGCGCGGTCGTCAATGATCGCCTTGGGGGGAATCTGGGGGTGGCATCTGAATGGGCTCATTTCTTCTCAGTGCTGAAGGGGTGGGCGGTCACTCAACCAGCACCTGCCGCTGGAGAGCGTTGCTCATGGCGAGGCTAAAGCCATTCAAGCGGACTTTAGCGCCACCGGCGACGCGCTGCACAATCCGGACTTTGGCTCCGCGCACAAACCCCAGGTCGGCCAGGCGCCGGCGCACTTCCTCGTCACCTTCCAGCGCGGCAATCACACGCCACTCACCAACAGGTGCGCTACTGAGGGCTATGCGTTTGATGTCGGTTGCAGCAGTTGTCGCCTTTGGTGTCACCAATCTGTAGTACCATCTACCGGAGCGATTTGACTTTGAGAACCAGTCTCAATTATGGGCGATAACTGTGTACGTGTCAAGGATTCATCTGCTCGCTTCTACCTTCCGGACGCCGCGCTCCCCTCCCGGTAACCGCTTACCGGCTGAGCTGGCCGGGAAGGCCCAGGGTCTCTTCCAGCTTCCAGTCCGGCTTGCCGTCATGGGCCATGCTGATGACCCGGCTGTAGAACTCGGTGTACAGGTGCTCCCGGTTCTCAAGGTCGCCATGCACGGCGACAATCTCGCCTACATAGAATATGTGGTCGCCAGTCTCCAGCGCATTAGCCACCCTGCATTCAAAAGCGACGGTGGAGCCTTCAATGAGCGGCGGCTTCACCTGTTTGGACGGAAGAGGGGTCAATCCCAGCTCCTCAAACTTGTTCACCGCCCGGCCGGAGATCTGGCCGCACCGCCAGGCGGGCAGCGCCAGTTCCTTGCCGGGGAAGCAGAGCGTGAACTCGGGCACCTGCTGCAGGCAATCGTGTGTGTAGCGCTGGGGCGCAATGGCCATGCCCAGCAGCCTGGGTTTGGCCGAGAGGTAGGTCCACCAGCCGACTCCCATTGCGTTGGGAATGCCGGCTTCGTTGACCGTTACCGCCAACACATAAGCGTACGGGGAACCGAGAAGAACACCCTTAGCCCATTCAACTTCCTGCATCATCGCCTCCTGGGA